>CAZKHF010000151.1:0-7431 GCA_964552445.1 uncultured Bradyrhizobium sp. | reverse complement strand
GCCTGAAAAAGGCGTTTCGCGAGGAGGACGATCGGCAAGGGAAGCTGCTTTAAGGTCCGTCAAGCCGCTCGCCGTTCACACGCGCTCCCCGGTTGTAACCCGCCCTCGGCCGGCCTATCTCGGCCGGCGCGGCGGCTTTCGCCGTTTCCGCTCGGCCCGAGAGGCTATGACCGACCTGACCGCGCTTCCCGGCTGGCGCTTCTCCGTCGCGCCGATGATGGATTGGACCGACCGGCATTGCCGCGTCTTCCATCGCCTGCTGACGCGGTGCGCGCGGCTTTACAGCGAGATGGTCGGCGCCGACGCGGTGGTGTTCGGCCCGCGCGAGCGGCTGCTCGCCTTCGACCCCAGCGAACATCCGGTCGTCTTGCAGCTCGGCGGCGCCGAGCCCGCGCGGCTCGCGCAAGCCGCGCGCGCGGGCGCCGACTTCGGCTACGACGCGATCGACCTCAACTGCGGCTGCCCCTCCGACCGCGTGCAGGACGGCCGCTTCGGCGCCTGCCTGATGCGCGAGCCGGCCCTGGTCGCCGAATGCGTCGCGGCGATGGCGGCGGCGGTCCGCGTCCCCGTCACCGTGAAGTGCCGGCTCGGCGTCGACGATCAGGAGCCGCGGGAGGCGTTGTTTCCCTTGGTCGCGGCGGTCGCGGCGGCGGGCGCGGCAGGCGTCGTCGTCCATGCGCGCAAGGCGTGGCTCGATGGCCTGAGCCCCAAGGACAACCGCAACGTCCCGCCGCTCGATTACCCGCTCGTCCATCAATTGAAGGCGGCCCATCCCGACCTGCCGGTCGCCATCAACGGCGGCTTTGTGGCGCTCGACGCGGCGCTGGCCGAGCTTGATCGCGTCGACGGCGTGATGATCGGCCGCGCCGCCTACCAGAGTCCAGAGCTGTTGCTCGGCGTCGATCCGTTGTTTTTCGGCGCGCCTTCGCCGCTTGCCGACGCCTTCGCCGCGCTCGACGCCTACGAGCCCTACGTCGCGCGCGAGCTTGAGAAGGGCGCGCGGCTGCACGACATGACGCGCTGTCTGCTGGGGCTGTTCGCCGGCCGGCCTGGCGCGCGGGCGTTTCGCCGCCGACTGTCGACGTTGGCGACGGCGCCGGAGGCGGGGCTCTCGGTTTTGCGCGAGGCCATCGCCGCGGTCAGGCGCGCGCCGCGCCAAGCGGCGGAATGAGGCGGATTGCGAAGGAACGTAGGAGAAGGCGCCGTCCCCTGTAGACGCGGCCGACGGCCGCGTCTCTCTCGGCCGCAATCCCGCGCGGGTCTTGTTGAGCTCCGCCAGGCGCGGGCGACGACCTAACGGAGTCACACATCGTTTGTGTCGACAAAGGGCCGCATCGGCTCGGCGGCGTCAAGCCGCCTGACGGCGGCTCCTCCGCTTCGCTTCGGCCCTTCGGGTGACTCCGCCGTTCCGACGCCGCAAGCAGCTACCGTGAGTTTTGCTGAGACCGCCGGCCCGAAGGGCCGGCTTGGCTCAGCAAAACTCACGGTAGCGAAAGGCCTGATCCGCGCGCGGGTGTCAAGGTTTGCGAGCGAAGCGAGCAACCGGCGAAGCCGGCTTGACCTTGACGCCGAGAACGGATCAGGCACGAGCGACGGCTAGTCCGAAGAAACAAGTGTGTATGCCTTAGATCGCCGACCGCGCCTGCAAGCGCCCCTCACTTCCCCTTCAGGATCAGCCGGCCACGCTCGACCGTGTAGCTCTGCAGCCGCTCGAGGAAGCTCATGCCGAGCAGGCTCTCGGCGAGGGCGCCGGGCTTGGTGATCAGCGCCGGCACGTTGCGCGCGACGATCGGGCCGACGGCGATGCGGTCGAGGCGGACCGGCGCCGCGGTCGCCGCGCCGTTGGCGGTGACGACGTCGACGTCGTAGTCGAGGCCGGCGACGTCGACGCCGACGCGCCTGGCGTCCTCGGCGCGCAGCACCACGGTCGAGGCGCCGGTGTCGAACAGCAGCGTCACCTTGACGCCGTCGATCTTGGCGGGGACGACGAACTCGCCGCCGAGACGGCGGTTGACGATCACCTCGCCGCTCGCGCCGACCTGCGCCTCGCCGGGGAGGAGCTCGGCCATCACGCGGCCGGCGAAGTCGGCGAACTCGAAGCGATAGGCGTAGAGGCCGGTGAGGCCGAGGATGATCGCCGCCCAGACCGCCGCGCCGCCGGCGGCGCGCGCGAGCGCGCCAAGCCCGGCGTCGCCCGCCGCGGCGAGGCCGAGCCAGACCAGGAACGCGACGCCGAAGGCGGCGCCGGCGAAGCGCGCGTGGTCGAGGCCGAGGAGCGGCGTCGCGGCGGGCGTCGCGACCAGCGCGATCAGCGCCGCGGCGAGGATCGCTAAGGGAACGACGAGGCGGACCATGTCAGCCGGCGCCCGGGCCGGACGCCGGATCGACGGCGCCGACGTTCACGCAGGGGCTGTCGAACGCAGCGGCCATGGGCGTGATCTAGGGCGCGCGGCCGCCGATGAGAAGACCGATCAGGCAGGCGATCTCCGCCGCCTGCTCCGCCGCGCCGGCGTCGTCGCCGGTCTGGCCGCTGGTCTGCGGGCGCGTCAACCCGCGCGTCGCCCACGCCGCGGCCGCCGCGACGACGCAGGCGAACAGCGCGCGCATCGTTTCGAGCGCCGCAAGCCCGGTGAGAACGGCGACGACGAGCGTCGCTAAGCCGACGCCGATCAGCGCCGAAAGGTCGAGCCAACCGAGGCTCGCGCCGGCGCCGTCGGCGCGAGCGGGCAGGGCGCGCGGCAGCAGCGCCCCGGCGCGCGCGGCGGCCCCGGAGAGGATCAGGCCCGCCGCGGCGATGGCCAAGCCGTCGCGCGTCAGCGCCGCGAGCGCGCCGACGCGCAGGATCAGCGCGAGCGCGAGCGCCACGACGCCGCAGACGCCGACCCGGCTGTCGCGCGCGATCGCCGGCTTGTCCTCGCCGCTGGCGCCGCCGCAGTCCATGCCGTCGGCGACTTCGGCGAGGCCGCGCTCGTGCAGCGCCCCCGTCGTCAGCGCGAGCGCCGCCACGGCGAGCGCCGCGGCGACCAGCGGCGGCAGTCCCAGTAGCGCCGCGACGCCGAGCGCGACCGCGCCGACCGCGCCGATCAGCGCGCCGGCGACCGGCGCCGCCCAGGCGGCGCGCGCGAGATCGAAGGGCGGCTCGGAGGCGCCGCCCTGCGGCGCCGGCAGGATCGAAAAGAAGCGCAGCGCGCCGGCGACGTCGCGCACAGCGCGGGCGGCGAGGGCGAAGGCTTGCGGCTTGTCGAACATCGCGTTCCTCTCTTGCAGGCGCGCCGGCGCGCCTTACAGCGCCCACAGATAAGCCGCGCAGGCGGCGAAGCCGATCGCCGTCTGGCCGTATTCGAGCAGGCCCCACTGGCGCACCAGCGCCCGCGCCGCGCCGATGTCGCGCGGCGCCAGCGTGAGAATCTGGTCGTTGAGCGGCGACATGGCGAAGAACGTGTAAGGCCAGCTCAGGATGATGAGCACCGCGCCAAACCCCCAGCGCACGTCCTCGGTGGAGAAATAGGCGAACAGGCCGAGCGCGCAGGACAACAGCGACAGCGCGGCGAGCAGCGCCACGCCGCGACGGTCGCTCGGCGTCCATTCGTTGAGGATGACCTCGTCGTCGAGCGCCATGCGCGCCGGCTGCTCGACCAGGTTGACGTAGAGGGCGGCGCCGGAGAACGCGGCGGCGAGAACGAGGGCGAGGGCTCCGGGCGTCATGACGATTCCTTCTTGCGCTGCGGGGCGTCGGCGGGCGCGAGGCCACCACGATTACGCCGCGATTGCAACGGCCGCCTTTGTCGCGGCGCCAGACCTCGGCGGCCCGCGTCGCCCAGAACAGGAAGGCCGGCGTTCTGCGCCTGACCGCCGTCTATGGAGCGTCGACGCCGCGTCGGGCGCGCCCGCCCGCGCGGGGCCGCGCCGCCTTCGACGTCGAGCGCCGCGTTTTGCTTGGGCGGCCGGGCCATTTGAGCAATCCTTAACCTGTTTTTGCGTTAGCATCCTCGCCGTGCAAGCGCTGCAAGAAAAGCGAGCCGCTCGACCCTTCGTAGCGGACAGCGACCACGGCTTCGCCGCGGCGCTGTTGGAGCACCTTATTGTCCCGACCTTCGTCATCGGCGCCGACAGCCGGGTGCTGGTGTGGAACAACGCCTGCGCGCGGCTGACCGGCGTGCCGGCGGAGCAAGTCGTTGGCACGACAGATCACTGGCGCGCGTTCTACGCCGAGCGCCGCCCCTGCCTCGCCGACCTGCTGTTGGAGCGGCGCTTCGCCGAGATCCCCCAGCTCTACGCGGACGGCGGCGCCTGCGGCCTCTCCGATTTCGGCGCCTCGGGCGAGAGCTGGTGTCCGATGCCGCGCCTTGGCCGCCGGCTCTACCTGGCGATCGACGCGGGCCCGATCTACGACGCGTCCGGCGAGCTCATCGCCGTGGTGCAGATGTTGCGCGACATAACGACGCAGAAACTCGCGCAAACCGACCTCGAGGCGCTCGCCGCCTGCGACGGCCTCACTGGGCTCGCCAACCGCCGCAGCTTCGACGCGAAGTTCGCGGAAGAAACGAAACGCGCCTGCCGCGACCAGCTGCCGCTGTCGCTGCTGATGATCGACGTCGATTTCTTCAAGCTCTACAACGACACCAACGGGCACCAGAAGGGCGACCAATGCCTGCGGGCGATCGCTCAGGCGATCGCCGCGACGCTGCGGCGCGAGACCGACTTCTGCGCCCGCTACGGCGGCGAGGAGTTCGCCGTGGTCATGCCCGACACGCCGCTATCGGGGGCGATGCTGATCGCCGAGCTGGCGCGAGCCGCCGTCGAGCGGCTTCGCATCGCCCATCGCGCCTCGATCGCCGCCGATCACGTCACCATCAGCGTCGGCGGCGTGGTCGGCCTGGGACGGGAGCTCGATTGCGAGCGCCTGATCGCCGCCGCCGACGCCGCGCTCTACCGCGCCAAGGCCTGCGGGCGGAACCGGACCTTCGTCGCCAAGCTGAACGCCGATCCCCAGCCGCGCCTGGCGCGGTCGTCCGGGCGCCTCGGCGTCGGAGGGGCGTCGCTTTTTCAAGGATGAGGCGCGAAAGCGCGCCCGGACGCCTCAGCCGGGAATGGCGGCGCCGGCCTCGCTCGCGGTCGCCGCCGCGCGCGCCGTTCTGTCGGCGCGCGCCTCGCGCAAGGCGCGACGGGCCTCCTCCTGCAGCGCCCGATAGCTCTTCTCCCAGCCGCCCCCGCGCGGGGTCGCGAGCGCCATGCGGTTCGCCAGGCTCTCGAGAATCGCGATCCGCGCCTCGGCCTCGCGCAGGCGCGCGAGCGCGGCGTGATAATCGCTGGCGTGGACGAAGCTCACCTTCCGGTCCTGGCAGACGCCGACGCAAGGGCGCGGCCCCTCGATCCGGCCGCAACCGACGCATCGCCACGCCTCGATCGTCTCGACTTCGTCCGCAAGTTCCGCGCTCATGCCGTTTCGCTCATCGCCGCGTCTCGATCGCTTCGCTCCGGCGGCTCCGCCGCGGCGGACGGAGCGACGCCTGCGTCGTGCTTCGACGCGCGCCGGCTTGAGGAGAGGCCGGCCGCGCGACTATGCCCCCGGGGCGCCCGCGCGCGAACCCTGGCTTGGGCCGGGCGGCTATGTGGCGGGCGCAGGGCGGGGGCCTTTCCCGCTCGCCTGACCGCACGCGTCTTTTCGGCGCGGGCGAAATCGCGTGAAAGAACAAAAAAAGAACTTGCGAACGAGAACAAACCATGTACATAGTTCCGTCGCGAGGGGGTCGAAGAAGCGATTGCTTCCACGACGCCGACCGTGAGAGTAAGGAGCCCTGCCGTGAGCCAACCCAATCTTCGCCTCGTGGAAGGAACGTTCGTGGACAAGACCAAGGCGCTCGACGCGGCGCTGGCGCAGATCGAACGCGCGTTCGGCAAGGGTTCGATTATGCGCCTGGGCAAGAACCAGAAGGCGGCGGAGGTCGAGACGATCTCGACCGGCTCGCTCGGCCTCGACATCGCGCTCGGCGTCGGCGGCCTGCCGCGCGGCCGCGTGATCGAGATCTACGGGCCGGAATCCTCCGGCAAGACGACGCTGACCCTGCACGTCATCGCCGAAGCGCAGAAGAAGGGCGGCGTCTGCGCCTTCGTCGACGCCGAGCACGCGCTTGATCCGGTTTACGCGCGCAAGCTCGGCGTCAACCTCGAGGACCTGCTGATCTCCCAGCCCGACACCGGCGAGCAGGCGCTGGAAATCACCGACACGCTGGTGCGCTCCGGCGCGATCGACGTGCTGGTCATCGACTCGGTGGCGGCGCTGACCCCGCGCGCCGAGATCGAGGGCGAAATGGGCGATTCGCAGCCCGGCCTGCAGGCGCGCCTGATGAGCCAGGCGCTGCGCAAGCTCACCGCCTCGATCTCGCGCTCCAACACCATGGTGATCTTCATCAACCAGATCCGCATGAAGATCGGCGTCATGTACGGCTCGCCGGAGACCACCACCGGCGGCAATGCGCTGAAGTTCTACGCTTCCGTGCGCCTCGACATCCGCCGCATCGGCGCGATCAAGGACCGCGAGGAGGTGGTGGGCAACCAGACTCGCGTGAAAGTGGTCAAGAACAAGGTGGCGCCGCCGTTCAAGCAGGTCGAGTTCGACATCATGTACGGCGAGGGCGTCTCCAAGGCGGGCGAGCTGATAGACCTCGGCGTCAAGGCGGGCGTGGTCGAGAAGTCGGGCGCCTGGTTCTCCTTCGACAGCCAGCGCCTCGGCCAGGGGCGCGAGAACGCCAAGGCCTATCTGAAGGCCAATCCGGAAGTCGCCGGCCGCATCGAAAAGGCGATCCGCGAAAACTCCGGCCTGATCGCCGACCGCATCCTCGACAGTTCCGATCCCACCG
Organism: uncultured Bradyrhizobium sp.; assembly: GCA_964552445.1. GTDB lineage: Bacteria > Pseudomonadota > Alphaproteobacteria > Rhizobiales > Beijerinckiaceae > Roseiarcus. The sequence goes on along the minus strand of CAZKHF010000151.1, from coordinate 571 downwards.
AAGCCGAAGCCGACGACGTCTGAACCGCCCTGTCGGACGCGCGCGTCCCCCCGCAAGAAGCGCGTCCGACCGCCGCAGGGCGGCCTAACGCCGTCTCGGCCGGCGAGCGCGCGGCCGCGCCGTGTTTTTCAGTCGGCGCGGCCGCGTCGCGACCGGTTTGCTGAAGCCGCGCCGGGATCGCAGCTCATATCAGGGCCGCTGGCCGGTCGTTGACGGGGCCCGCCGTCGACCTGTTGGAGAGCCTCATTTTCCGATTGTCGGCGCCGGTCAAGGACCTCGGCCGCTCCGCGGCGGCCCGATGGCCCGTCGCGTGTGACGGGCGTCCTCGACGCCCTTTGGGGCCGTCCTTGACAGGCGCCGACGATCGGAAGTCCTGCATCCAAGAGGTCGACGGCGAGGTGCGCCCCGGCCATGGAAGCCTCGCTGGCGCGCTTGCTCGCCGGCCCGCCGTCGCCGCGAGCCGCTCAGGCCGGGTTTGCCTTCGCCGCGCCATGCATTAGAAGGCTTGAGGACTTCCTCCTCAGCCTCGGGGCTTTTGCGTAAGATGAGCGGCGTCAACGAGATCCGATCG
>CAZKHF010000150.1:0-7484 GCA_964552445.1 uncultured Bradyrhizobium sp. | reverse complement strand
GGCGCGCCGGCGATCCAGATCAACACCGGCAAGGGCTGCCATCTCGACGCCCACATGGTCGGCCACGCCTTCGCCGAGCTCGCTCCCCCGTCCGGGGCGGCGCTGTTCATCGAGAACGTCGGTAATCTCGTCTGTCCGGCGGCGTTCGATCTCGGCGAAGCGCACAAGGTGGTGGTGCTGTCGGTCACCGAGGGCGACGACAAGCCGCTCAAGTATCCCGACATGTTCGCCGCCGCCGACCTGCTGCTGCTCAACAAGGCCGACCTCTTGCCGCATCTTGACGACTTCAGCGTCGGCCGCTGTCTCGCCAACGCGCTGCGCGTCAACCCGCGGCTGCAGACGCTGATCGTCTCGGCCAAGACCGGCGAAGGCGTCGACGCCTTCGTTGCCTGGATCGAGGCTTCCGCCGCGCGTCGCGCCGCCGAACTCGCGAGGGCTTAGGCGATGACGACGCCCCGCGCCGACGCCCGCGCCGTCAAGCGCCTGCGTCTGCGCGTGCGCGGCGCCGTGCAGGGCGTCGGCTTCCGTCCCTTCGCCTACGGCCTGGCGCGGCGCCTCGACCTCGCCGGATTCGTGCTCAACGACGGCGAAGGCGTGCTGATCGAGGTCGAGGGCGTCGGCGCCGAACAGTTTCTCCACGCGCTGCGCCTCAAGCCGCCGCCGCTCGCGCGCATCGACGCGATCGAGGTCGCCGAAGCGCCGCTGGTCGGCGGCGAAGGCTTCGCCATCCGCGCCACCGCGGGCGGGCCGGCGCAGACCCGCATTCCCGCCGACGTGGCGATCTGCGAGCAGTGTCTCGCCGAGCTGTTCGACCCGGCGAGTCGCTTCTATCGCTATCCTTTGATTAACTGCACCAATTGCGGGCCGCGCTACACGCTGACGCGCGCGCTGCCCTACGACCGGGCGCAAACTTCGATGGCGCCGTTCGCGATGTGCCGCGAGTGCGCGCGCGACTACGCCGACCCCGCCAATCGCCGCTTCCATGCGGAGCCGATCGCCTGCCGGCGCTGCGGTCCCGCGCTCAACGTCGGCATTGACGAAATCGCCGCTCGCATCCGCGGCGGCGGGATCATCGCGCTGAAAGGGCTCGGCGGCTTCCACCTTGTCTGCGACGCGCGCAACGAGGCGGCGGTGGCGACGCTGCGCCGCCGCAAGGCGCGCGAGGCGAAGCCGTTCGCGGTGATGGCGACCAACGTCGCCAGCGCGGCGCGCCTCGCCGAATTAAGCGAAGCGGAGCGCGCGCTGCTCGAATCGCGCGCGCGGCCGATCGTTCTCGCGCGCAGCCGCGGCGCGCTGGCGCCGAGCGTCGCGCCGGGCCTCGCCGACGTCGGGCTGATGCTCGCCTACACGCCGCTGCACTGGCTGGTGCTGCATGCGCTCGCCGGCGCGCCGGATTTCGCCGCCTGGCGCCACGCCGCCAACGACCTCGCGCTGGTCGCCACCAGCGCCAATCTCGGCGGCGAGCCGCTGGTCGCCAGCGACGACGACGCGCGCCGGCGCCTCGCCGGCGTCGCCGACCTGATCGTCACCCACGCCCGCGCCATCGTCGCCCGCGCCGACGACTCGGTGATGCGCGTCGTCGACGGCGCGCCCGCCTTCGCCCGCCGCGCGCGCGGCTTCGTGCCCGAGCCGATCGACCTCGGCGTCGACGGCCCGAGCGTGCTCGCCGTCGGCGCCGACCTGAAGAACACGGTGACGGTCACGCGCGGCCGCGAGGCGTTCGTCTCGCCGCATATCGGCGAGCTCGACGACCGCGAGACGATCCGCTTCCGTGACGAGACCATCGCCCATCTCTGCTCGATCCTGGCGATCGAGCCGGAATACGCCGTCTGCGACCGCCATCCCGATTTCCGCTCGACTCGTTACGCCGAGGAGACGGGCCTGCCGTGTGCGCGCGTGCAGCATCACGTCGCCCATGTCGCCGCGACCGTCGCCGAGCATAAGCTCTCCGGCGCGGCGCTCGGCGTCGCGCTCGACGGCTACGGCCTCGGCGTCGACGGAACCGCGTGGGGCGGCGAGCTGATCGTCGTCGACGGCGCTCACTGGCGGCGCGTCGGCCATCTCGAGCCGCTCGCGCTGCCTGGCGGCGACCATGCGGCGCGGCAGACCTGGCGGATGGGCGTCGCGGCGCTCGCCAGCCTCGACAAGCTCGACGCCGTCGACCGCCTCTTTCCCGACAAGCCGCAGGCGAAGCGCCTCGCCGACGCCTTCGCGCGCGGCGCGCGCTTCCCCGTCACCAGCAGCCTCGGCCGGCTGTTCGATGCGGCGGCGGCGCTGTCCGGCGGCTGTCTCGAGCAGCGCTACGAGGGTCAGGCGGCAATGGAGCTCGAGGCGCTGGTCAAGACGCCGCGCCCGGGCGATAACCTGTGGCGGATCGAGGCGGGACGGCTCGATCTCGCTCCAACCCTGGCGACGATCGTCGACCAGCGCCTGCGCGGCCGCGAAGCGGCGGAGCTGTTCCACGGCGCGCTGATCGCCGCGCTCGCCGAATGGATCGGCGCCGCGGCGGCGGCGCGCGGCCTGACCGGCATCGCCTTCGGCGGCGGCTGCCTGATGAACCGCGTTCTCGCCGAAGGCCTCGCCGAGCGCTTGCGCGCGCGGGGCCTGACGCCATATTGGCCTCGCGCCGTTCCCGCCAACGACGGCGGCGTCTCGCTCGGCCAGGCCGCCTTCGCGCTGAAGCGCCTCGGCGCCGGACTCGATCTCACGGAGGATTAGTCATGTGTCTCGCCATCCCTGTGCAGATCACGGAGATCCTGCCCGACGAAATGGCCAAGGTGACCCTCGACGGGGTGACGCGGGTGGTCTCGACGGCGCTGATCGAAGACCCTCGCGTCGGCGATTACGTGGTGCTGCACGTCGGCTACGCGCTGGCCAAGATCGATCCCGAGGAGGCCGAGCGGACGCTGGAGATGCTGGCGCAAGCGGGAGCGGCGGCGTGAAATACATCGACGAATATCGCGACGGCGGCGTCGCGCAAACGATCGCCGGGGCGATCGCGCGCGAGGCGCGCCCGGACCGAATCTATCGCCTGATGGAGTTCTGCGGCGGCCATACGCACGCGATCTCGCGCTATGGCCTCGAAGACCTGCTGCCGCCTTCGGTGCGCATGATCCACGGACCCGGCTGCCCGGTCTGCGTGTTGCCGATGGCGCGCATCGATCTGGGCATCTCGTGCGCCCGCGATCCGCGCATCGCCTTGTGCGTCTACGGCGACCTGATGCGGGTGCCGGGCTCCCACGGCTCGAGCTTCCTCAAGGCGAAGGCGGAAGGCGCGGACGTGCGCATGGTCTATTCGACGCTCGACGCGATCCGCATCGCCGAGCAGGCGCCCGACCGCGAGGTGGTGTTCTTCGCCATCGGCTTCGAAACCACGACGCCGCCGACGGCGCTCGCCATCCGCGCGGCGCGGAAGAAGGGACTGAAGAATTTTTCCGTCATCTGCAACCACGTGCTGACGCCGGCGGCGATGACGGCGATCGTCGAATCGGGAGGCGAGGAAGGCGTGCTGGTCGAGGGCTTCGTCGGCCCGGCGCACGTGAGCACGGTGATCGGAACGCGCCCCTACGAGACGTTCGCGCGCGACTATAAGAAGCCGGTGGTGATCGCCGGCTTCGAGCCGCTCGACGTCGCGCAGGCGATCCTGATGCTGGTGCGTCAGATCAACGACGGGCGCGCCGAGGTCGAGAACGAATATATCCGCGCCGTGACCCGCGAGGGCAACCAGCGCGCTCAGGCCGAGGTCGCCGAGATCTTCGAGCTGCGCGACGCATTCGAGTGGCGCGGACTCGGCTGGCTGCCGAACAGCGCGCTGAAGCTTAAGGAGGCCTACGCCGAATTCGACGCCGAGCGGCGGTTCGGCCTGGTCGCCGCGCCGGCCGCGGACAATCCCGCCTGCGAGTGCGGCGCGATCCTGCGCGGCGTGAAGAAGCCTCGCGACTGCAGGCTGTTCGGCACCGTCTGCACGCCCGATTCGCCGATGGGCTCGTGCATGGTGTCGTCCGAAGGCGCCTGCGCGGCGCACTGGACCTACGGGCGGTTCCGCGAGACGGCCAAGGCGGCGGCGGAGCGGAGGGAGGTCGCGTGAGCCTTGACGCCCCGGTCCGCCGCAAGCTCGACCTCAAGCGCGGCCGCGTCGATCTCTCCCACGGCGCCGGTGGGCGCGCGATGGGGCAATTGATCGAGGACATCTTCCACGCCGCCTTCGACAACGACTGGCTGCGCAAGGGCGACGACCAGTCGGCCTTCGAGGTCGAGGCGGGGCGGATGGTGATGTCGACCGACTCCTACGTCGTCTCGCCGATCTTCTTCCCCGGCGGCGACATCGGCTCGCTCGCCGTGCACGGCACCATCAACGACGTCGCCATGGCCGGCGCGCGGCCGCTCTATCTTTCGGCGAGCTTCATCATCGAAGAGGGCTTCCCGCTCGCCGACCTCAAGCGCGTCGCGATGAGCATGGGCGACGCCTCGCGCGCGGCGAAGGTGCCGATCATCACCGGCGACACCAAGGTGGTCGAGCGCGGCAAGGCCGACGGCGTGTTCATCACCACCGCGGGCGTCGGCGTGACGCCGCCGGGCCTGAAGCTGTCGGCCGACGCGGCGAGGCCGGGCGACTTGGTTGCGCTGTCCGGCTCGATCGGCGACCACGGCGTCGCGGTGATGTCGAAGCGCGAGAACCTCGAGTTCGGCACCGAGATCGTCTCCGACTCGGCGCCGCTGCACGGCTTGGTGGCGGCGATGGTCGCCGCCGGCGGGCAGGGGATCCGCGTCATGCGCGACCCGACTCGCGGCGGCCTCGCCGCGACGCTGAACGAGTTCGCCCACCAGTCGCGGGTCGGCTTCTCGATCGAGGAGGCGGCGATCCTGGTCAGGCCCGAAGTCGCGGCCGCCTGCGAGTTCCTCGGTCTCGATCCGCTCAACGTCGCCAACGAAGGCAAGCTCGTCGCCATCCTCGCCCCCGCGGTCGCCGACAAGGTGCTCGCGGCGATGAAGGCGCACCCGCTCGGCGCCGAAGCGGCGATCATCGGCCGCGTCGTCGACGATCCCAACCGCTTCGTCGAGATGCGCACCGCCTTCGGCGGCGGCCGTATCGTCGACTGGCTGTCGGGCGAGCAATTGCCTCGAATTTGCTGAGCAAGCGGCCGCGAGGCCGGCGCGCCTACCGGCGGCGTCGCTTCGCCTCAGTGCAAATGGTGCAGCGAGTCGGCGCCGCGGGTGAGCTCCATCTGCGAGATCGCCACCAGGATCTCGGCCCGCGACTTGAGGTCGGCCGCCTCCAGCATCGCCTGCTTCTCCTTGGCGCCGTAAGGGCTCAGCATCGCCAGGCCGTTGACCAGCGCCTCGTTGGAGGTGGAAGCGATGTCGTCCCAGTCGACCTTGTAGTCCTTGGCTTCGGCGAAGGCGCGCAGCGCCGCGATCAGCGCTTGGCGGTCGACCGCGCTCTCGCCCGCACCCTCCTCGAAGTCGTCGGCGAAGTCGGAATAGTCGGCGCGCGCCAGCCGATAGGGCGTCGCCGTCTCCTGTTCGGCGGCGACGCGGAAGCGCGCCACGCCCATCAGGGTGAGGAAGCAGCGCTCGTCGCCGAGCTCGGCGTATTGCACGATGCGCCCGGCGCAGCCGACCGAATAGAGCGCGGGGTTCGCCTCCGCCTCGTCGTCGGCCGCGCTCGGCTGGATGACGCCGATCACGCGCTCGCCCGACAGCGCGTCGTCGAGCATGGCGAGATAGCGCGGCTCGAACACGGTGAGCTGCATCGGTCGGCGCGGCAACAGCAGCGCGCCGGCGAGCGGAAACACCGGGATCACGCTCGGCATCTCGTCGGGGCGACGATAGGTGCGGTTGAGCTTCATCGGTTTGCGCCTGGCGGCGGCGAATCCCTCAGAACAGGATCGCCGACAGCTTGCGCCGCGCCGTCACCGCCGAGGGGTCCATCAGGCCCCACGCCTCGAAGAATTGCAGCAGCTGCTTGCGCGCCGCCCCGTCGTTCCAGCCGCGGTCGCGCTTGACGATCGCCAGCAGCGCGTCGGCGGCCTCGTCGCGCCGGCCCTTGGCGTTGAGCGCCAGCGCGAGGTCGAAGCGCGCCTGATGGTCGTCGGGGTCGGCCGCCGCCGCCTTCTCCAGCGGGGCGAGGTCGCCGACCGAGGCGGCCTGCTCGGCGACACGCACCGCCGCCCAGGCCGCGGCGATGGCCGGGTCCTCATCCTTGCCCTGCGTCGGGGCGGGCGCCATCGACAGCACCGCCTTCGCTTGGTCGAGGTCGCCGGCCTCGACATGCAGCTTCGCCAGGCCGGAGATCGCCTTGACGTTGCTTTCGTCGTCGGTCAGCACGCGCGCGTAGAGCGCCGCGGCGCCGGCGTTGTCGCCCTTGGCCAGCGCCGCTTCGGCCTGCGCCAGCAATTCGTCGGCGGCGGCGCTGAGCGGCCCGACCAGGCGCTCGATGAAGCCGCGCACCTGGCTTTCCGGCAGCGCGCCGACGAAGCCGTCGACCGGCTGGCCGCGATCGAAGGCGATCACTGCCGGGATCGACTGGATGCCGAGCTGGCCGGCGACCTGCGGATGCTCGTCGATGTTCATCTTGACCAGCGCAACTTTGCCGCCGGAGTCGGCGACCGCCTTCTCCAGCGCCGGCGCAAGCTGCTTGCACGGCCCGCACCACGGCGCCCAGAAGTCGACCAGCACCGGCTGGCGCGCCGAGGCGGCGATGACGTCGGTTCGAAACGACGCGGTGGTGACTTCTTTGACCGAATTCGCGGAAGCGCCCGCGCCGTTGCCGCTCGCCATGTTTCAACGCCTCCGATGCCGGCCCCGTTGGGCCCTCGTCGCCTAAATGGCGCGCCCGACCCGATTATTCAACGCCGCCGCCGAGATCGACCACCAGCGGCTCATGATCGACCGCCTTGAGGAACTTGACCAGGTCGGCGCTCGCCAGGCTGGTGGTGCGGGTGTTGACCAGGGGATGGAAATTGAGCCGCGCCACGGCGAGCAGCGCGCTGTCGAGCACGACGCGGACCCTTCCCGCCTTGTCGTTGACGGCGCCGAACGGCGTCACCGCGCCAGGCTTGACGCCCCAGACCTCTTCCAGAAGCTCGGCCGAGCCGAAGGTGACGCGCCCTTGCGCGCCGATCCTCTCATGGACGCGCTTGAGGTCGACCGGCGTTTCCTCGCCGAGCACCAACAGGAACATCCGCCCCTTCTTGTCCTTGACGAACAGGTTCTTGGCGTGGCCGCCGGGGATGTCGCCGCGCAGCGCCTGCGACTCCTCGACCGTGCGCAGCGGCGGGTGCTCGACCGTCGTGGTGGCGATGGCGAGGGAATCGAGGAAGGCGATCAATTGGTCGGGAGTGGCGGGCATGCCCGGAAGCCGGATGGGGAAATTCGCGCCGGCGTTGTAGCGGCCTCGGCCGGTCGCGGCAAGGACCGCGCGAATTGAGCAGGGCTCCGAATCCGGGTTAACGCGTTAGGGCGCCGAGGCGGTCGGCGAGGTA
>CAZKHF010000149.1:0-7502 GCA_964552445.1 uncultured Bradyrhizobium sp. | reverse complement strand
GGCGTCGCGCGCGCCCACGGCTTCTCGATCGTCAGGTCGCCCGCCTTGATCTCCTGGGCGAGGGCGGGAGCGGCGGCGAGCGCGAAGGCGAGCGCCGCGGCGAAGATGGAAAGTCGTTTCATACCCAGTTCCCCTCTCGGTTGACGACGCGCCTAGAAATCGAAAGGCGTCAGCGGCGCGTCAGGTCGGCGGCCCCTTCAAGGTTTCACGGTGAAGTCGAAATCGCCCTGGGTGCGGTGGGTGTCGACGGAGACGGCGCTCCACCGCACGGCGTAGACGCCGGGCGCGAGCGTCTTGAGGATCGGCGCGAGGAGCACGGTCGGATCGCCCGGCTCGACTCTCGCCGGCCCCAGCGGCGCGGCGGCGCCGTCCGCGGCGGTCAGCGCGATATGCGAGAAGCGCGGCTCCACGCCCTCGCTGAACTTCAGGCGAATCTCGTTCGGGGCGGCGACCGCGGCGCCGACGGCGGGCGTCGCCCTTTCGAGCTGCGCGTGCGCTTGGGCCGCCGACGCGAAGAGCGCGAAGGCGAGCGGGACGACGATTGCAAGAGCGGTGCGGCCGCGCATCATTTTCCTCCCATGAAGATCGGCTTGCCGAGGCTGTCGGGATAAATGTCGTCGAGGAAGAAATGCAGCTCGGCGACGACGCCGACGCCGCGCCCGCTCGCGCCGTTGATCGGCGTGATCGCCTCCACGGCGAGCTGCCACGAATCGGCCATGTAGACGACGCCGGGTTGGATCGTTCCGGTGGCGACGTTCGCGCCCGTCGGGACGTTGGAGATCGGCTTGGAGAACACGAATTCCGCGATCAGCACGAGCCTCTTCAGAAAGTCGTTGTCGATCTCGGCGATGTGGGAATTGTAGTAGGGCAGGCTGTACTGGAGCGTGAAGCCGTAATTGAGCGTGGTCGGGTTCTGGCTCCCGTCGCTCCACGACTGTCCAGGGACGCTGGAGCTGACCTCGGCGGTGACGGCGAGCGGCCGCAGGAGGTTCAGGCTCCTGGGCAGGTCACCGAAGCCTTTGCCGACGTCAAGCACCGGCGCGTAGGTGTTGAACGGCTGATACTGCGTGAGCGTTCCGGTCCGGCCCCAGTCGACGTCGAGCCCGACCGAACCCATTAGCTCAAGCTGGGAAACGCAGAAGAAGTTGTATTTGAGCTCGGTGTCGAGGCTCGCCCAACCGTATCCGCCGGGGCGCCGCCAGGTGGGGCCGTCGGCGAAGGAGAGGCCGAGGCCGGGCAGAATGGTCTTGGTCCAGCTGGCGGTCGCATCGAACTCCTGCGCGCCGTCGGAGTTCTTCGGCAGCCAGGTCAAGGTCGGCAACGCCAGCTCGTCGCTGACGCCGGGATCGTCGACGCCGAGCGTGGCGGGAAAGATGCGGTCGCCACACACGGCGTGAGCGAAAGCGGGGCGAGGCCAGAATGCGGCGGCGACGGCGGCGAGCGCGCCGACGACGACTCGCGGGACGTGAGTAGGCGTCATCAAACCCTTGGGGTCTGAAGGAACAGGGGCGCGTTCGCTCGGGCGAGCGGCGCGTCGCGAATTCGGCTTTCAGACGGCGAGGGGCGGCGCGCGGGATTGGGCGAAAAGGCCGGGGCCGCGCCGCGGCGCGGCGAGGTCGACGGGCGGCGGCGGCGGCTGTTCGGCGACCGCCAGCGGCTCGGGCAGGATCGGCGAGGGCGGCGTGAGCAACGGCGTGCGCGCGGCGAACTGGCAGAGCGGACAGTCTTCGTCGCCGTGGCGCGGGCCGCGCTGCGGCGCCGGGGAGGAGGGGTCGTCGGCTTGCGCGCAGAGAACGACGTTGTCGCCGAGGGTCGCCTTCAGCGCGCCGATGACGGCGGCGAGGTCGGAGCGCGCCGTCGCAGCGCAGTAGGGCAGCGCGAACAGTTGGGCGAGCAGGGCGAAGGCGGCGAGCAGGCGGGTGAAACGCGCCGTCGCGTCCGCGCCGAACGCGACGCGGCGAATGCTGAAGCGAGTCGCCGTCAACGCCACTCGATCGCCTCCCGACGCAACTGCGCCTGCGGTCGCCCTTAGTTTAGAAGCGAACCAAGCAAACCTGTCAACTGGGGCTTCGCCCGAAAGGGGCGTCGCGCCGCGTCGGCGACTGGGACGGCGGCGAGGGTTCGGCTATGATGCGGCTCCATAGCAGCGATGACGGAGCAAATGACAGCGACCGCGATGGATCGCGCGGGCGGGTCGTCGCCGGCCGAAGAAGAGTTGCGCGCCCTGCCGGCCGAACGGCTCGACAGCGTCGTGGCGGCTTCGCCGCGAACGAGAAGCGAGCGATGGGTCGGCCTCGCCGCGACGCTGGCGCTTCACGTCGCGATCCTGGCGGCGCTGTTCGCCCGCGCCTGGACGCCCGAGGCCGCGCCGACGACGCGCGAGATCCCGGTCGAGGTGGTCGTCGAGCCGCCTCCGCCCGCCGCGGCGCCGTCGCCGCAGCCGAGCGCGGCCGAGCGCCCGCTCGACCTCGAGCCCGCGCACGACGCGCCGCGCGCCGCCAACCAGGAAAAGACCGAACGCGACGCGCCCGACGCTCAGACGAAAGCGCCGCCGTCGCCCACGCCCGAGACGACGCCCGCGAGCCCAACGCCGCCTGCCGACGCCGCGCCTTCCCCGAGCGCAACGCCGCCCGCGCCCACGACCGCGACGCCTGAGCAGAAGAGCGCGCCCGGCGCCGAGCGGACCGCGGCGCTCCCCGACAACGGCGGCCCGCTGCCGGCGAACGACGCGACGCCCGACGAAACCGCCGCGCCGGCGGCCAACCGGCCGTCGATGGTCGGCCAACCATTCCCCTCGTGGTCGAAGAGCAAGCCGTTCTCCACCTTCGACTCGCCGCCCGACGTCGCCATCGCCGCCCCCGCCGAAAAGAGCGAGAGCCCGATTTCGGGCGCCGCGCGGAAAACTTACCTCACCGTGCTCTACGGCATGATCATGTCGCACCTGCGCCTGACTGAGCGCATGCGCGTCGAGTCGGAGCGCCTGGAGGGGCGAATCGATTTCGTCGTCGACGGCCATGGGGCGATCGTTCAGCGCGGCGTGGCGCAACCGAGCGGCTCGCTCGACCTCGACGCGGCCGCTCTCCAGGCGGTGGCCGAGGCGGCGCCCTATCCGACGCCGCCGCAGGGCCTGCCGCTGCGCCTGACTTTCACCTACGGCGCGAAATAAGCGTCGTGAAATGGCGCCATGCTCGGTATTTCCGTGCGGACGCCCGCGCGCGCGGCTAGGATTTGCCGATGGGAAAGGCGATTCTCAAACCGTGCAAGCAGGTCGCCGCGCTCGCCGTCCGCAGCGACGAGGCAGGGCGCGTGCGCGTGCTGTTGATAACCTCGCGCGAGACAAAACGCCCGGTCGCGCCCAAAGGCTGGCCGATGAAGGACCTCCCCGACCATCGCGCCGCCGAGATCGAGGCGCGGCAGGAGGCGGGCGTGGTCGGCCGCGTTCACCGCAAGCCGATCGGCGAGTACGAATACTGGAAGCGGCTCAGCGACCGCTTCGAGCTGTGCCGCGTCACGGTGTTCCTGCTCGAAGTGGAGAGCCAGCTCGAGACCTGGAAGGAGCGCGGCCAGCGCGAGATCGGCTGGTTCGACCTCGACGAGGCCGCGGACCTCGTCGACGACCCGGGCATGGGCGCGATCATCCGCGACCTCCCCGAGCGGCTAAAGCGCGCGCCGTGAGGCGCGCTTAGCGCGCCGCGCCGCAGGCGCGGCACAGCCCCTGGACCTCGATCATCTGCCGGCGCGGCGCGAAGCCGGCGCGCGCCGCCGCCTCCTGCAGCAGCTGCGCCACCGCAGGATTCTCGATCTCGTCGCTGCGCCCGCATTTCTCGCACAATAGCAGCACGCCCTGGTGGGCGTGGCCGACGTGCTCGCACGGCGCGTAGGCGTTGCGGCTCTCGATCTTGTGCAAAAAGCCGTGATCGAGCAGGAACTCGAGCGTCCGATAGACCGTCGGCGGCGCGATCGGCTTGCCTTCCAGGCGCGCCAGCTCGTCGGCGATGGCGTACGCGCCGAGCGGGCCGGAGCTGCGGCTGAAGATCCCCAGCACCCGGCGGCGCAGCGGCGTCAGTCGCACCCCCTCGCTCGCGCAGGCGGTCTCGACCTTGGCCGCCCACGCGGCGCCGTTGGCCCGCTCCGCGCCTGCTTCCATCGCACGCTTCTCCGCCGTCCGTTCTAGCACGCCCGCGGCGAACCGTCGCGCAGGGCTTGCCTGAGGCACTGTTATAACATAACACTTTGACCGCCGCGCCGCCATAGGCGCCGTTTCAACAAGGAGGCCTTCATGACCGCCCGGTTTCTGCTCGCCGTCGCCGCGCTCTCGGGCTTCGGCGTCGCGCCCACCTTCGCCGACCCGGTGAGGATCGTCGCCGCCGAGAATTTCTGGGGCGACGTGGCGAGCCAGGTCGGCGGCGCCGACGTCGCCGTGACGAGCGTCTTGACCAATCCCGACCAGGACCCGCACTTGTTCGAAGCGAGCGCCGAGACGGCGAAGGCGCTCGCTGGAGCGCGGATCGTCATCGTCAACGGCGCCGACTATGATCCTTGGATGGAGAAGCTGATCAAGGCGAACAAGGCGCCCGAACGCCGCGAGATCGTCGTCGCCTCGCTGGTGGGCCGGCGCGCCGGCGACAATCCGCATCTGTGGTACGATCCGGCCTATGTCGAGACGACGGCCAAGGCGCTCGCCGCCGACCTCGCCGCGATCGACCTGGCGCACAAAGCCGACTACGCCAAGGGCGAGGCCGCCTTCGTCGATTCGCTCAAGCCCCTCAATGACAAGATCGCCGCGATGCGCGCGAAATACGCCGGCATTCCGGTGACCGCCTCCGAGCCGGTGTTCGGCTACATGGCGCGCCTCATCGGCCTGAACGTGACCAACGAGAAATTCGCGCTGGCGGTGATGAACAACGCCGAGCCGACCGCTTCCGAAGTGGCCGCTTTCGAGAACGACCTCAAGGGCCGCACGGTGAAGGCGATGCTCTACAACGCCCAGGCGAGCGAGCCGGCGGTCCAGCGCCTGGTGCAGATGGCGAAGGACAACGGCGTGCCGGTCGTCGGCGTCTCGGAAACCGAGCCGCCCGGCTCGGCCTATCAGAAGTGGATGCTCGGGCAGCTCGACGCGCTCGACGCGGCGCTCGGCGGCGCGGCGAAGTGAGCGCGCTCCGTTTCGACGACGCGACCATTCGGCTCGGCGGCCGCGACGTGCTCGCGGCCGCCAGCTTCGTCGTCGAGGAGGGCGAGTTCGTCGGCATGCTCGGCGCGAACGGCGCCGGCAAGACGACGCTGATGCGCGCCGCCCTCGGCCTTGTGCCGCTCGCCTCCGGCTCGATCACGGTTCTCGACCGGCCGGTCACGCGCGGCAACCCGACGATCGGCTACATGCCGCAGAATCGCGGGCTCGCCTCGGGGGCGAGGCTCACCGGCTACGACGTCGTCGCCAGCGCGGCGATCGGCGCCCGCTTCGGTTTCGTCGGGCTCGACAAGGCGACGCGGCGCGAGATCGACTGGGCGCTCGACAAGGTCGAAGCGCGCGAGCTGGCGCGCCGCTCGATCGGCGAATTGTCCGGCGGCGAGCGCCAGCGCCTGCTGCTCAGCCAGGCGCTGCTCGGCCGGCCGCGGCTGTTGCTGCTCGACGAACCCCTGATCTCGCTCGATCCCGCCTATCAGAAGAGCGTCGTCGACATCGCCCGGCGGCTGCGCGACGAGTTGAAGATCGCCATCGTTTTCAGCGCTCATGAGCTCAATCCGCTGGTCAACGCGATCGACCGCGTGCTCTATCTCGGCGGCGGCGCGGCGGTGATCGGCCCGGTCGACGAAGTCGTCACCGGCCCGGTGCTGTCGCGGCTCTACGGGACGGAGATCGAAGTGGCGCGCGTCCGCGGCCGCGTCTTCGTCATGGCCGACGACGTCGAGGTCGAGAGCGGCGCGCATCGGCACGAAGAGGGCGGCGGCCACGGCCACGCCCACGAACGCGGCGGCGCCCATGTTTGAATACGACTTCATGCGCACGGCCTTCGCCGCCTCCGGCGTCGCGGCGGTTGCGGCGGGGATCGTCGGCTTCTTCCTCGTCCTGCGCGGCCAGACCTTCGCCGGACATGCGCTGTCGCACGTCGGCTTCGCCGGCGCGACCGGCGCGCTGCTGTTCGGACTGACGCCGCTCGCCGGCCTGGTCGGCCTCACCGTCGTCGCCGGCGTCGGCATGGGCCTGTTCGGCGAGAAGCTCGCCGAGCGCGACGTCGCGATCGGCATGATGCTGTCGCTCGCGCTCGGGCTCGGCCTCTTGTTTCTCCACTTCTACACTTCCGCGGCGACCCAGGCGGCGGCGCTGTTGTTCGGCAACGTGCTCGGCGTCGACGACGCGGCGCTGCTGACGCTGATTCTGCTCGCGGCGGGAAGCCTCGCCGCGCTGGCGGCGATCGCGCGCCCGCTCGTCTTCGCTTCCCTGCAGAGCGAGCTCGCCGAGGCGCGCGGCGTTCCACTGCGGTTCGTTTCGGCGGCGTTCCTCGCCATCGTCGCCGTCGCCGTCGCCGAATGCGCGCAGATCGTCGGCGTCCTCCTGGTGTTCACCCTGATGGTCGGCCCCGCCGCCGCGGCGCAGAACTTCTGCCGTCGGCTTCCCGCGGGGATCGCGCTGTCGGCGGCGATCGCGCTCGCCGAGGCTTGGGGCGGGTTGACGCTCGCCTACTACACCGATTGGCCGACCAGCTTCTGGATCACGGCGCTGTCGGGGCTCGTCTATCTCGTCAGCGTCGGCGCGCGCTTGCGGGCGTGAGCGGCCCTCGCGCCGCGCCGCCGCGACTCGTGCTAGACCGCGGGCCATGATCTCCCGCGAACATTGCGCGCGCCGGCGCGCGGCGAGCGCGCCGCGATGAGCTTCTTCCTCGGCGTCGAACGCTCGTTGACCGGACGACCCTGGCGGCCGCGGCTCGACGCCGCCGGCGAAGCCCGCGCGCTCGCGATCGCGCAGACGGGCGGCCAGAACGAGCTGATGGCGCGCGTGCTCGCCGGCCGCGGCGTCGATCTTGAGGCGGTCGCGCGCCACCTCGAGCCGACGTTGCGCGCGCTGATGCCCGATCCCTTCGTTTTCAGCGACATGGAGAAGGCGACGGCGCGCCTCGAACGCGCCGTGCGCGCGAGCGAGCGCGTCGCCATCTTCGGCGACTACGACGTCGACGGCGCGGCCAGCGCCGCCTTGATCAGCGAGTATCTCGAAGCCTGCGGCTGCGCGACGACGATTCACATTCCGGATCGCGTCCTCGAAGGCTACGGGCCGAACAACGAGGCGATGGCCGCCTTCGCGGCCGCGGGCGCGAGCCTCGTCGTCGCCGTCGACTGCGGCGCGGTCAGCCACGAGCCGATCGCCGAGGCGAGAAGGCTCGGCCTCGACGTCGTGGTGTTCGACCACCACCAGGCGCCGGAAAACCTGCCCGCGGCGGTGGCGCTGGTCGACCCCAACCGCCAGGACGATCTTTCCGGCCTCGGCTATCTCTGCGCCGCCGGCGTCG
>CAZKHF010000148.1:0-7647 GCA_964552445.1 uncultured Bradyrhizobium sp. | reverse complement strand
GGCACGCTGATGTCGTTCGGCCCCGAGCCGCGCAACAACCCGAACGCCAAGGACGTCGTCGCCGAGTTCAAGGCCAAGGGCTACGATCCGGAAGGCTACACGCTCTACTCGTACGCCGGGATGCAGATCATCAAGCAGGCGATCGAGAAGGCGAACTCCACCGACCCGCACAAGGTCGCCGACGTCATGCATTCGGGCATGGCGTTCAAGACCGTGCTGGGCGACATCGCCTACGACGCCAAGGGCGACCGCACCACGATGGACTACGTCTGGTACGTCTGGAAGAAGGACGCGGACGGCAAGATCACGTTCCATCAGATTTGATCGCCGCCAACCTGCTCCAGGGTTTGGATTGAGACATCGAAGCCCGCCGCGACCCGGCGGGCTTCTTTTTTGCGGCGGGACTCAAGCGCGCGCAGCCGGAATCAGGCGCGCCCTCACCCCAAATGTCCGAGCTGGGGGAAGGTCTCGATCAGCCATGAGGCGGCGCTCTGCACGCCGCCGGTGAGGAACAGCGCGCCGGTGACGACCAGCAGCGCGCCGGTCGCCTTCTCCAGCCAGGCGAAATGACGGCGGAAGCCGCGCGAGAAGCGCAGGAACCGCTCCATCGCGATCGCCGCCACGACGAACGGCGCGCCGAGGCCCAGCGCGTAGGCGGCGAGCAGCAGCGCGCCCTGCCCGACCGTCTGCTCAGCGCCGGCGACGGCGAGGATCGTCGCCAGGATCGGCCCGATGCAGGGCGTCCAGCCGAAGGCGAAGGCGAGCCCCATCAGATAGGCGCTCCACAGGCCCGCCGGCTTGGCGACCTCGACGCGCTTCTCGCGCAGCATCGCGTCAACGCGAAGCAGGCCGAGGAAATGGCAGCCCATGACGATGACGCCGATCCCGGCGAGGATCGACAGCGCGTGACTCCATTGGCGCAACAGCGCGCCGAAGATCGAGGCGGTCGCGCCGAGCGCGACGAACACGGTGGAGAAGCCCGCCACGAACAGGAGCGAAGCGACGATCACGTCGCGCCGCGCGCGGCCCTCGCACCCGTCGGCCAGCGCCTCGACCGACGCGCCGGCGAGATAGCAGAGATAAGGCGGCGCCAGCGGCAGCACGCAGGGGCTCAGAAACGAGAGAAGCCCGGCGCCGGCGGCGGCCGGCAGCGAAATGTCGGTCATGGCCCCCTCTTGCCCCGCGCGCCCGTCGGCGGGCAAATCACATCTGCGCCGGCGCGCGCGAAAGCTAGGCCGCGATCGTCGCCGCCACCCGCCGGCGCGTCTTGCCGGCGAGCGCCTCGGCGCCGACGGCGAACGCGTCGTCGAAGCGCGCCCCGCGCGTCATCCGCTTAAGCTTGGCGCGGTCGAGATCGCGCGCGAGCCGCTCCCGCGCCGCGAGCCTCTGCGGCGTCGGGCGTTGCCCGCTGTCGACGCCGATCAGACTGACGCCGCGCAGGATGAACGGCGCGACGGTCGCCAGCAGGTCCATGCCGCCGGAACAGAAGCCGGGATGAGCCGACTTCTCGAAAATCCCCGCGAGGTCGATCCCCGGCGCCGTCGGAAAGCGGCGCAAAATCGCCGACTGGCCCGACAGCGCCAAGTCGTCCTTGTAATTGACCGACGCGTGGGTGACGCGGACGGTCAAGTCGCCCTCCATCAGCTCCGCTTCCTCCATCTCGACGACGCGAACCTGCTGGCCGGCGGCGGTCTTGCCGGCGCAGATCGCGCGGAAACTCATCGGCGCTCAGCCTCCGTCGTTCTTCGGCGGCCGGTAGAGGATCAGCAGGTCGAGGTCGCGCGTCGGGGTGAAGTTCGCATGGCGGACCTCGAACAGAGTCGGCGCGATCCTCTTCACGCCCTCGGCGCAGATGCTGACCAGCGAATCCGGCGCGCCCTTGTCGACGGTGAGGCGGAAGTCGCCGATCGGCCCGGCCCAGTTGGCGCCGGTCGTCAGCACATAGGCGATGCGCTTTTCATAGAACGGCGTCCGCATCTCGCCCGTGGCGTCGACGTTCTGCGCCCGCTTCGCCCCGGCGATGAAGTCGGAGTCGACGCAATAGAGCTTCTGGTAGCGGGCGAGCTCGTCGGCCTCGATGCGCGGCGAGCCGAGCATGGTTCCCACCGTCTCGCCGACGCTCGGCCTATAGCGGTGCTCGACCGCGATCTCGCGCCCGGCGGGGAAGGTCTGGGTCCAGAAGAAGCTCGACTTCAGCGTCCAGCGCGGCGCGAGGTGATGCTCCCAGCCCTTGCCGGCGTCGTAATCGTCGGGAACGGCGATCCCCGCCTTGACCAGCGCGTCCTGGTCCGCCTTCTTCAGCCCGTCGAGCGCCTTCCAGGTCGCTTGCCGCTGCGGCGCCAGCGGCACGCCGAGCGCGGTCAGGCGTTGGCTAATGTCGACACCGCCCGAGAACGCCTTCTGTTGGTTTTGCGCGACCACCTCCCGCCCATCGACGAAGGTGTGGAAGTCGAGGAAATTCGGCGAATCCGGGTCGGGCACGGCGATGTTGACGTCCGGCCCGTCCCAGACGATGTCGGGCATCGGGAACGCCACCGTGACGGCGACGTCGGCGGCGGCGCGATTGAAGAAGCGGTAATGGACGTCGATCAGCTTGTCGGAGATCGCCAGATCCTCCGAGCGCATTTCGACATCGGCGCTCTTGGCGAGGACCAGCCCGCCGGCGGTCAGCTCCGCCGTCGAGTCGTTGGCCAAGGCGCAGAGCGCCGCGGCGGGGGCGAACGCGGTCGAAAGCGCCGCGACGCGCAGGCGCCGCCCCGTCGCTGGCGAGACCAGACCCCGGACCATGCGCGCCTCCCGCTTGCCGACGCGGCGGCTCTTTTCCGCCGGCCGGAAACGGCGCGCCGCCCGCCACACATAGCCGACCTCGCCGGCGAACTCCACTTCCGGCGGCGACGGCGATCGGTCCCGCCCGCCCGCCGCGCCGCCGCGAACCGCCCTCTCGGGCGCGACGCGATTTCGCGACGCAACCGAAGCGCGAATCGCGGCCGCGGCCCGCGCCGCGACAGCCGGCGCGGCGTCGGACGACCGCGGCGGCGGCAGAGAAAACGCAGGTGTCACGGAACTGCAACACACGCCACAAAGATTTGATAAATTGAGATATTTGTCTATCAGCCTTGGTTTAGCGCCGACGACCGGCCGAATTCTCGCCAATTTGTCGCTAATGCAACCTTGACGCGCATCGTTGGCAAAGATACCCGTTATGCGTTAGCGCAAGGCGGCTAACGACGGGAGAACCGCCCGTTCCACAACCATCGCGAGGAACCAATGAAGAGAATCCTGTTTGCCGCAGTCGTGAGCTGCGCTTTCGCGGCGCCTGCGTTCGCCGCCCCCAACAGCGGCGGCCACAACATCAATGTCAACGTGTCGGTGCACAACACGGCGTTCGTCGCCCAAGGCGGCAACAGCTTCGGCACCGCCGCCAACAACGCCCAAGTCGCTCAGGGCGCGGTCGCCATCGTCACGTCGCCGTTGAACGCCCCCGTCATCAACACGGGCCGGTTTGGGGCCGCTCCGCTCGTCGTCGAATTTGGCGCGGAGTGAGCTCCGATCGCGTTTCGTAACGGAGGCTGAGGGGGAGCCTCACGGTCTTCGTGACGGGTGATGACGGTTCATCGCTGCGCCCGAGCGGCGTGTTCGCTTTCGCGCAGCGATGATTGGCCGCCGTGATCCTGGGGAGAGGGGAATGCGCCTTCTGGTTGTAATGTTGTGCGCGCTCTCGGCGGGCTTCCACCTCGCCAGCGTCTGCGCCGCCAATGCGGCGGACGTCGGCGCCGGAGGGGCTCACAACCCGCAAGCCGCCGCCGCGACCCGCCCGGCCTATTGCCTGGGCGGCGTCCTCAACCAAGCCGCCGCGACGAGCTACCTCACGCTCGGCGACTATCCCGCCTACGCGACGGCGCCGACGGACAACCGGCGAGTCGTCTGCGGCGACCGCATACCGCCGTACATCGTCTGGCTCGGCTACGGCAATCGAAACGGCCGTCGCGGTCGTTGACGCGACAACCCCAAAACCTCCCAGGAATTCACCCATGTCGCGCGGCTTGACGATCCTCTTCCTTCTCAGCGGTTTCTGCGGCGCGGCGGGCGCCCAGCCCTTGGACCTGCGGCAGAATCACACGGTCAACTACGCGATCGTCGAGCCGGGCGCCGGCGTCTCGTCTGACGTCGAGGTGCGGCAGACTGGCAAGGACAACACTACCATCGCGGTCGAAAACGGTGCGTATAACTCACTTGAAGTCGACCAGCGCGGCCGAGATGCAAACTATACGCACATTGAGCAATTTGGCTTGGCCAATAACGCTGTGGTAATACAGCAGTACGACTTCCGCAACAAAGACAATACGAACAGCGGATACATTGGAGAAACAACGCCTTACGGCTATCTGTCGGAGTTCAACAGCGGCGGCGTCAGCATCCTGGCGCTGACTGGAGCGGGGAACACGCTGGTCAGCTCTTTCGGCAGAAATCACTGAATCGTTCGATTCGCGAACACAAACGGCGGGGCGGCGCGATGAGACGGGGCGCAGCGATATACGTGGCGATGGCGGCCCTGGGGACGCTTGCGGCGCCGCAGGCTCGGTCGGCGGACCTTCCGGGGGCGGCGGCCGCCGCCGCCGAAAAGAAAGGCGCGACCGACTGCACAGTTTACGGCGCGAAGTTCTTCGCGCTGGGCGACACCGGCTTCTGCGCCAAGTTCGGTCTCGACCTGATGGGATTCGTGGCGAAGGACTTCGCCAAGCAAGACATCGCCATGGTCGGGCAACGGCTGCCGTCGGCGTCCTACGGCGCCGGCCCGCCGATCCTCTACTATTACAAGAAAGACTTCGGCGAGCAGACGCGCAATCCCTATCCGGGCCTCGACGCCCAGGCCAGTTTCATGGCGGCGAGACAGACCGACTTGGGTCCGCTCGTCGCATTCGTCAACCTGCAGCTCGCCGGGCAGGTCCAGAACTACGGCGACGAAACCCGCTACATCGCCAACAATTCCGTCGACGGCTCGATCTTCAAGGGGATGTTCGATCAGGCGTGGGTCCGGCTCGGCGGCCTCGAAGCAGGCATTCAGCCCTCGATGTTCGGCTTCGCCCGTTGGGGCTACACGGTCACTCCCGGCTATTCGTCGCTGGTCGACACGCCCGCCGTTTCCTACACCTACCGCATCGACGACATCCCGGCGAAGGGCGAGGCGGCGACCGTCAGCGTCGCGATCGAGGACCCGGACCGCCGCGACATGGCCGACGGCGCGCTTTCCGAATACGGCTCGGTCCGTTGGCCCGACTTCGTCGCCCAGGCCCGCTTCGGCGGGCCGTCGTTCCTCTTCCACATCGCCGGCGCGGCGCACGAAATCCGCGACCGGGCCGCCGCCGACTGCTGCGGCGCGTCGGTCGGCGAAGCATGGGGCGGAGCGGGAACCCTCGCCAGCGAGCTCCACGTCAAATGGAGCGACGTCTTCGGCGACGCCGCCGCCGGCATGTACGGGCGCCTGATGATCCAGGGCGCGGTCGCCCGCGGCGCCATCGGCTATCTCGGCGTCCCGTTCTTCGCCACCGACTACGTCGCCGACGCGGATGGCGCCATTCACATGTCGCAGGGCTACTCGGCGATCGTCTCCTACGAGCACCTGTGGACGCCGACTCTCAAGTCAAGCCTGACTTACTCGCTGTTCGAGACTTCGCAGACCTCGGGCGCGGCGCTGCTCTCGCCGGGCCTTCCGCCGCTGATCCCGGCCGTGCCGATGTGGTTCGACGTCAAGGTTCACGGCAGCGAGCTGCAAGCGGGAATCGAGGACATGGTGCAGCCCGACCTGATGATCGGGTTCGAGGCGAGCTACACCTGGACTAGCGCCCACGGCGCCTACGCCGGCGCCGCCGCCGCGCCGTTGGACGTCAGCTTCCCCGCCGTCGCGGCTTACGTGCGCCGGGTGTTCTGATCTTCCGCGGTTGAGGAGCGTCCCGCCTCAACCGGCTTCCTCCTCCGCCCCGGCGAGACTGCGGCGCCGACAGACGCGCGCGCGCGCGCGCAAGCGGCCGCGCGAACGACGCACGACAGCCGACGCGGCCTTGCGATAGGGCGCGACCAGCCGGTCGGCGAAAGCGTGGAAGACCAGCGCCTTGTCATAAACGTAGGCGAACCACGGCATCGTCAGCAGCTTGTCGCGCGTGAGATCGAAGATCGCCGCCACCAGCCCGAGGCCGAGGATCTTCATCGCGGCGTAACCGACGGCGCCGGCGACGACATGGCCCATCGCAACGAACACCACCGAGATGAAGCTGCCGACTTCCGCGACCACGAAAGGCAGACCGAAGGCAAGCAGCGACACCGGCGCGGGCAGCCGATCGAGGAGCCGCTTGACCGCCGCCTTGAACGCCTCCCACGGGATCAGCGCGGCGATGCGCCGCCCCAGGCCGACGACCCGATTCCAAACCCAGGTCTCGAACAGGAACGCCAACGCGAAGGCGAGCACCAGCGCGCGCGAACCCTTCCGCTGGCCCTGCAATTCTCTCGTCTCCGCCTGCTCCCGAAAACGTGAAGATGACCCCGATTCATGGCGACATCAAGCCGTCCGTCGCCGGCGCCCGGGCGGCGAATTCAGCTTAGCGCGAAGGGGTTAAGGGCGCCCTGCGGCGGTGCGGCGACGCCAAACGCGGCGCGGCGTCCGACCCGAGCGCGGCGAGCCTGGAAACGCCGCTGCGCCTGACCGCCGCGCGCTGCGGCGTCACGCTCGTCCCGCCCCTCGCCGTGGGGAACGGCGCCGACGGCGACGCCTTGGTCGCGACGACGCCGCCGAGCGCGGGAACGACGCGCCGAGTCGATTCTCGCCGCGACTCGGCGCGCCGACCGGCGCGCGAGCGGCTGGCGGAGACCACCGGCGGCGCGACCCCGTTCTTCATCCGCGCGCCCGGCGCCCGACCGAAGCGCGCGCGGCGGCGAAAGCGCTGATTCGCGAGCGCGTTGATCGGACAAGCGGCGGCGCGGCGCGCCGCTGCGGCGCCGCGCCGCGTTGCGAGCGCCGCATTCCGGCCATTAAGGCTTGGTTAACCTTGGGCGCAATTGGGACATTTGCGAGCGCGTCGGCAAGAGCTCGGTAAGGTTGATTCAACCTTCTCTTAACAAAGTGAACCTTAAGCCTTCGGCGAGGCCGGCCGCCGGCCCTGGGGCGGAATTTGGAGAGTTCAATGTTTGCTGCGACCTTTCGACGCGCTTCTCCTTTGGCGATGGCGTTGGCCGTCGGCCTCACGCTCGGCGCCTGCGCCCGCAACGGCGATGACCAAGACGCGCTAAACGGCGCCTACCCGGCGGCCGGCCCCGGCAGCATCCAGGAATTCAGCGCCACCGTCGGCGACCGCGTGTTCTTCGACACCGACTCGACCGAGCTGAGCGGGACCGCGCAGGCCACGCTCGACAAGCAAGCCGCCTGGCTCACCCACTATAACCGCTACACCTTCACCATCGAGGGGCACGCCGACGAGCGCGGCACGCGCGAGTACAACTTCGCGTTGGGCGCCCGGCGCGCCGACGCGGCCAAGAACTACTTGATCGCCAAGGGCGTCGCTGCGGCGCGGATGAAGACGATCAGCTACGGGAAGGAGCGTCCGGTCGCGGTCTGCAACGACATCTCCTGCTGGTCGCAGAACCGCCGCGCCGTCA
>CAZKHF010000147.1:0-7658 GCA_964552445.1 uncultured Bradyrhizobium sp. | reverse complement strand
GCCCGGCCCGGTCGACCCGGCGCGCATCCTCTATTGCGAGCTCGATCCTGGCGCCTTCGAGGGCGTGCGCGGCCGGGCGCGCGGGGCGTGAGGGGCGGAGGCGGGAGTGGCCGCTTCGCTCTCACGGCGACGGCGAGTTTACACTCTCGTCAAGGACCGAACGACAGAATCATGGCTAGGTTGTCAGGGGCCGTCATCCGCGAACGGCGGGCCCCGTCCACGGGTTTGACGAGCCCGAGGGGAGCGGCACGAACCACTTCGCAAGAGCCAAAAGTCGGTTCTTCAGCCCGCTCGTGAATTTGCCCCATGCTTCACCGTGGTAAGGGTTCTGCGGTTGCGGATCGTATCCGACTTGCAGTCCTTCATTGCGCAACTCACCGGCGGTGAATCGCACGGCGCCTACCCAAGGCGGGGAAGCAACAAACGCTTTCGCGTCGAGGCCCGCTTCTTCGATCAGCGCCTGAAGATCTACCGACATCCCCCCGTTGACCTCTGTCGACGCCGAAAACGCTTTAGTCGACAGTCGCCGACCTCCGACGACTTTCGGATCGGACACGAGATGATGTGGCGAGACGCGACGAATTACCCCGTCATCCGGCCCGATTCCGGGATGGTTGTGCGGAACCACGCTTCCGCTGGAGTCACGCGGCGGCGGATCGAGGGGCACCCTCGCTTCCCGATATCTCCGCGAGCCATCGTGCAACGGTTCTGAAATCGCTCGTCAATTTATGTTCCTCGCCTTCGATGGCGGTCGTAGGTCCCAGCCGCCAAGCGTGCACCTCGTAAGGCGCGTGAATATCAAGCTCGATGTCGGCCAAACATGTGTGCCACTCGATTTGCAAGTCGCCGTCCGTGCCGGGAACGATCTCCGGTTTTGGGGCGTCCGGCGGGCAGGCCGAGGCGAGCACGCTCGCTGCGAAGTAGGCGTTCGAGAAAGAGACGGGCGGCGCTGCGTAGCCGTCCCACCCAGGTTCGAGCTTGCAGAGTTCGTCTAGCCGTCTGATGATTTCTTGCCACCATTCGAAGTACGGCTCATTTAAGATGAGCGGAGAAAAGACGGGATGCGCGATAACGCCGGCGCTGTTCGGCTGAACTGAGCGCGCCCGGGTGAACGCGGCCGTTGAAAACGATCGTGTCACTTCACACGTCCCCACTTTTCGTGAGCCGAATCGGTCGTACGAGCCGTAAATTCCATAACTATCGCGTCGCGACCGCGCTTCAAGAACTCAATCGCTTCTGCGAGGCCAGAGCCAGAGGGCGGTCCGCGTACGGTGAACGTTAAGATCCCGGTGCGCCCGCCCGCTGCGTCGCCGATCGTGCTGGCCTCGCAAATCAGGCGGCCAACGGGGGCATCATTCGATCCGTAGATCGTTCGACGGAACACCACGGAGAAATCGTCCGCTTCGCTCCTGCCAAAATCCATGAACCGCAACCATTGTGACGCTGTGCCTGCTACGCTGGCAGGTCCGAGAGACCATTTGTTGACATAAGAAATCTCGGCCTGGTTGCAAACTATCTTCTGTGGCTCCAGCGTATCAAAATAAGTCTCCAGGCGTACGAGTTCATCGTTAAACGCAACAATTATTCTCTCAAATCTAAGGTATTCGTTTATTTCATCTTCTGTCTTTCTCCAGTTGTGTAGCAATCGATCTTGTTGAAATTGAATCAACTGAGTTCTATCAGGTGAAACGAACCAGAACCTGTTGTGTGTTGGGCCAACGACCAGTGATAAATTAAGCGTTGGTGTTCTGAACGGAATGCCAAACGTCTCAAAGGCAGGAGGTATCGGAGGATGTTCTTCGGCAGCCGGAAACTCATCTCGGTAGAGAGCCCAAACCTCTCCCGCCCGAATCTGTTGATAGCCGCGGGCCGGCGCAAATTGGACGCCGAGCACGACCTCATCGAGCGGCGGACGGAGATAGTCAGGGAGGTGCGCTGGGCGGTCTGGCGTTTCCGGCATTGCGGCGATCTCGCGGACGTGGAGAGACAGGCTCAGGGCGCAAACGATGACCTCGGGCCCAGGAATTATGGCCGCGGCGAGTGGCGAGCAAGAACATTGCAACGCGGCGCCAACAGCGCCTTCCGCTCATCACCGCACACACGTAATTGATCGGCACCCCTATGCCAAGCGGGCTCGGAGATGATTTCGCGTTTGGCCTGCCCCGCCCGCGACCATTTTGGCGACGCGAAAGACGCGCTAGGCTTCGGCTCGCGCGGTTCGCACGCGCTGCTCGATCTTGAGCCCCGCCATGTCCGACGTCGCCGACCTCTTCCCCGGATTCGCCACCCGCTGGCTCGACGCCGACGGCGTAAACCTGTTCGCGCGGGTCGGCGGCGCGGGGCCGCCGGTGGTTCTCGTTCACGGCTTTCCGCAGAGCCATGTCGAATGGCATGGCGTCGCGCCGCGGCTCGCCGAGCGCTTCACGGTCGTCGCGCTCGATCTACCCGGCTACGGAAATTCGGACGCGCCGCCGAGCGCGCGCGGCGCCCGCTATTCGAAGCGCGCGCTCGCCGCCGACGTCGTCGCGGCGATGCGCGCGCTCGGCTACGAGCGCTTCGCCTATGTCGGCCACGACCGCGGCGCGCGGGTCGGCTACCGGCTCGCCCTCGACCATCCCGAACGGTTGACCCGCCTCGCCGTGCTCGACGTTGTCCCGACCGCGGAGATGTGGCGGCGGATGGACGCCGCCCACGCGCTGACGACTTACCACTGGCTGTTTCTCGCCCAGCTCGAGCCGCTGCCCGAAACGCTGATCGGCGGCGCGCCGCAATTCTTCGTCGATCAGACGTTGGCGAGCTGGACGAAGGCGAAGACGCTCGCCGCCTTCGACCCGCGCGCGCTCGCCTGCTACCGCGCCTTCTTCGCCGAGCCGGCGCGCGTCCACGCCTGCTGCGAGGACTACCGCGCCGGCGCGACGCTCGACCGGCGCCATGACGAGGCCGACCTCGCGGCGGGGCGGACCATCGCCGCGCCGTTCTTGGCGCTGTGGGGCGGGGCGGGGTTTCCCGCCCAGGGCGAGAACCCGCTCGACGTCTGGCGGCGCTGGGCGCCGCAAGCGCGCGGCCATGCGATCGACTGCGGCCATTTTCTCCCCGAAGAAGCGCCGGAGGAGACGGCGTCGGCGCTCGCCGAATTTCTCGCCTGAGCGGCGCCGCCGCCTATCGGCGAACGGGCGAGCGGTTGACTGCGCCATGGGCGAGAGCATAGAAAGTATGATAAAGTATGAATTCCGCCTAAGGGAAAGGTCGCCTCATGTCGGAGATCGAACGCCTCACCGTCACGTTGCCCGCCGAAATGGCGGCGGTGGTGAGAAGCGCCGTCGAGGCGGGTGACTACGCCTCGACCAGCGAGGTCGTCCGCGCCGCCTTGCGCGACTGGAAGCTCAAGCGCGCCCTGCAGCTCGAAGAGCTTGAAGCGCTCAAGGTCGACATCGCCGCCGGACTCGCCGACCTGGCGGCGGGGCGAGTCGCGGAGTTCGACGCCGCGCGCGTCGTCGAACGCGGGAGGAAGCTGTTAGCCCGCCGCTCGCCCTCCGCCTGACGGACAAGGCGGAAGCCGATCTCGCCGAGATCTGGGCCTACGTCGCGGCGGAGGCTTCGGAGGCTACGGCGACGCGTCTCATCGAAAGTCTCTATCGCGCATGCGAGCCTGTCCGCCGCTTTCCGCTCTCCGGCGCGCCGTGCGAGCAGTTCGCCGCCGGTTTGCGCGTCTGCTTTTCCCGCGGCAATTCGATCTATTGCGCGCATGACGAACGCGCCGTGACCGTCATCCGCGTCTTGCACGGAAGCCGCGACGCCGCGGCTCTCGCCGAGCGCGGCGCTTTCGGCGGCGGGGGCTGACCGCATGGGTTGGATTGCGCCGATGTCCTTTGGCCCCCGAATTGCGGCGGCGGAGCGAAATGAGTAGCTTCGCCGGTTGAATGAACGGAGATTCCCTGGTGGCGCGGCCGGTCGCCCCGCGAGGCGCGAGAGAAGCGATTTTGCAGGAGAACGCGCGTTTTTACCTCGGCGTCGACGGCGGCGCGACGCGCTGCCGCGCGCGGTTGCGCGACGCGACGGGCGCGCTGATCGGCGAGGTCGAGGGCGCGGCGGCCAATGTCTACGTCGACTTCGACGCGGCGGTCCGCGTCGCGCAGGGCGAGGTCGACGCGGTGTGCGCGCGCGCCGGCTTCGACGCGGCTCAGCGGCCGCGCCTCGCGCTCGGCCTCGGCTTCGCCGGCCTTTCCAGCCCCGACGACGCGCGGCGGGTGGAAGCGCGCTTTCCCGGCTTCGCGCTCACGCGCGCCGCCAACGACGCGACCACCGCCTGCCTCGGCGCGCACGGCGGCGGCGACGGCGCGCTGGTCATCGCCGGCACCGGCTCGGCCGGAATCGCCCGCGTCGGCGGCCGCGAGACGGTGATCGGCGGGCGCGGCTTCCTGCTCGGCGACGACGGCTCGGCGGCGCGGGTCGGCGCCGACGCGATCCGCGCCGCCGTGCGCGCCTACGATCGCATCGGTCCGGCCTCGCCGATGACGCGGGAAGTGATGCGCCGCTTCGACGACGATCCGCTGGCGGCGATCCAATGGGCCCTCGACGCCAAGCCGTCGGCCTACGGCGCGTTCGCGCCGCTGGTCATGGAATGCGCGGGGCGGGGCGACAAGATTGCGCTGGCGATCGTTCATACGGCGGCGCGCGCCGTCGACGCGCTGATCGGCGCGGCGCGCGCGCTCGGCGCCGATCGCGTCGTGCTGGTCGGCGGATTGAGCGCGCCGATCGCGCCCTATCTCGCCCCGGTCTCGCGCGCGGCGCTGCGCCCGCCGCTTTTCGACGCCGTCGACGGCGCCATTCTCTTGGTCGGCGGCGCCTTGCCGACCGCTGCGAGGGCCGCATTATGAGTTCGCCGAATTCCCTGCAAGTCTTCTATGGCGCCCGCCTGTTCGACGGCGAGGCGATGCGCGAGGATTGCGCGCTGGTCGTCGCCGACGGCGAGATCCGCGCAATTGTTCCGGTCGCCGAGCGCCCGCAGGGCGGCGTCGAGATCGATCTCGAAGGCGGCGTGCTGTCGCCCGGATTGATCGACTGGCAGGTCAACGGCGGCGGCGGCGTGTTGTTCAACGCGACGCCGACGCCGGAGGGGATCGCCGCCATCGCCGCCGCGCACCGGCGCTTCGGCGTGACGTCGATCCTGCCGACGGCGATCACCGACGCGCCCGAGGTGCTCGCCGCCGCGCTTCCCGCCGCGGCCGAGGCGGTGAAGCGCGATTGCGGCGCGCTCGGGATTCACGTCGAAGGCCCCTTTATCGACCCGCGCCGCAAAGGCGTGCACGCGGCGGAGTTCATCCGCCCGATGCGCGACAAGGACGCCGAGCGGCTGATCGCCGCCAAGGCGGGCGCGATGGTCGTCACGCTCGCGCCGGTGGCTGCGGGCCTGGACCGCATCGCGCGCCTCGTCTCGGCGGGGCTGATCGTCAGCCTCGGCCATACCGAGTCGACGGCCGAGGAGGCGCGCGCCGTCTTCGCCGCCGGCGTCGGCGTCGTCACCCACCTGTTCAACGCCATGAGCCAGTTCGGCTCGCGCGCGCCCGGCCTGGTCGGCGCGACGCTCGCCGATCCGACCATCGTCTGCGGCCTCGTCGCCGACGGCTTCCACGTTCACGACGTCGCGATGCGCGCCGCCTTCAACGCCAAGGGGCCGGGAGGGATCGCGCTTGTCTCCGACGCCATGCCGACCGCCGCCGGCGGCCCGCCGGCGTTCTCGTTGCAGGGCCGGCGCGTCTCGCGGTCGGGCGGCCGGCTGGTCGCCGACGACGGCGTGCTCGCCGGCTCGACGATCACGGTTCTCGACGCCGTGCGCCACGTGGTCGACGCTCTCGGCCTGCCGCTCGCCGACGCGCTCAGCATGGCGACCGCGACGCCGGCGCGCCTGCTGCGCCTCGACGGCCGAGTCGGCCGCCTCGCGCCGGGGCGCCGCGCCGACCTCATTCATCTCTCCGACGATCTCGCTTTGCGCGGCGTCTGGCGCGGCGGCCGGCGGGAGGTCGACGTAGGGCTTTAGCGGCGAAAATCTGACGCTCGGCTTCCGCTAGGCTTGTCGGCTTCGGGTAGGAAGCGGCGTTGCCGGCTTGCGGGGCGGTTGTCGTCTTTGCGCCCGTGGCGGCCGGTCCGAGCCAATGTGGCGCTTCTCGAAAGCGGACCCCGAGTTGGCGCGGCGGATTCGGCGACCGTGGGCGGAAATTTGCCGTCCCCTCTCTGGGGCTCGTTGACACCACCGTTCTGAGAGATTCCGTTCGAAGAGTCAGCCTGGCGTCGCTCCGCGGAGCAATTCTTCAATCCCCTGGGCCTGAAGCGGTTTGCTGAAGAGAAAGCCCTGCATCTCATCGCAATTGATGTTGCGGAGAAACGCCGCCTGCGCCTCGGCTTCCACACCTTCGGCAATGACCCGCAAGTTTAGGGACTTACCCAGTGCAATCACTGCGCTAGCGACGGCGCCGTCGCTCTCGTTGGCGAGAAGACCGTCGATGAACGACTTGTCGATCTTCAGTCGCGAGACCGGGAAGCTCTTCAGCGCGCTGAGGCTGGAATAGCCGGTTCCGAAATCGTCGATTGAAAGCTGAACGCCCAACCCTCTCAACTCCCGCATGGTCGCGACCGCGAGTTCGACGTCCTGCATGATCACGCTTTCCGTCACTTCCAGCTCGAGATATTTGGGGTCCAAACCAATCTCCTTCAGCGCGCTGGCGACCCGGGTGACGAGGTTCTTCTCCTTGAACTGCCTGGCCGACACGTTGACGCCCACCACGATCGGCGGCAGGCCGAAATCCTGCCAAGCCTTGGTCTGCCGACAGGCTTCGCGCAGCACCCAATCGCCGAGCGGCACGATCAGGCCGGTTTCCTCAGCCATCGGAATGAACTCGATCGGTGGGACAATGCCAAGTTTCGGATGGCGCCATCGAACTAGCGCTTCGACCGCGAAGACGCGCCCTGTGCGCAAATCGACTTGTGGCTGATAGTGGAGGACGAACTCGGATCGGGCGACCGCGTTTCGCAATTCCTCTTGCAGCAGGAATTTCCCGTGAAGCTTGGTGTTCAGCTCGGGCGTGTAGAACTGGAAATTGTCGCGTCCGACGTCTTTGGCGCGGTACAGCGCGGCGTCGGCGTTGGCCAGCAGCGCGTCGGCGTCGCTGCCGTCGTTGGGATAGTTTGCAATCCCAATGCTGCTTGTCATTCTGAGATCGTGACCTGCCAGGCGAACCGGCTCCGCGATCGCTGATTGAATCTTCCGCACGGTCTCAGAAATGACGCTCACGTCCTCGGGCTGGTCAAAGAGAACGACGACGAACTCGTCGCCGCCGATCCGCACGACCGTATCGGTCGTCCTGACACAACTAACCATACGTTTGGCGATGGTCTTCAGCAGTTCATCGCCCGCATTGTGGCCCAAGCTGTCGTTGATGAGTTTGAAGTTGTCGAGGTCGACAAACAGCACCGTCACCCAACGGTCGTAGCGTTGCGCATACAACACGGCTTGCGCCAGGCGATCGTTAAGCAAGGTGCGATTGGGAAGCCCGGTCAGCGCGTCATGAGTGGCCATGAAGTGGATACGGTCTTCGGCCAGCTTGCGTTCGATCGCGATGCCGGCGATGCGGGTCGCGACATTGATGAGGTTTATTTCGGCG
>CAZKHF010000146.1:0-7676 GCA_964552445.1 uncultured Bradyrhizobium sp. | reverse complement strand
TTTCCATGGTGGCGCCGGCCGCGTCAAGCCGCGTCGAACGTCGCCGAAACGTGGTAATGTCGCGGCGGCGCGTGCGCGCGGAGCGGAAGGGGCGGCCGCGGCGCGCCGCGTCGAACCTGCGGCGGGGGTCGAGATCGGCTGGCCCTGACGTCGCGCCCGGGGGACAAAGACGCTCAAATCGCTTCCCTGACTAGCCTATTTCGCGCCGGCTCGATCCGGCGGCGGGCGACGCGCGGCGGGGAAGCGAGCGCCGCCTCTCACATCTTCGCCACCGGCTTGGCCGGGCGCCCGTCCGCGCGGGCGATGTCCTCGGCGAGCGCGCGGGCGAAGCAGGCGTAGCCCTGATCGCCCATATGAAAGCCGTCGGAAGCGAGCGCGGCGGAGAGCGCGGCGCCGGACTGCGCCGCCCACGCCCTCATCAGCGCGAAACGCGAGAACACCGGCGCGCGCGCCTTGGCGCCGACCTCGGCGATGATCGCGACGAAGCGCTCGAAGCGCGGCAGATTCTTGATGCCGAAATAGAATTGCGGGTCGACGAGGATGATGGGGACCCGCCGCGCCTGAGCCGCGGCGACGCCCGCTTCGAGGCGGGCGCGGAAGTCGGCCTCGCCGACGCCGGCGACCGCGTCATTGGTGCCGACCTGCCAGACGACCAGGTCGGGTCGGTCGCTGTCGAGGTCGGCGGTCAGGCGGGTCAAGGTCGCCGCGCTGAGCTCGCCTCCCACCCCCGCGTTCAGCACCTTGGCGGCGACGCCCCAACGCTGGGCGAGATCGGCGGCGAGCTGGGCGGGATAGGCGCGGTCGGGAGCGGAGGCGCCGACGCCGAGAGTCGAGGAGGAGCCGATCGCCAGGATGCGCAGCGGCCGCGCCGCATCGCCGCGGCCCGCGAGCGCGAGGCCGGCGCCGTTGTCGGCGAAAGCGGAGGGCGCGGTCGGCGGACAGGCGGCGCCGGTCGAGGCGGCGCGCGCCTCTATGGCGCCGAGGGCAAGAGCGACGGCGCAGAATATTGCGGCGCTTCGGCGACCGCCGCAGCCCCGCCTTCCGCCGCGTCGCCACGAAGAGATTTTCGCCATTCCAAATATCTCGCCAGCGCGAACAACGCGCCGATTGAGGCGAGGGTGTAGCCGAACCCGATCGCCTTGGCTACGCCCGCCGACGCATGGCTCGTTGACGCGGAGACGGCGACTTGGCCGACCGCGCTGAGCAGCGAGACGAGAGCGAAAATCGCCAGGCTGTGTCGGCCGAGGCGCTGCAACGCCAGCCCCGGCCGCGTGCGCGCGAGGCGCGCGAGCCGCGGCGAGGTCGCCGCCAGGTAGGCGAGGGCGAGGAAATTGACCAACCGCGCCGCGCCGAGATTCTGCTTGCCGGCGTCGAGCGCGGCGAACACCGGGTCGCGCAGCCCGGGAAGGAGGCCGAAGCCCTGCGTCGTGACGATCGCGCCGGCGGCCGCCAGCGCCAAGCAGGCGGCCCGCAGGGCGGGCGAGAGGGGCGGCGGCGCGTCGCGCCAGCGGATCGCCGCGACGACGCCGAGGGCGAAGACGAACTGCCAGGCGAGCGGGTTGAAGAACCAGCCGCCCGGCTCCGGCCAGTTGGGCAGATGCAGATCGAGCAGCCTGACCACGAAATAGGCGCCGCCGGCCGCCGTCAGCGCAAAAAGCGCGCTCGCCCGCGCCGCGGCGAGGATCAGCGGCGCCGCCGCCATGAGCGCGACGTAGAGCGGCAGGATGTTGAAATAACCGAGCTGATGGGTGAGCAGCGCGACGCCGACCGCGCCCTCGGCGGGTCGATGGAACACCACGTCGCGGCCGTGGTCCTCGATCAGCGCCGTCTGGCCGCTGAGACAGTAGCCGAGGCCGAAGATCGCCGCCGCGCCAATCGTCAGGCCGAGGTGGACGCCGTAGATGCGGCCGGCGCGCGCGAGGCAGCGGCGCGCGACCGGAAGCAGTCCCGAGGCCAGCGATCGCCGGTAATAGGCGAGCCCGACGGAGACGCCGGAGAGAAAAACGAACGCCTCCGCGCTGTCGCACAGCGCGAAATTTCGCGGCGTCAGATTCTCCAGGACGTCGCCGGGGACGTGATCGATCATGATCGCGACGAGGACGAGGCCCCGCGCGAAATCGACGCCGCCGATGCGCGTAGAATTCGCCATGCTGCGCCCCAATCAAGAAACGGGCCGAGGCGAGGACATGGGGCTGGGCCGGCGTCCGACAACGCGCGTCGGCGCGCTCTCGCGCGCTTGTGATCGGCGGGGGCGGCGATCAACCGCTCGCGAGCAGCGCGGCGAGGTCCTCCGCCTTCGTCGTCGGCAGGCTGCAGGTCTGGCCGCGGCAGAGCATGGCGGCCGGCGTCGCGCCGATCGGCGGTCTGCCGCCGGGGGGCCCGTCGGGCCACAGCGCGCGATCGAGGCGAAAAACCGAGATCGCCGGGTCGGGCGCGGCGAGCGCGACCCGCGCCAACGCCGCCGCGCGCGGATCGCCGAGCGGCCCCTCGACCAGCGCGAGGCCGCCGCGCTCCAGCGCGTCGACGGCGGCGAGCAGCAGCGGGTTCGCCGCCGGCGGCTCGCGCGCGCCCGAGACGGCGCGGACGAGGCGATCGAAGGCGTCGCGCCAGCGCGCTTCGTCGGTGAGGTGGAAAAGCTTGGCGAAGACCTCCGCCATCAGCGAGGCCCCGGACGGCGTCGCGCCGTCGGGAGCGGGCCGCGGGCGAACGATCAGGCCGAGGCCCGGCTCGCTCTCGGCGAGATGGAAGCCGCCGCCGCTGTCGCCAAAACGCGCCTGCGCGGCCTCCGTCCAGCGGACGGCGGCCTCGAGATAGGGGGGCTCGCCGGTCGCCTCGAACAGGCTCAAGGCGGCGCGCGCCATCGCCGCGTGGTCGTCGAGGAGGCCGGGGGCGCCGACGCGGCCGGCGCGCCAAGCATGGACGAGTCCGCCCCGCGCGTCGCCGAGGTTGGCGACGACGAAGGCGAAGGCGGCGCGCGCGGCGGCGAGGAGCTCGGGCGCGTCGAACGCCGCCGCCGCGCGCGCCAGCGCGGCGATCGCCAGACCGTTCCAATCGGCGAGAACCTTGTCGTCGCGCGCCGGCGGGATGCGCGTGGCGCGCGCGGCGAAGAGGCGCGCCCGCGCCGCGGCGAGCTTCGCTTCGGCCGCCGCCTCGCCCTGCGGCGCGAGGCGGCGCAAGATCGTGAGGCCCTGCCAGTTGCCTTCGCGGCGGACATCGTAGGCGGCGGCGAAGGCCGCGAAACCGTCGCCGAGCAGCGAAGCGACCTCGTCGGCGCGCCACAGGTAGAAGCGGCCTTCCTCGCCCTCGGAATCGGCGTCGAGCGAGGCGGCGAAGGCGTCGCCGACGCGCATCTCGCGCATCAGCCAGGCGAAGGTCTCGCGCGCCCGCTCTGCGTAAAGCGGCGTCGGCGTCTCGGCGTGGGCGAGGGCGAGCAATTCGAGGATCTGCGCGTTGTCGTAGAGCATCTTCTCGAAATGCGGCGCTAGCCATTCCGCGTCGGTCGAGTAGCGGGCGAAGCCGCCGCCGAGATGGTCGTAGATTCCGCCGGCGCACAGCGCGTCGAGCAGGCCGCGCGCGGCGGCGCGGAAACGCGGGTCGCCGCGGCGGAAGAACTCGCTCCACAGGAAGCGGAAGACCGGGACGTTGGGAAACTTCGGCGCCTCGCCGATCCCGCCGTGGTCCGGGTCGACCAGGGCGAGCAACGAATCGGAGGCGCGCGCGAGGTCGTCGGGCGCGAGCGCGCGCCCCGCTTGCGGCGCGGCGATCTCGCTCAAATGCGCGACGAGAGCGGCGCCTTTCGCGACCAGAGCTTCGCGACGGTTGCGCCAGGCGCCGTCGACCGCGTCAAGCACCTGGCGGAACCCGGGGCGTCCCCAGCGCGGCGCCGGCGGCCAATAGGTTCCGCCGTAGAGCGGCGCGCCGTCGGGCGCGAGAAACATCGTCATCGGCCAGCCGCCCTGCTCGCCCATGGCGTGCAGCGCCGCCATGTAGATCGCGTCGACGTCGGGCCGCTCCTCGCGGTCGACCTTCACGTTGACGAACAGGCGGTTCATCAGCGCCGCGGTCTCCGGGTCCTCGAACGACTCGTGGGCCATCACATGGCACCAGTGGCAGGCCGCGTAGCCGACCGAGAGCAGGATCGGACAGTCGCGCTCCTTGGCTTCGGCGAGCGCCTCCGCGCCCCACAGCCGCCAATGCACCGGGTTGCCCGCGTGCTGGAGGAGATAGGGCGACGTCGCGCCGCCGAGCAGGTTTGCGGCCGGGAGCATGGCTTCGTCCTCTTGCGCCGGCATTCGCTCCGGCGGACGCCATCAGAATGGCGATTGTGGTCGTCGTGAGCGCGGTCGGCGTCGACGGAGAAGACCCGCTTCGGCCGGCGCCCGGTGCTTACGTCGCGGCGGCGAGGCGGGCGAAGCCGCGCTCAAGGTCCTCTTTCAGATCCTCGACGTCCTCCAGGCCAATCGAGAAGCGCAGCGTCGGCCCGCCGGGCGCCCAGCGCGTCGCGGTGCGGTATTTGGCGCAGTCGAAGGGAACGACCAGGCTCTCGAAGCCGCCCCACGAATAGCCCATGCCGAACAGCTCGAGCCCGTCGAGCAGCGCCGCCAGCGCGCGCTGCGCAACCGGCTTGAGCACGACGCTGAACAGCCCCGACGATCCGGCGAAGTCGCGCTTCCATAGGCCGTGGCCCGGATCGTCGGGCAGGGCGGGATGAATGACGCGCAGCGTCTCCGGCCGCTCGGCGAGCCAACGGGCGAGCGCGAGCGCCTGCCGCTCGGCTTCGCGCAGCCTCAGCTCCATGCTGCGCAGGCCGCGCAGCGCGAGAAAGACGTCCTCGGGGCCGGGCGGGATCGCCAGCTCGTCGACCGTGCGATTGAGCCGCGGCAGCCATTGCGCCGTGGCCGAGACGAGGCCGAGCAGCAGATCGGAATGGCCGGAGAGATACTTGGTGCCCGCCTCGACCGCGAGGTCGACGCCGTGCGCGTGCGGCGAGAAGAACAGCGGCGTCGCCCAGGTGTTGTCGGCGATGACGCAGGCGCCCCGCGCGTGAGCGGCCGCGGCGATGGCGGGAACGTCCTGCACCTCGAGCGATTGCGAGCCCGGCGACTCGACGTAGACGACCTTGGTGCTGGGGCGCATCAGCGCGGCGATCCCGCCGCCGATCAGCGGGTCGTAATAGGTGGTCTCAACGCCCATGCGCTTGAGGATTCCGTCGCAGAAGCGGCGCGCCGGCTGATAGGCGGAGTCGCACATCAACAGGTGGTCGCCGGCGCCGAGCGCGCTCATCAGCGCGACCGCGATCGCCGCGAGGCCGGAAGGAACGAGAATCGTCCCCGCTGCGCCGGCGAGCTCCGTCCACGCCTCGGCCAGCGCGTCAGTGGTCGGCGTGCCGTGGGTGCCGTAGGTGTAGCGCTGCCTTCGGCCCTCGAGGGTCGCGACGTCGGGATAGAGCACGGTCGAGCCGCGGAACGGCGGCACGTTGACGAAGCCCTGGCTCGCCTGCGCGTCGCGGCCGAGATGGACGAATCGCGAGCGGCTACGCAGTTTCTTCCTGGTTTCGTCGGTCAGCTTGGTCATCGCTCCATCGGTCCCGCGTTGCGGCGGGGCACCATGCACGCGCGCGGCGCGGCGTCAACCGACGCCGCGAGCGGGCTCTATTGGCGGGCGGGGCGGGCTCACTTGCCCGGCGCGAGCTGGGTCCCGTTGACGACCAGGCCGCCGGCGCCGCTCGCCTCGACCTTCCACGCCAGCCGGCCGTCGGGGCCGGTGGTCGCGAGGCCCTTGAGGTAGGTCGCGCCGAGCACGGCGGACGACATGTCGGGCTCGCTCTTGGCGATCTCGGCGAGCAGGGCGATCGTCTTGTCGAGGCCGTCGGCGGTGATGGTGAAGCGCGCGGCCGGCCCGCTGGCGTCGCCCGAAACCTCGCCCTCGTAGGCGAGGTCGAGCGTCGGCGTCGTCAACCGGCCCGGCGCCAAGGCGAGCTTCGGCTGCCCGGCGAGCAGAACCGCGGCGATCTTGCTCTCCGCCTCCGACGACAGCTTGCCGTGATCGACGAAGTCCGAATCGTCGAGCGCGAGGCGCGCGACCTGGTCGAGGCCCTTGTCGGCGACGCGCAGATCGAAGCTGAGCGAAGCGGGCGACAGCGACGTCGTCCACGGCGGCAGCAGCGGCGAGGCCAACGCGAGCTGGTCGATGTTGATCCCGAACTCCGCCGCGCCGTCGGCCGTAAGGCCGCTGAGCGCGATCGTCTCTCCGAGCGTCTTCAACGACGCCTGGCCCATCGGCGCCTGCAGCGTCATCTCGCGCGCGTCGGCGTTGACTTTGAGGTCGCTCCATAGCGGCAAGGTCGCATAGAGCCGTTGTTTCAAGTCGGGCGGCGGCTGGCCGTCGCCGGCGTGCGCGACGATCAGTCTCCAGAAATCGCCGATCTCTCGCGCGCGCAGTCCCATGAGGGTCGCGCCAGTGTTCATAGCGCCGACGTCGTAGCTCGACTTGATCGGCGGCCCTTGCGCGTCGGACGCCGCGACGACGGTTTCGCTCAGGCCCTTCGCCGATTCGGCGATCGCCAAGTCGACGCCGTCGCCGCCGTCGGAGGCCTTGGCCCGCGTCTCCGCCGAAAGGCCGGACAGCGCGACGTCGACCTCGACCTCGCGGTCGGCCTCGGTCGCATGGAGCTTGGTCGAGATGCGGTCGACGGTGAGGAGCGACGCCAAGAACGCCGTTCCGCTCGCGTCGTAGACCGTCTTCATGCGGAAGCCGTCAAAATCGACGGCCCCGGTCGCGCGACCCTTCTCGGTCGGGACGTCGAAGGCGAGGCTGGGAAAGGCGTCGGCGTTGGCGGTCCAGGAACCGTCGTCGCCGGGGGCGAGGACATAGGAGAACGGCGCGACGCGCACCGCGTCCTTGGGAGCGCCGGCGAGGTCGAGCGCCGTCTGCAGGCGCCAGGTGACGAGATAGCCGTCGCCGTCGGGGGCGACCGTCACGACGCCCTGGTCGACCGCCGCGCGGCCGAAATAGGCGGCGTAGCCGTCGGCGATCTCTCTGGCGCCTTCGAGGGTGGCCGGCGCCGCGAAGCTCGCCGT
Organism: uncultured Bradyrhizobium sp.; assembly: GCA_964552445.1. Taxonomy (GTDB): domain Bacteria; phylum Pseudomonadota; class Alphaproteobacteria; order Rhizobiales; family Beijerinckiaceae; genus Roseiarcus. The sequence goes on along the minus strand of CAZKHF010000146.1, from coordinate 597 downwards.
GGCGGCTGAAATGACGACGAGGGCCGGCGGCAGCGAACGAACGCGCATGGGAGCTCCCTTTCCCTTACGGCTATCGTGGGCGCCGAGCCTACCAGCATTCGCGGCCGGCGCGAAGCGCGCTTGGTTTCCGCCCGCCTCCCGCGAGTTTGAAGATCGCTTCGGGCGAAAAGGGGGCGAGGCCGGCCGAAGCGAGGGAGACCGGGCGGCGATCGACCGGGGCGCGATTTCGCGGTCGGCGGCGGTCGGACGGCGCTCGCCCCGGCGTCGCCTAAGCGCGGTTCAGCGCCGATCACGCCGTCGGCGCTTCGGCCTCGCGGCGCGTATGGCGAAGGTTGTGCTCGTAGCGGCGCACGATCACCGTCGCGAGATGCAGGCAGAATTGCGGGTCTTGCAGGCAGAGCTCCTTGAGCTCGTCATAGCTGACGCGCCAGGCGCGCACCGGCGTGCGGCAGACGGCGGTCGCGCTGCGCAGATTGTCGGTCGCCAGGAGGCCGATTTCGCCGAGCAGGTCGCCCGGGCGGACGAGCGCGTCGTATTCGGGGATGTGGACTTCGCCCGAGCCGATCAGGAACGCCTCGGCGCCGACTTCGCCCTTGC
>CAZKHF010000145.1:0-7695 GCA_964552445.1 uncultured Bradyrhizobium sp. | reverse complement strand
CGAAAATGCCCCAGATCATCGCCGCCGAGAACGAGCGGATGACATGGCCGCCGAGAAAGAAGAGCGCAAGTAGCGCGAGAAAGACAGTGGTCGCGGTCATGATGGTGCGCGGCAGCACCGCGTTGACCGACATGTCGATGATCTCGGCGGTCGAAAGCTTCTTGTATTTGCGCATCACCTCGCGGATGCGGTCGAGCACGATCACCGTCTCGTTGAGCGAATAGCCGACGACGGTGAGGATCGCCGCGATCGAGGTCTGGTTGAACTCGAGCTGGGTGACGCAGAAGAAGCCGACGGTGAGCAGCAGGTCGTGCATGGTGGCGATGATCGCGCCGACGGCGAACTGCCATTCGAAGCGGAACCACAGATAGGCGAGCACGGCGAGGATCGACACCACGACGCCGAGCGTGCCGCTCTGCACCAGTTCGCCGGAAACGCGCGGCCCGACCGTCTCGACGCTGCGGAATTCGTAAGCGTCGCCGAACGCCTGGCGCAGCTTGTTGACGGCGGTCTGCTCGCCCTGCTCGCCGCCCGGCTGGACGTCGAGCCGCAGGGTGACGTCGCTCTCCGTACCGATGCGCTGCGCTTCGACCGGTCCGAGGCCGAGGCTCTCGCCCTTGGAGCGCAGCATGGCGAGATCGGCGGCGCCGCTCTTGGCGCGCAGCTCGACCTGGGTGCCGCCGCGGAAGTCGATGCCGAAATTCATGCCGACGACGAAGAACATGGCCACGGCGATGATCGACAATACGGCTGAGAGCGGGTAGCTCACCCGGCGCAGCCGCATGAAGCCGAACCTGGTCTTTTCCGGCGCGAGGCGAAGCAGTTTCATCGCTTGGACTCTTGCCCCCTCAGATCGGCAGCTTGGCGGCGCGGGTGCGCCGATACCACAGCGCGATCATCATGCGCGTCATCGTCACCGCGGTGATGATCGAGGTGATGATGCCCAGCCCGAGCGACACCGCGAAGCCGCGCACCGCGCCCGAGCCGAAGAGATAGAGGATCGCCGCGGCGACGAACATCGTCACATTGGAGTCGACGATGGTGGCGAAGGCCCTTCTGAAGCCCGCGTCGAGCGCCGACACCACGGAACGGCCGAGGTGCCCCTCCTCGCGGATGCGCTCGTAGATCAGCACGTTGGAGTCGACGGCCATGCCGATGGTGAAGACGACGCCGGCGATGCCGGGCATCGTCAGCGTCGCGCCCAAAAGCGCCATCGAGGCGAAGATCAGCAGGATGTGCACGCCGAGGGCGAGGTCGGCGAAGACGCCGAACACGCCGTAGGTCGCCAGCATGTAGACGAAGACCAGCGCGCCGCCGACGTAGGCGGCGCGCTTGCCCGCGTCGATCGAATCCTGGCCGAGGCCGGGGCCGACGGTGCGCTCCTCGACCACGGTGAGCTTGGCCGGCAACGCGCCGGCGCGCAACAGCACCGCGAGCTCGTTGGCTTTCTCGACGGTGAAATCGCCGGTGATCTGGCCGGAGCCGCCGGTGATCGGGCTCAAGATCCGCGGCGCCGAGATCACCGTGCCGTCGAGCACGATCGCGAACGGCCGTCCGACGTTCTCCGACGTCACCTGGCCGAACCTTTGTCCGCCGCGCAGGTTGAAGCGGAAATTGACGTCGGGCTCGCCGGTGCGCGAATCGAAGCCCGGCTGGGCGTCGACAAGGTCCTCGCCCGCCACCATCACCCGCTTCTGCACCGGAATCGTGCCGCCCTGCCTTTGCGGCAGCACCTCGACCTCGTTCGGCGGGTCGCCGGGATCGGCGACCAGGCGAAACTCCAGCTTCGCCGTGGCGCCGAGCAGGTCCTTGACTTTGGTGGTGTCCTGCAGGCCGGGCACCTCGACCAGGATGCGGTCGGCGCCCTGCTGCTGGACGTTGGTCTCCTTGGTGCCGGCGCCGTTGAGGCGGCGGTTGAGCACCTCGATCGATTGGCTGACGGCGTGGCGGATCTTGTCGTTGATCGCCGCCTCGGTGAGCTGCAGCTGGATCGCGCCGTCGCCGCTGTCGGAGATGTCGAGGCTGTGGCCCGCCGCGCCGGTCAGCGGCCCGCCGACGTTCTGGTTGAGCGGGCGGAGCAAATCGAGCGCTTTGGCGCGCTCGGCCGGGTCGGCGATGCGCACCACCACCCCGCGCGGCTGCACGGAGATGCCGCCGCTGATCGAAATGCGGCCGTCGCGCAGCTTGGAGCGCACGTCGTCGCGCAGGGTCTCGACCTGGGTCTTGGTCACCGACGCGCCGTCGACCTCCATCAAGAGGTGGGCGCCGCCCTGCAGATCGAGGCCGAGAACGATCTGGCGGAACGGCACGAAGCTCGGCAGAACCCGCTCGACCGCGGCCACCACCTCCGCGGGAAGAAAGCTCGGCACGAGCGCCAGCGCGGCGAAGGCGACCAGCGCCAGAATAGAGGCGACCTTCCAGGGAGCGAGACGAAGCATCGGGGGCGAGACTTTCCGCGCCGACCAGGCGCTAACGGCGCATCAGGGGTTCGGCGCGTCCTTCGCGTCCTTCGCGTCTTTCGCGTCCTTCTTCGCCGGCGGCGTCTTGGCGGCGGGCGCCTCCTTGACCGGCTCGCCCTTGGCGCGCACGTCGGCGATGCCCGAGCGGGCCAGTCGGACGCGGACGTTGGGCGCGATCTCCAGCTCGACCTCCTGATCGTCGATCGCCTTGGTGACGCGGCCGATCAGGCCGCCGTTGGTGACGACGACGTCGCCGCGCCGCGCGCCCTTCACCAGTTCGCGCTGCGCCTTGGCGCGCCGCTGCTGCGGGCGGATGATCAGAAAATACATGATGGCGAAGATGATCGCGAACGGCGCGATCTGCATCATGACGTCGACCGATCCCGACGGGGAGGCGCCGGCGGCGTCGGCGTAGGCGGAGGTGATGAACAAGGCGCTGGCTCCGGAGGCGGGCCGCGAGGCGCGCCGAACGAGGGGGCGGGAAAAGCGAGGCATATATATCCGGGGCGACGGCGAAAGCAACGCCGCTGGCAGGGCACCCGCGGCGGTCGCAGCGAACCCAGGCGGGCCGCCCCCCCGCCCCCGCCCCTTGCCTCGCCGGGCGCGGCGGGCCAAAAGCGCCGCCTATGCTGCATCTCAACGACCTCACCTACCGGCTCGGCGAGCGCCTGCTCATCGACCAAGCGACCGTCGCGCTGCCGACCGGCGCGCGCGTCGGCCTGGTCGGCCGCAACGGCGCCGGCAAGACCACGCTGCTGCGCCTGATCGCCGGCGAGCTCTCCCCCGAGAGCGGCGCGATGTCGACGCCGCGCGACTGCCGCATCGGCCGCGTCGAGCAGGAGGCGCCGGGTGGCGACCAGACGCTGATCGATTTCGTCCTCGCCGCCGACCGCGAGCGCGCCCGGCTGATCGACGAGGCGGAGGCGGCCGACGACCCGCTGCGGATCGCCGAGATTCAGACGCGCTTGGCCGACATCGACGCCCACGCGGCGCCGGCGCGCGCTGCCCGCATCCTCGCCGGGCTCGGCTTCGACGAAGCGGCCCAGAACCGCCCGCTGTCGGCGTTCTCGGGCGGCTGGCGGATGCGCGTCGCCCTCGCCGCGGTGCTGTTCTCCGCCCCCGACCTTTTGTTGCTCGACGAGCCGACCAACTACCTCGACCTCGAAGGCGCGCTTTGGCTCGCCGACTATCTGAAGACCTGCCCGGCGACGACTCTCGTCGTCAGCCACGACCGCGACCTGCTCGACGAGGCGGTCGACCACATCCTGCTGCTCGATCGCGGCAAGCTCAGCCTGTGGAGCGGCGGCTATTCGAGCTTCGAGCGCCAGCGGCGCGAGAGCCAGACGCTGCAGGCCAAGGCGCTGAAGAAGCAGGAGGAGCGGCGCAAGCATCTGCAGGCGTTCGTCGACCGCTTCCGCGCCAAAGCGACCAAGGCCTCGCAAGCCCAGTCACGGCTAAAGATGCTGGCCAAGATGGAGCCGCTCGCCGCCGTGGTCGACGAAACCGTGCCGCCCTTCCGCTGGCCGCCGCTCGCCAAGCGCCTGAGCCCGCCGATCGTCGTCATGGAGAAGGCGAGCGTGGGCTACGACGGCCGCGCGGTGTTGTCGAAGCTCAGCCTGACGCTCGCCGACGACGACCGCGTCGGCCTGCTCGGCGCCAACGGCGAGGGCAAGACGACCTTCGCCAAGCTCATCGCCGGCCGGCTAGAGCCGATGGCCGGCAAGGTGACGCGCGCCGCCAAGCTCGAGGTCGGCTTCTTCGCCCAGCACCAGATCGACGAGCTCGACGCCGACGGCACGCCCTACCGCGCCGTTGCCGAGCGCATGCGCGGCGCGCCGGAGGCGAAGATCCGCGGCCGAGCGGCGCAGATCGGCTTTTCCGGCGAGCGCGCCGACACGCGAGTGGCTTCGCTCTCGGGCGGCGAAAAGGCGCGCCTGCTGATGGGGCTCGCCACTTTCGACGGACCGCAGCTGCTCATTCTCGACGAGCCGACCAACCACCTCGACATCGACAGCCGCGCCGAGCTGATCGAGGCGATCAACAATTACGAAGGCGCCTGCGTCATTGTCTCGCATGATCGCCGGCTGCTCGAGGCGTGCGTCGACCGCCTGTGGCTGGTCGCCGGCGGCGCGGTGAAGGTCTTCGACGGCGATCTCGCCGACTACAACCGTTTCGTGCTCGCCCAGCGCGCGCCGACGCCGCGCGCCGCCAAGGCCCCCGCGGCGCGCGCCAAGCCGCCCGCGCCGCCCAAGCGCGAGCGCGCGCCGCTGATGAAGGAAATCGCCGCGGTCGAGGAAAAGCTGCGCCGCTTCGAGGACCTGTTGCGCCGGGTCGACGAGGCGCTCGCTCAAGCCGGCGCCGAGGGCGGCGAGCCGGCCAAGATCATCGACCTCGCCGGCAAGCGCGCCGAGCTGGAGCGGGCGCTGGTCGCGGCCGAAGAGGCGTGGCTTGACTTGTCGGAGCAGATCGAAGCGGCGGAGTCGTGAGCGCGGAATCGCGGCTGCGCGTCGCCCCGCAGCCGATGCGGCGGAGTTGCGCGGGCGGCGTTCGCGGCAAGCGCCATCATCGCCACGAGACGAAAGAAGACGAGAGCGCGCAAGCTTCGCCGATCGACCGGCATCGTTTGGCTGGTTAGCGACGAACAGCAAAAGACCGGCGAACGCCGCCGGCGCCAGCGCGCGGGCGCCAATCTTGCTTGTCGAATTCGCCGAGGCGGACGCCGGCGCGGCGCAAACGCGCCCTTGACGGCCGCGCGGCGGAGGGACAAAGACGCTGGACGAGGCGAGACGGCGCGAAGGGGGGCGCGCGAGAGGGGCTTGTGCATACGTCGCCGCGATTGGGAGCCCCGCTGATCGCCTGCGGCGAACCGGCCCGTCGAATGCGGGTCGGGGGGAGGTTGTGGTTCGCGGATTGATCCGCCCCTCAATGGGTTAGGCGACCCGCGGCAGAATGTCCCAGTTCCGCGCTGGCCCGGCGCGCGGTGGCTTTCGCCGATTTACAACCCGGTTCGGGGCTCACTATGGGTTTGGCTTGAGGCCGGCGCGACAGTCGGTCTTCGCTTGAGGAGGCGGATGGATGGCTAGTGGAAACGTTTTGCGTGCGGCTCTCGCATGCTCTCTGCTCGTACTCGCCGGCGCGGCGAGCGCGAAGGACTGGAAGACCGTGGTCATCGGCATGGAGGGCGGCTACGACCCGTACAACCTCACCGATCCGAGCGGCAAGATCGTCGGCTTCGAGCCCGACCTCGCAAACGACGTCTGCGCCCGCATCAAGGTCGAGTGCAAGATCATCGCCCAGGATTGGGACGGCATGATCCCCGGCCTGCAGGCCGGCAAGTTCGACGTCATCATGGACGGCATGTCGATCACCGACGAGCGCAAGCAGACGATCGACTTCACGGTTCCCTACGCCAACGTCCCGGCGGCGCTGGCGTCGGCGAAGGCGAGCCCGCTCGCCAAGCTCGCCGGCGCGGGAACGCTAGTCAACTTCGAGAAGGACAAGGCGACCGGCGACGCCGCGCTCAAGGCGCTGAGGGACGCGCTGAAGGGCAAGACGATCGGCGTGCAGGTGTCGACCACCCATGCGACCTTCGCCACCAATCACCTCAAGGACGTCGCGACGGTCAAGGAATACAAGACCACCGACGAGCGCGATCTCGACCTGAAGTCGGGGCGCATCGACGCGGTGCTCGACGACCAGACAGAGATCGCAGCGATGCTCGGCAAGGACGACGCGAAGGACTTCACCGAGTTCGGTCCGCGGCTGACCGGCGGCGACTTCGGCGTCGGCGTCGGCATGGGCATCCGCAAGAGCGACGCGGACCTCACCGCCAAGTTCGACAAGGCGATCAAGGCGGCCTTTGCCGACGGGTCGATCAAGAAGTACTCTTTGAAGTGGTTCAAGATCGACACGACGCCTTGATAAGGAAGCACGCAGCCCGTGACCTGGACGACGGCGCTCGGTTTTGGCGAACGCGGCTGGGGTCCGGCGCTGCTCGAAGGCGCCGTTCTGACGTTGCTCGTCTCGATCGCGGGTCTCGCGATCGGGGCGGCGCTTGGTTCGCTCGTCGCCTGGTCTAAGCTCTCCGGCGTTCGCATCGCCGCCGCGATCGGCGAAAGCTATGCGGCGATCTTTCGCGGGCTGCCGGAGCTGCTTGTCGTCTACTTCGTCTATTTCGGCAGTTCAGCGGCCCTGACCGGCCTCGACCATCTTTTCGGCGGCCAGGGGTTTCTCGGCGTGCCCGGCTTCGCGGCGGGCGCGCTCGCCGTCGGCGTCATTTCCGGGTCCTACCAAGCCGAGGTCTTCCGCGGCGCTTTTCTCGCCATCGCCAAGGGCGAGCTGGAGGCGGCGCGGGCCGTCGGCATGAGCCGCTGGCTGTCGTTTCGCCGCATCATCGGACCGCAGGTGCTGCGCTTCGCCCTCCCCGGACTCGGCAACCTGTGGCAGGTGGCGCTGAAGGATTCGTCGTTGATCTCGGTGACCGGCCTGTCCGAATTGATGCGCACGAGCCAGATCGCCGCCGGCTCGACCCACCAGCCCTTCACTTTCTACGTCGCCGGCGGCGCGCTCTATCTCGCGATCACGTCGATCTCCGACCGCGTGTTTGAATTCGCCGAAGCGCGCGCGACGCGCGGCATGCGGCGCGAAGCGCACTGACCATGGACCTGCCCTTCATCTGGACCACATTCCTGCGCCTGATCGCCGCGCTGCAGGTGACGCTGTCGGTGTGGGCGTTGTCCGTCTTCTTCGGCGCCTTCATCGCCGCCGGCGTCACCTGGATGCGCGGCAGCGGCGTCAAGCCGATCGAATGGATCGCGCGCGCCTACATCTTTGTCTTCCGCGGGGCGCCGCTGTTGGTGCAGCTGTTCGTCGTCTATTATGGCCTCTCGTCATTCCCGGTGGTGCGGGCGAGCATCTTCTGGCCGTTCCTGCGCGACGCCTTCAACTGCGCGACCCTGTCTTGTGCGCTCTGCACGGCCGCCTATCAGAGTGAGATCTTCCGCGGCGCGCTCGCCGGCGTGCCGCACGGTCAGGTCGAGGCGGCGCGCGCCTGCGGCATGTCGGGCTTCCTGTTGTTCCGCCGGGTGATCTTTCCGATCGCCTTGCGTCAGGCGCTGCCCGCCTATTCGACCGAAGTGATCTCAATGGTCAAAGCGACGGCGCTGGTCTCGCTGGTGACGCTGTGGGACGTGATGAGCGTCGCGCTCAAGATCCGCAACGACACGCTCGTCACCTA
>CAZKHF010000144.1:0-7705 GCA_964552445.1 uncultured Bradyrhizobium sp. | reverse complement strand
AACGCGCGCGCCACCGAGACGATCGCCTTGATCAGCTCGCGGCTGCGCTCGCCGGTCTGCAAGTCGTTGATGAAGGAGCGGTCGATCTTCAAGACGTCGATCGGAAAGCGGCTGAGGTAGCTCAGCGCCGAGTAGCCGGTGCCGAAATCGTCGATGGCGATGCGCACCCCCGCCGCATGCAACATTTCCAGGATCTCCGGCACGTGGGGGAACTGGTCGACCAGCAGGCTTTCGGTGATCTCCACCTCGACCCAGGCGGGCGCGCAGTCGCGGCGATCCAGCGTCGCCATGAACTCCTCGAACAGGCGGGGATCTTCGAACTGGCGGTTGGAGAGGTTGATGGCGATGGGCGTCGGCTCGGCGCGCCCGCGGTTCCAGCGCGCGGCGGCGCCGACGGCCTGGTCGATGATCCAGCGGCCGATCGCCCCGATCTGCCCGGTCTCCTCGGCGACGGGGATGAATTTGCTCGGCGGCGTCGGTCCGAGCTCGCGGCTGTTCCAGCGCGCCAGCGCCTCCGCGCCGACCAGCCGGCGATCGACCATGTCGAACTGGGGCTGATAGTGCAGCTCGAGCTCGCAGCGATCGAGCGCGTGGCGCAGGACGCTCGCCAGCCGCATTCGCTCGACGGCGCGCGCGGTGATCTCCGAGGAAAAGAACTCGAGCTTGTTCTTGCCGCTGCATTTGGCCGCATGCATCGCCGCGTCGGCGCAGTTGATCAGGCCCGACACCGTCACGTCGTCGTGCGGGCAACGCGCCGCGCCGATGCTCGCCGCGACGCCGACCGCGCGGCCGGCGAAGCGGAAGGGCTCGGCGAGGCGCCCGACGATCCGGGCCGCGACCTTGCGCACGGCGTCGGGGTCGACGGCGCCCTTCAGCAGCACCGCGAACTCGTCGCCGCCTGCGCGCGCCGCAAGGCCCGCCTCGCCGACGCTCTGCGAAAGCCGCTGCGCCGCCTGGCGCAACAGCTCGTCGCCGAGCTCGTGGCCGAAGCTGTCGTTGACCTGCTTGAAATCGTCGAGGTCGAGATAGAGCAACGCGAACCCTCGCCCGCCCGCGGCATGGTCGCGGACCGCTTGCGCGAGCTCCTCGGCGAGGCGCAGGCGGTTGGGCAGGCCGGTCAGCGGATCGTGCTCGGTCAGGAAGCGCGCGTGCTCGTTGGCGTTCACCTGTTCGGTGAGGTCGCGCCCCATCGCCAGCACGCCGATCGCCGCGCCGGAGGCGTCGAACTCCGGCGTCATGAGGATGTTGTGATCGCGCATCTCGCCGGCGAGGTCGCGGATGGTGATCTCGAACTTCTGCGGCTGTTTCGCCTCCAGGCACCGGCGCAGGCGCCGCATGTATTCGGACGGATCGGCGGCGCAGGCGCCCTCGTCGATGCGCTCGCCCAGCGTCCGCGCGGGGGTCAGCAGAGCGCGAACGCCGGCCGGATTGCAGTAGGTGCGGCGCAGATCGCGATCATAGCGGACGACGATGTCCGGCACGGCTTCGAACAGGGACTCGAACCCCCGCGCCTTGGTCTCGGCGGCCTCCGCCGCGCGCTTGAGCGCGCTGACGTCGTGCGCCACGGCGAGGACGCCTTCGACCCGTCCGGCCGCGTTGAGCTCGGGATGGAGCGCGATCGACAGGTCGATCGGCCGGCCGTCGTCATCGATCACGCCGGACAGGCGAACCGCGAGCCGGGCCGGCTCGCCGGTCGTCAGCGCGCGGTCGAGCAGACGGTCGTAGGTCTGCGCTTCCTCGGGGGGAAAGACCAGCAACGGCGCGAGGGCGCCGTCGCGCCCGTTTGCGGGCGAAAAATAGCGGCGGCAGGCGGCGTTGACGCAGACCAGCCGTTTGTTGGCGTCGTAGCGCAGGACGGCGTCGGTCAACTCGTCGGCGAGCAGGCGAAAGCGGCGGCCCGGCGAAGCAGCCGCCGACGCGCGTCGCGTCTTCGGGACGAGCCGGCCCTGGCGCGCGCCCTCCGGACGCCGCGCGCCGTCAATTGAAGGTTCTCCACAGTCTTGCATCGCGGCGGGCCAATCCTACCGAATATTCATTCCCCGATAATCAAGCGTCCAAGCGATCGCCCCAGCGCGAACTCCTCAGCCTTCGAGCGTCCTGACATTCCAGCAGTAAATCGTTAAGGACGATTAAAGGTCAGAAGTTAGCGAGGGACTAATTCTCGCCCTCCGCTGCGGAGGTCGCGGCGACCTCGGCGGCCGACCGGCGCGCGAGCCGAAAGACCTCGCCCCGCCGGCGCTTTTGCGAGCGCGGCGCGCGTCCGGCGTGTTCCGCGCCGGCGCCGCCCCGCGTCGCCCGCGCCGACGCGACGTCCTTCGCCTTGACGACTGGCGCCGGATTCACGTTTATGCCGCGGTGAGCGATTTCGAGATTCCTTTTCCCGTGCTCGTCGGCGACATCGGCGGCACCAACGTGCGGCTGGCGCTGCAGGACGCGCCCGGCGCGCCGCTGGGCGCGGTGGTCCACCTCAAGACCAGGGACTATCCCGGTCTGGTCGAGGCGATCGAGGCGGGGCTGGAGCGTCTCGGCGGTCGGCCCCGTTCGGTCATTATCTGCGGCGCCGGGCCGGTGGAAGGACGCAGGCTGAAGCTCACCAACGCCCCCTGGACGATCGACGGGCCCGAGATCGCGCGCCGTCTCGGGCTGGCGCAGGGGCTGCTGTTCAACGATTTCGAGGCGCAGGCGCTGTCGCTGCCGGCGATACCGCGCGAATGGGCCCGTCCGATCGGGCCGGCGCCGTTCGGCTCGCCCGGCCCGCAGGTCATCTTCGGCCCCGGGACGGGCTTGGGGGTCGGCGCGCTGATCGAGGCGGCCGGGCGCCACACGCCGCTCGCATCGGAAGCGTGCCACATCGACTTCGGCCCGATCAGCGACGAGGAAAGCGCGGTCTGGCTGCATCTCGAGCGCGTCTGCGGGCGGGTGACCACCGAGAGCGTGCTCGCCGGCCCCGGCTTGGCGCGCATCCACGCGGCCCGTCTCGCTGCGCTCGGCGGGCCGAAGCCGACGCTCGACACGCCCGCGGTGGTCGCCGCCGCGCTCGCCGACCGCGCCGGCGCGGAGGCGGAAAGCCTCAGGCTCTACTGGCGCATCGTCGCGCGCTTCGCCGGCGACATGGGCGTCGCCTTCGTCGCCACCGGCGGCGTCACGCTCGCCGGCGGGGTGTTGCCGCGCGTGGTCGACTTTCTCGACGACGCAAGCTTCCGCCGCGCCTTCGAGGCGAAGGCGCCGGTCGAAACGTTGGCGCGGCGCATCCCGACGCGGCTGGTGATGCGCGCCGATTCCGTGCTAGTCGGCATGGCGGCGATCGCCGCCCAGCCGCAGCGCTATGCGATCGACTTCGTCCAGCGCGGATGGGCATGAGCGAAGCGGCGCAGGCGCGCTCGCCGCGATTTCGCCGCTTTTTTGCGGCGGTGTCGCGGCGAAGCGAGTTGGGTTACACTGCGGGGATCGACCAATTCGAGGTTTCTGGCGATGACGAGGCGTTTGACCACGGCGCTCACGGTCGCGCTGTCGCTCGGCGGCGCGCTGTCGACCTTTCCCGCCCTGGCGCAAAGTTGCGGCGACGATCTGCAAAAGCTGGCGCAAAAGCGCGACGCCGCGCTGCAGGTGATCAACGGCCTGGTCAAGGCCGCCAAAGCCAAGGGCGCGCAGCTCGACGCGGCGCTGTTCTGCGCCAAGTCGGCGGGCCTCAACGCGGCCGAGAACGCGATGATCGCCTACATGGAGAAGAACAAGGACTGGTGCCAGATCCCTGACGAGGTGGTCGGCCAGCTCAAAGAGAATCACGTCAAGAGCGCCGCCTTCTCCGCCAAGGCGTGCAAGGTCGCGGCGGACATGAAGAAGAGGGAGCAGGAGGGCGCGGCGGCGCAGGCGCAGGCCCTGCCGACCGGCCCGCTGTGAGCCCCGCCGCTTCGCCTTCCGACGCGCTTCCCGACGCCCGCCCGCAGAGCCTGACGCTGCGGCTGACGCCCGCCTTCGCGCTGCCCTACGTGCAGCTCGCGCGCCTCGACCGTCCGGCGGGATGGCAGCTTCTGCTGGCGCCGTGCTGGCAGGCGACGGCGCTCGCAAGCCTCGCCGCCCACCGCGGCCCCAACCTTTGGCATCTCTTATTGTTCCTGGTCGGCGCGATCGTCATGCGCGGCGCCGGCTGCACCTACAACGACATCCTCGATCGCCGGCTCGACGCCGGCGTCGAGCGCACCAGGGGCCGTCCGCTGCCCTCGGGGCGGGCGCGCGTCGGCGCGGCGGCGGCGTTGCTCGTCGTCGAGGCGCTGATCGGCCTCGCCGTGCTCTTGTGCTTCAACCGCTTCTCGATCGCGCTTGGCGTCGCCTCGCTGATCATCGTCGCGGTCTATCCGCTGATGAAGCGCGTCACCTCCTGGCCGCAGGCGGTGCTCGGCCTCGCCTTCTCCTGGGGCGCGCTGATGGGATGGGCGGCGACCTACGGCGCGCTCGCGCCGCCGGCCTTCCTGCTCTACGCCTCGGCCTTCTGCTGGACGATCGGCTACGACACCGTCTACGCGCTGCAGGACGCGCGCGACGACGCGATCATCGGCATCAAGTCGACCGCGCGCCTGTTCGGCGCCCACGCGCGCCTCGGCGTCGGGCTGTTCTACGCGGCCTCGGCGCTGCTCGCCGAGGGCGCGCTCGCAGCCGTCGGCGCGGGCGTCGTCGCCGAGATCGGCTGGGCGGCGTTCGCGGCCCATCTCGGCTGGCAATTGTCGCAGGTCGAGGGCGCGAGCGCGGCGACCGCGCTGAAGCTGTTCCGCTCCAACCGCGACGCGGGGCTGCTGCTGTTCCTCGGCATGGCGCTCGAAGGCTGGCTGCGCGCGGCGGCGTGAAGGGCGGGACGGCGCGCTTCAAGCGCGTCCCGGTTCGGTCATGCCGCGCGGGCGCCTTCAAGTCTGAAACGCGATCGATCCGGCGGCGTCGGCGAGCGCCCCTGGCGCGAGTTCGAGCGCCATGACGTACGGATCGGGGATGCCGTTGGCGTTGGCGATTCCGAAGCTCGCGCAGGGCCTGAAGCCGAAGCGCGAATAATAGGCGGGGTCGCCGACCAGCGCGACGGCGCCGTGGCCGAGCTTCCGCGCCCGATCGAGCGCCGCTTCGATCAGCCGTGCGCCGACGCCCCGGCGACGCCGCTCCAGGACCACGCACAGCGGGGCGAGCAGCAGCGCGGGGCGCGGCCCCTTGGCCGTCGAGACGAACGTGCGCGTCAGCATGATGTGCCCGATGAGCGCGCCCTCGTCCTCGGCGACCAGCGCCAGCTCGGGAATGTAATCGCCGCCGGCGCGCAGCCGGTCGACGAAGTTCTGCTCGTCGCCGTTCGACACTTTCGCGGTGGCGAAGGCGGTCTTGACCAACTCGTGGAGGCGCGCAAACTCGCTTCGCCTTTCCGGTCGGATCCGCATTGTCCTTCGCTCCCTCGCGGGCTCGGCGCTCAATCGCGCGCGAGGGCGACGCGATGTCGCGCGATCGGGATCAGCCGCCGCGCCCGCTCGACCTGCGTCATGTCGAGCCGGGTCGAGACGACGCCGATCCCATCGGAGGCCTTGGCGACGACGTGGCCCCACGGATCGGCGACCAGCGAATGGCCGTAGGTCCGTCGCCGCTCGTTTCCGGCCATGAACTCGCCGGTCTGCGCCGCCGCGCAGACGTAGCATTCCGTTTCGATCGCGCGCGCGCGCAGCAGCACCTCCCAATGGTCCTTGCCGGTCTCAAGCGTGAAGGCGGCGGGCAGCGCGATCACCTGCGCGCCTTTCTCGGCGAGCGCCTGGAAGAGATAAGGGAAGCGCAGATCGTAGCAGATCGCGCAGCCGACGGTCACGCCTTCGCACTCGTAGACGACGACCGCGTCGCCCGCCTTCACCGTCGCGCTTTCGCTGTAGACCGCGCCGTCAGGCGTGGAGACGTCGAAGAGATGGATCTTGCGGTAGCGCGCGATCTCCTCGCCGGCGCGATTGAAGACGATCGTTGTGTTGTGGATGCGCGGGTCGCCCGCGATCTTCTCCATCATCGAGCCGGCGTGGATGAAGACGCGATGCTTGGCCGCAAGCTCCTGCGCCATGGAATAGACCGGGCCGCCGGGCAGGCTTTCGGCGTTCTTCGCCTTGTCGCCCTTGCCGCCGCCCGCCCAGTCGAACTGCTCGGGCAGCAGAATCCAGTCCGGCCGCTCCTCGCGGATCGCCCGCTCGATCAGCGCGCGCGCCGCCGCGAGGTTGGCCGGCTTGTCAGGAACCGAGTTCATCTGGATGAGGGAGATCTTCATCGACCATCCGGCGCGGAGGATGCGAGAAGCGCCAATGTCGGCGCGACGCGCGCCGGCGTCAAGCCGCGGCGGCGCGCGCCGGCCCGGCGTCGTCGTGCGGGTCGAAAGTCGCTCGGCGCGTTCCTTTCGACATGCTTATCCTCCGTTGGGCGGATGGGGACGCCGAGGACGTTGAGATCGCGGACTACCATTGAGAGGGAAGCGCGAGATGGCGAGAAAGAAGCTTCCGCCGCTGCATCCGGGCGAGGCGCCACGCGAGGAGTTCCTTGTTCCATTGAGCTTGAGCGCGCGCGCGGTGGCGCGGGCGTGCGGCGTGCCGCGCGCTCGCATCGAGCGGCTTGCGCGCGAGGAGACCGGCGTCAGCGGCGACACAGCGGTTCGCCTCGCCGCCTATTTCGGCACGACGCCCGAATTCTGGATGAACCCGCAAAGCCAGCACGAGCTTGAGACCGCGCGCGCGGCGGTCGGCGCCGAGGCCGCCAGGATCAAGCCGTATCGCGCCGCGGCGGCGTGACCGCCTTGGCGCCATCCGTCCTCACGCGAATCTGACCGCCTCGCCCTGCGCGCGCTCAACCAGCGCGCCCTCCCACATCGCGCGCCGCCCGCGCACGATCGTTCCGACCGGCCAACCGGTGACAGCCATGCCGTCGAAGGGCGTCCAGCCGCAGCGCGAGGCGATCCAGGCGTCGCGGAGGGTCTCGCGGCGCTTGAGGTCGACGACGGTGAAGTCGGCGTCGTAGCCGGCGGCGAGCCGCCCCTTGCCGACCACGCCGAACACGCGCGCCGGGCCGGCGCTGGTCAGGTCGACGAAGCGCTGCAAGCTCAGCCGGCCCGCGGCGACGTGGTCGAGCATGACCGGGACCAGCGTCTGCACGCCAGGCATGCCCGAGGGGCTCGCGGGGTAGGGGCGCGCCTTCTCGTCGAGCGTGTGCGGCGCGTGGTCGGAGCCGAGCGTATCGACCACGCCCTGCGTCACGCCGCGCCACAGCGCTTGGCGATGCTCCGGCCCGCGCACCGGCGGGTTCATCTGCAGCCGCGTTCCCAGCCGCGCGTAATCGTCGGCGCAAAGCGTCAGGTGCTGCGGCGTCGCCTCGCAGCTCGCGACGTCCTTCGCCTCCTGCAACAGCGCCATTTCCTCGCCGGTCGAGACGTGCAGCAGATGAATTTGCGCGCGCGCCTGGCGGGCGAGGCGGATCAACCGCTCGGTCGAACGCAGCGCGACGATCTCGTCGCGCCAGATCGGGTGCGAGGCGGGGTCGCCGGGGACGCGCAGGTCTTTGCGCTGATTGAGCCGCGCCTCGTCCTCGCTATGGAAGGCGACGCGGCGGCGCGCCGCCTTGAGGATCGCCAGCACGCCGGCGTCGTCGGCGACGAGCAGGCTTCCGGTCGACGAGCCCATGAACACCTTGATCCCCGCCGCGCCGGGCAGGCGCTCGA
>CAZKHF010000143.1:0-7754 GCA_964552445.1 uncultured Bradyrhizobium sp. | reverse complement strand
TCAGCCCCATTCGCTATGGCGCGCACCTGCCCGCGGCGCGGCGGCTGCTCAAGCGGATTGCGCCGCTGACGCCGCAAAAACCGCTGTTTCTCTTCTCCGTGAATCTCACCGCCCGCAAGCCAGGCAAGACCAGTCGCGCCGGGAACGTCTATCTTCGCAAATGGATCCGCGCGACCGGCGCTCAGCCGTCGCTTGCCGAGGCGATCGCCGGCAAGCTGGAGTACCCGCGCTACAACCTGCTCGACCGGACGATGATCCGCTTCATCATGACGGTGACGGGCGGGCCGGCCGACGGAAAGTCGGTGATCGACTACACGCCGTGGGCGCATGTCGCGGAGCTGGCGAACGAGATCGGCGAGGCGGCGAAGGCGTGGCGCAAGAACGCGGGTCGCGCCGCCGCCGATCGCCCGCCGGAGGGCGGGCGCCAGCGGTAGGGCGCGCCGGCCGGCCTGGCGGCGGGGACCGCGTCGACGGCGCTCCAATTGACCGCCTCTAGCGCCGCCGCGCCGGCCGGAAGCGGCTCTCCAAATTTGGCGATCGTTTCCAGCGTATCGTATCGGGCGCGGCGGACAACGAAAGCGCGCCTTCGCCAACGCGGAACTCTTCCGCTATCAGCCGCGCGCCCGTTCCGAGAAACCCGGCAGACGAGCAGGCGCAGCGCGGCGCCTTGCCGGTAGGCGATCGTCGATCGGACTCGCGTTCGTCCCGCTCACCGCGCCGGGGGCGGGAAGGCGGGAGTCGGCGGAACACCCGGCGCGGCCTTGCCCATCGCCGCGGCCATCGCGCTGAGGCTCGCCGCCGAAGCGCCGAGCTGCATGGTCTCGACCGCCGTGCTCGGCACGATGACGATGGTCGCGTTGTCGCGCTTCAGCCCTTCGTAGAGCATGTTCATCGCCCGCAGGTGAAACGCGGTCGGATCGCTGGCGTAGGTGCGCGCGGCCTCGGCGAACTTCTCCGCCACCTGGCGCTCGGAATCGCCGAGGATGACGCGCGCCTGGCGCTCGCGCTCGGCCTGCGCCTGCATCGACATCGCGTCCTGCAGAGAGGGCGGGATCAGCACGTCCTTCACCTCGACGGAGATGACGTTGATGCCCCACGGCTCGGTGCGCACGTCGATGATCTTTTGCAGCTCGGCGCTGATTTTCTCGCGCCCCTCCAGCATGTCGGCGAGCAGGGTCTTGCCGATCACGTCGCGCAGCGCGGTCTGCGCCGCCCAGTTGATCGCGCCGTTGTAGTCGGCGACGTCGAGCGCGGCCTTCTTCGCGTCGAGGACCTTCCAGAACAGCACCGCGTCGACGTCGACCGGCACCGTGTCCTTGGTCAGCGTCTTCTCGGCCTTGAAGGCGCTGGCGATGACGCGGGTGTCGATCCAGTAGGGCACGGTCTCGACGATCGGAATGATGAAGAACAGGCCGGGGCCTTCGAGCGAGCGGAAGCGGCCGAGCCGCAGCACCACCGCGCGCTCCCACTGGTCGGCGATCTTGATCGCGTAGGAGACGACAGAGGCGATGACGACGGTCACCACGGCGATGAAGCCGCTGGGGCCGTAGCCGGCGCCGGAGACGGCGTAGGCGAGCGCGAAGCCGACGATGAGCAAGACGACGAAGATCAGCGCCGGCAGCGAGTTGGTTTTCCTCATGGCGTCGTTCCTCCTTACCCGGTTGACGCGCGGCCAACGCCGCGGCGAGGTCGAAATCGGCGAGGCTCGCGCGCCTGCGATCATGCCGGCAAACGCCGGCGTGCGCCAGACGCAAAACGCGCGCGCCGTCGGCGACGCCGTCGACGCGGCCCGGCCGGCGCGACTTTATGCGTCGGCGCGCCGCGGATTGCGGGAATGACCGGCCGCGGGCATGATCGGCGGGATTCATGCCGCAAGCGGATCGCCCGATGTCGACCCTCGTCCGCCCAGCCGACGCCCTCGCCGTCACGCCCGCGGGTTCGCCGCCCTCGCAGGCGCGCGCCGCCGCGCCGTTCGCGCTGGCGGCGGCGTGCGGGCTTGTGTTCGCGGGCTCGCTGGCGCTGTTCGTCTGGGGCCTCGACGCGGCGCGCGACATCTATTTCGACGAAACCTGGTACGTGCCGACCGCGCGCGAGATCCTTAAGTCGGGCGTGGTGCTGCACCCGGAACACCCGCCGCTGGCCAAGCTCATCATCGCCGCGGGCGTGCGGATATTCGGCGACAATCCCTTCGGCTGGCGGGCGATGAGCGCGTTGTTCGGCGCGTTGACCGTGACGGCGGCGACAATCTGGGCGTTCGCGCTGCTGCGCGACGTCGGCCAGGCGCTGTGGGCGGGCGCGGTCACGCTGGTCGACTCGGTCGTCTACGTCCAGGCGCGCATCGCCATGCTCGACATCTTCCTGATGGCCTTCTGCGCCTTCGGGCTGGCGTTCTTCACCCTCAGCCTGAAAGAGAAACGCCGCCAGCGCCGCTCGTTCGGCTTCGCCGTCGCCGCCGGCCTGAGCCTCGGCCTCGCCGGCGCGTGCAAGCTGTCGGGTTTCTTCCTGCTTGCGGGCGTCGTCGCCGCCCGTCTGCTGATCGGTCTGCTGAAACTGTGGCGCGTGCGCTTCGAGGACGCGCGGGAAAGCGATTTCTTCGCCCCCGACGCCTGGGCGGGGCTGACCCCGGCGAAGACGATCGTCGCCTTCGTCGTCGCGCCGTTCATCGCCTATTTTCTCGCTCACATCCCGCAGCTCGTCCACGACGGCTCGCCGCTGGCGTTCTTCGGCGAGCAGCGGCGCATGATCGAGATCATGACCGGGACGTCGGCGACCCATCCCTATTCGAGCCTGTGGTGGGAATGGCCGGCGATGGCGCGGCCGATCTGGTATCTGTTCCACGTCGCGGGGGGCGAAGCGGCGACGTGGAGCGCCGAAAATCCCGCGCAGGCGGTGGTCGCGCTCGCCAATCCGCTCGTCTTCTACGCCGGCGAGGCGGCGATCCTGTTGATGGCGTGGCGCTGGATCGCGCGTCGCGACGTCGACGCGATGATCGTCGCGATCGCTTTCTTCTTCCAGTATCTGCCGTGGGCGGCGAACCCGAAGGGGCTCGAGTTCTTCTACTATTATTTTCCGCCGCTGCTGTGCGCCGGTCCGGCGCTGGCGCTCGCATTTTTCCGCGGCGGCGGGTGGGCGCGCAACGTCGCCGCGCTCGCCTTTCTCGCCGCGGCGGGACTGACGTTCGTCTTCTTCCTGCCGGTGCTGTCCGCGCAATTTCCGGTGGACCCCAACGCCTTCACGCTGCGGGTATGGTTCAGCTCGTGGCGCTGAGCGCGAATCGTTTCCCTTCCCGGCGCGGGGCGGCTAGAAGGCGTCGATGACCGTCGACGCCTTACCCCGCGCGCCGTCGCGCGCCGCCAAGATTTCTCGCTCCGATCCGATGTTCTGGCGGGTGAACGCGCCGGTGTTCGTCGGCGGCTTCGCCACCTTCGACGTGCTCTACTGCGTGCAGCCGCTGATGCCGGTGTTCTCGCGCGATTTCGCCATCTCGCCGGCTGAGGCGAGCCTGTCGCTGTCGATGACGACGGGGCTGCTGGCGGCGGGATTGCTCGCGGCGGGCGCCGTCGCCGACGCGTTCGGCCGCAAGCGGACGATGGCGATTTCGCTCGCCGCGACCGCGGTCGCCACCACGCTGGCGGCGTTTGCGCCCAACTGGCCGACCTTCCTCGCCTTGCGCGCGCTCGCCGGCCTGGCGCTGTCGGGCCTGCCGGCGGTGGCGATGGCCTATCTCGCCGACGAACTGGACCCGCCGGCGCTCGGCCTGGCGATGGGGCTCTATATCGCCGGCAACACCGTCGGCGGCATGGCCGGCCGGCTCGCCGCCGCGGCGCTCTCCGACCTTTACGGCTGGCGGCCGGCGATCGCCACGGTGAGCGTCGTCGGCTTCTTCGGCGCGGCGATGATCGCCTGGGGGCTGCCCGCCAAACGCGGCTTCACGCCCCGTCCGCTCGACGCGCGGCGGCTGGTCGCGACGCTCATGCGCCACCTCGCCGATCCCGGCCTGCGGCTGCTGTTCGCCGAGGGGTTCCTGCTGCTCGGCGTGTTCGTCTGCGCTTACAACTACCTCGGCTTCCGGCTCGCCGCGCCGCCGTTTTCCTACAGCCAGACCGCGATCGGGCTATTGTTCGTCATCTATATCGTCGGCGCGACCAGTTCGGTGACGATGGGGACGCTCGCCAGCCGTTACGGGCGTCGACGGGTGATGTGGATCGCCATCGCGATCGTGATGGCGGGCGTCGCCGTCACTTTGCCGGACAACATCGTCGCCATCGTCCTTGGCGCCGGCCTGATCACCTGGGGGTTCTCCGGCGGCCACTCGATCGCTTCGAGCTGGGTGGGCTTGCGCGCCGAAAGCGCGCGCGCCCACGCCGCCGCGCTCTATCTCTTTTTCTTTTACGTCGGCTCGGCCGTCACCGGCGCGGCGGGCGGCCTGTTCTTCGCCCGCGGCGGCTGGCCGGCGGTGGCGGCGTTGCTGGCGGCGATGACCGGCCTCGCGCTGTGGGTCGCGCTGCGCCTTTCCAAAGTCCCGCCGCCGCGCCATCTTCAGCCGCGTTGAGCAGGGAGCGTCGCGATGGAATGGCGCGACGAAGGCATCGTCATCGGCGTGCGCCGCCACGGCGAGAGCTCGGCGATCGTCGAGGCGATGACGCGGGCGCATGGGCGCCATCTCGGACTGGTGCGCGGCGGACGGTCGGCCCGCCTCAGCGCCGCGCTGCAACCCGGCAACAGCCTCGGCCTGGTGTGGCGCGCGCGGCTCGACGAGCATCTCGGCGCCTATGCGGTCGAGCCCCTGAGGTTCAGGGCGGGACGGCTGATCGACAGCGCGCTGGCGCTCGCCGGCGTCGGCTGGCTCGCCGCGCTGACCCGCCTGCTGCCCGAGCGCGAGCCGCATGAATCGGTGTTCGAAGCGCTGATGGTGATCGCCGACCATCTCGACGACGCCAGCGTCGCGCCGGCGCTGGTGGCGCGTTTCGAGGCGCGGCTTCTCGCCGAATGCGGCTACGCGCTCGACCTCGATCGCTGCGCGGCGACCGGCGCGCGCGAGGACCTGATCTACGTCTCGCCGAAGACCGGTCGGGCGGTGAGCGCCGCGGCGGGCGCGCCGTGGCGCGACAAGCTGTTGCCGCTGCCCGCGTTCCTGCGCCCCGGGGTCGAAACGCCAGCGCCGACGCCGACCGAGGTCGGCGACGCCTTCCGGCTGACCGGCTTCTTCCTGGCGCGCGATCTGTTCGCCCCGCGCGGCCAAGCGCTGCCCGACCTGCGCCGCGCCTTCCTCGCCGCGGCGGGCGAGGCGGTCGGCGGGTGGTGAGACGCCGCGCGGCCAAGGGCCTGCGCGGCTTGGCCTCAATCGGCCATGACGACGCGGCGCGGCGCGGCGTCGCGGATTTCCGGGTCGACGTGCGCGTGGAAGCGCGCGAAGTTCTCCTCGAACATGTCGACCAATCGTTGCGCCGTCTTGGCGAAGGCGCTCGGGTCCTTCCAGGTCTTGACCGGTTCGAGCAGAAGCGGGTCGACGCCGGGAACGTCGGTCGGCGTCGCCAAGCCGAAGTAGGGGTCGACGCGGAACTCGGCCCGACTCAGCGAGCCGTCGAGCGCCGCCGCCAGCAGGCGGCGGGTGACGCGGATCGGCATGCGCCGGCCGACCCCACAGGGGCCGCCGCTCCAGCCGGTGTTGAGCAGCCAGCAGTCGACGCCGCCGCTCTCGACCAGGTCGCGCAGGAGGTCGCCGTAGACCGCTGGATGGCGCGGCATGAACGGCGCGCCGAAACAGGTCGAGAAGGTCGCCTGCGGCTCGACCACGCCCTTTTCCGTTCCCGCCACCTTGGCGGTGTAGCCGGAAAGGAAATGATAGATCGCCTGCCTGGCGTTGAGCTTGGCGATCGGCGGCAGGACGCCGAAGGCGTCGCAGGTGAGCATGACGACGTTGCGCGGCGTCCCGGCGCGGCCCGAGGGGGTAGCGTTGGCGACGAAGTCGATCGGGTAGGCGATGCGCGTGTTCTCGGTCTTGGAATCGTCGTCGAAGTCGGGCGCGCGGGTCACCGGGTCGAGCGTCACGTTCTCCATCACGGTGCCGAAGCGCTCGCTCGCCGCGTAGATCTCCGGCTCGGCTTCGCGCGACAGGCGGATCGCCTTCGCGTAACAGCCGCCCTCGAAGTTGAACACGCCCTCAGGGCCCCAGCCGTGCTCGTCGTCGCCGATCAAGGTGCGGCTGCGGTCGGCCGAGAGCGTCGTCTTGCCGGTGCCCGACAGGCCGAAGAACACCGCCACGTCGTCGTGGCCGCCGTAATTGGCCGAGCAGTGCATCGGCATCACGCCCGCCTGCGGCAAGATGAAGTTGAGATAGGTGAACACCGACTTCTTCATTTCGCCGGCGTAGCTGGTGCCGCCGACCAGAACGATGCGGCGGGTGAAGTCGCAGGCGATCACCGTCTGGCTGCGGCAGCCGTGCCGGGCCGGATCGGCCCGGAAGGAGGGCAGGTCGACGATGGTCAGGTCGGGGACGAAAGCTGCGAGCGCGCGCGTCTCCGGCCGGATGAGCAGGTTGCGGATGAACAGCGAGTGCCACGCCAGCTCGGTGTAGACGCGGGCGCGCACGCGCGCCGACGGATCGGCGCCGGCGTAGAGGTCCTGCGCGAACAGCTCGCGGCCGCGCGCGTGGGCGATGAAATCGGAAAACAGCGCGTCGAACTGCTCACGCGTGATCGCGCCGTTGCCTTCCCACCACACCGCGCCATCGGTGGTGGCGTCGCGGACGATGAATTTGTCTTTCGGGCTGCGGCCGGTGTGGACGCCGGTGTCGGCGACTAGCGCGCCGCCTTGCGCGACGACGGCTTCGCCGCGCCGAAGCGCCTGTTCGTAAAGTTGGGGCGCGCCCAAGTTCCAGTGAACCGCCGCGAGCCCCTCGAACCCAAACGACTCCACGCCATGATTGGCGTCAAAAATGCCCGTCTGCCTCATGATTTCCCCTTCAAACGGAGATACCGTAGGTCGACCGGCGGGCCTCGTACATTGTTCTAGCGCAAATGCAAACGGACAGATTGGCGCAGGGGGCGCGCCGAGGCGGGCTTGGCGCGGCCTCACGCGCCAAGCGGCGCGAAGCGGATGACGCGGCAGGGATCGCCCACTGCGGCGGGCGACGCATCGGGCGCGCGGGCGATCAGCCCTTCGGCGCGCGCCAGCGTCTTCACCAACGAGGAATCCTGTGAAGCGACAGGCGTCGCCAGCAGCGCTCCGTCGGGACCGGGCGCGAACGTCGCGCGCAGGTATTCCTTGCGCGGGCCGCTGGCGGGCAGGGCGGCGCCGAGGCGGCCGGGTTCGCTCAGGTCGGCGCCCGCCGCGGGGTCGCCGAGCAGCGCGCGGATCAGCGGCCTCAAGAACAACAGCGCGCAGACCGTCGACGAAACAGGATTGCCCGGCAGGCCGAGCACCTGCGTCGCGCCGAGCCGACCGTGGATCAGCGGCTTGCCCGGCCGCATGGCGATGCGCCAGAAGTCGAGCGTCATCCCCGCGTCGGCGAGCGCCCGCCGCACCAGATCGCGTTCGCCGACCGAGGCGCCGCCGAGCGTCGTCAGCACGTCGGCGTTGGCGGCGCGCGCGCGCGCGAGGGCGGCCGCCAGCGCCTGCGGATCGTCGCCGACGAGGCCGAGGTCGATCGGCTCGCCGCCGGCGGCGGCGACGATTCCCGCGACGGCGAAGGCGTTGCAGGCGACGATCTGCGCCGGCCCGCGCGCCGCTCCGGGCGCCACCAGCTCGTCGCC
>CAZKHF010000142.1:0-7849 GCA_964552445.1 uncultured Bradyrhizobium sp. | reverse complement strand
CGATCATCAGCCGCCGGCGCACCTCGGGGCCGAACCCCTTGGCGCGGGTGTTCTCATAGAGGGCGATGATGTCGTCGCCCGGGACGCGCAGGCCGTAGCGCACGCCGTCGTAGCGCGCGAGGTTGCTCGACGCCTCCGCCGGCGCGACGATGTAATAGGCGGGCAGCGCGTGGCGGGTGTTGGGCAGCGAGACGTCGACGATCTTCGCCCCCGCCGCCTTCAGCCACTCGGCGCCCCGCCGCCACAACGCCTCGATCTCCGGGTTCATGCCGTCGACGCGATACTCGCGCGGCACGCCGATGGTCATGCCCTTGACGCTCTTGCCGATCGCCTTCTCGTAGTCGGGGACGGGCGCGTTGGCGCAGGTCGAGTCCTTCGGGTCGGGGCCGGCCATCGAGCGCAGCATGATCGCGCAGTCGCGCACGGTGCGCGCGATCGGCCCGGCCTGGTCGAGCGACGAGGCGAAAGCGACGATGCCCCAGCGCGAGCAGCGCCCGTAGGTCGGCTTGATCCCCGCGGCGCCGGTGAAGGCGGCGGGCTGGCGGATCGAACCGCCGGTGTCGGTCCCGGTCGCGGCGAGGCACAGCCGCGCCGCCACCGCCGCCGCCGACCCGCCCGACGAGCCGCCGGGGGTGAGCAGGCCGCGCTTGTCGCCGGCGAGCGCGGCGCGCGCCTTCTCGACGCTCCAGCCGGGCGGCAGCCAGGGCGAGGCCGCCGGGCCGTAGCAGGAGGTCTCGGTCGACGAGCCCATGGCGAACTCGTCCATGTTGAGCTTGCCGAGCATCACCGCGCCGTCGCGCCACAGGTTGGCGGTCACCGTCGACTCGTAGGGCGGCTTGAAGCCGGCGAGGATGCGGCTGCAGGCCTGGGTGTGGACGCCGACGGTGGCGTAGAGGTCTTTGACGCCGATCGGCAGTCCTTCGAGCGGGCCGGCGTCGCCGGCGGCGAGCCGGGCGTCGCTCGCGCGCGCCATTTCCAGCGCCCGCTCCGGCGTCGTCGCGACATAGGCGTTGAGGCCCTTGCCGCGCTCCATGGCGGCGAGATGGGCTTCGGTGAGCTCGACGCTGGTGATTTCGCGCGCGCGCAGCGCGTCGCGCGCCTCGGCGAGGGTCAGCGCGGTGAGATCGCTCACGTCGGATCCTCTCTTGCTCTTGCGCGCGCGGGAGGCGGAGGCGGGACGGCGGGTCATTCGACCACCTTGGGCACGACGAAGAAGCCGTCCTCGACGAGCGGCGCGTTGGCGAGGATCGCCGGCTCGATCTCGCCGTCGACGACGATGTCGTCGCGCATCGGCAGCTTCATCGGAATCGCCGAGGTCATCGGCTCGACGCCGGCGACGTCGACGGCGTTCAACGCCTCCACGAACGCGAGGATGGCGTTGATCTGGTTTTGCAGATGGGGCACTTCCGCGTCGCTCACCGCAATGCGCGCCAG
The DNA here is from genome assembly GCA_964552445.1 of uncultured Bradyrhizobium sp. Taxonomy (GTDB): domain Bacteria; phylum Pseudomonadota; class Alphaproteobacteria; order Rhizobiales; family Beijerinckiaceae; genus Roseiarcus. The sequence goes on along the minus strand of CAZKHF010000142.1, from coordinate 6,415 downwards.
CCGCGCGATGCGGCGGACAGCGGCCTGGTCCACGGCCATGTCGACTCCTTCGGCTCCACGCCGTTCGAAAGCGGCGCCCGTATAACACCCGCCGCTTCGCCGTGGCAACGCGCGGCGCGGCGTGGTAGCGCTGAACGACCATGTCCGCGGCGCCGCTTTCCCTCGAAGACCTCGCCGCCGTCCTGCCCGCCAAGGCGCGGCTGATCGGCGTCGATCTCGGAACCAAGACGATCGGGCTCGCGCTTTCCGACGTCGAGCGCCGGGTCGCCACGCCGCTGACGACGCTCAGACGCAAGAAGTTCGCCGGCGACGCCGAGGCGCTGAGCGCGCTGGTTCGCCAGTTCGACGCCTTCGCGCTGATCGTCGGCCTGCCGCTGGCGCTGAGCGGCGACGAGGGGCCGCGCGCCCAGTCGACGCGCGCCTTCGCGCGCAATTTCGCCAGGCTCCATCCGAGCCCCTACGCCTTCTGGGACGAGCGCATGTCGACCGTGGCGGTCGAGCGCGCGCTGATCGCCAACGACGTGTCGCGGGCGCGGCGGGCGGCGGTGATCGACCAGATGGCCGCGGCCTACATCCTGCAAGGCGCGCTCGACCGCCTCGCGCGGCTCGCGCCGGGGGCCGGCGGCGGCGCGGATTGATACGCTTTTTACTTGCCTATAACATTACGACAATCTATGCGTGTTACGCGGCGAAATAGTCAGGTCAACACCTTTGCGGCGGGGCAGGGCGATGTTGAAATGCGGCGACGCGCTCTCTTGTCCGGTCGACGCTGAGAGCGCCAACGAAGCGGCGGTCGCGGGCTACGTTGCTGAAATGACGGCGCAACTGGAGTCGATGGCGTCGGCGGCGGGCCTCGATCTGCTCTCCTACTTTCTCGCCATGGCGCGCGCCGAAGGCGAGGCGTCGGCGCGCGCAGCGCGTGCGCGCGCGGCGGAGGCGCCGGGGGCGAATGAGCCGACGGCGGCCGGCGGGCGATCGAGCCATAACCAGACGTCGCGCCGCCGCTCGTTTCGCACGGCGCGCCCGCAGATGGCGCCTCCGCGGTCGCGGCGCTAGCGCTCTTCGCTCGGCGCGACCAGCGCCACGCGGTCGCCGCCGCAATGTTCGACGCGCCCGGCGAGCTCCAGCTCGACCAGCGCGCCGCGCACCGCGCGCGCGGGGGCGTCGGCGGCGCGGGCGAGATCGTCGACGGCGATCGGCGCCGGGCCAAGCAGCGCTTCGACGCGACGCAGGCACGCGTCGTCGTCTTCGCGCGCCGGCGCCGCCTCGCCCGGCTGCGCGTCCGGCGCCGGCGCGTCGTCGTCTTGCGAGGCCGCCGCGCTCCAGGCCGCTTGGTCGGTCGCGCCGGCCGGCTCGGCGAAACGCGAGAACGGGTCGCGCGCGCGGATCGGATCGACCACCGCCAGCACGTCCTCGACGCGCGCGCAGAGGTTCGCGCCCTGGCGCAGCAGGTCGTTGGTCCCTTCGGCGCGCGGATCGAGGGGCGAACCCGGCGCGGCGAACACCTCGCGGTTCTGCTCGGCGGCGCAGCGCGCGGTGATCAGCGAGCCGGAGCCGCGCGCCGCTTCGATCACCACCGTCGCCAGCGCGAGGCCGGAGACGAGCCGGTTGCGGCGGGGAAAGTCGCGGCCGCGCGGCTCCCATTCGATCGGCATTTCCGAGACGACGGCGCCCGTCTCGGCGATCAGCGGCATGAGCTTCGCCGCCTCGGGCGGGTAGGGGCGGGCGAAGCCGCCCGCCAGCACGCCGAGCGTGCCGGTCGCCAAGGCGGCGAAATGGGCGCGCTGGTCGATTCCGCGCGCGAGGCCGGAGACGACGACATAGCCCGCTTGGCCGAGGCCGCGCGCCAGCCGGTCGGCGAAGGTCAATCCTGCAGCGGAGGCGTTGCGCGAGCCGACGATCGCGATCGCCGCGCCGCTCAGCGCCTCCGCGCGACCGAGCCAGCCGATGAGCGGCGGCGGCGAGTCGATCTGGCGCAGGGCCGGCGGGTATTCCGGCTCGCCGAAGGCGGCGTAGCGGACGCCAAGCGCGGCGGCGCCATCGAGTTCGCGCTCGATTTCGCCGCGTTCGGCGACGCGGATCGGCCGCGGCGCGCCGCCGCGCCGCGCGAGATCGGGCAGCGCCGCCAGCGCGCTTCTCGCGGCGCCGAAGCGGCGCAACAGCGCGAAGAAAGTGCGCGGCCCGACGTTCTCGGAGCGGATGAGCCTTAGCCAATCGAAGCGCTCGTCGTCGCCGAGGCGTTCGCGGATCGACGCCCGGCTCATCGGCTCAGCCCTTCAGCTTGATCTTCGTTTCGCGGCCTTGCAGCAGCCGAACGATGTTGGCGCTGTGTTTCAGCCACAGCAACGCCGCCAGCAGCGCGTAGAGAATCGCCACCGGAAAGGCGCCGACGAAAAGCGCGGCGATCGGCGCGACGAAGCTGGCGCTGAGCGCGCCGGCGGAGGAATAGCGGGTCGCCGCGGCGACCGCGAGCCAGACGACGATGAAAGCGGCCGCCGCCGGCCAACAGGCGGCGAGGAGGCCGCCGAGGAAGGTCGCCACGCCCTTGCCGCCGCGAAAGCGCAGCCAGACTGGATAGAGATGGCCGAAGAAGGCGCCCGCCGCGCCGGCGAGCGCCGCCGTTTCGTCGTGAAACAGCGCCGCGGCGATGACATAGGCGAGCGTCGCCTTCAGCGCGTCGAGAACCAGCGTGGCGGCGGCGAGGTCCATGCGGCCGGTGCGCAGCACGTTGGTCGCGCCGATGTTGCCCGAGCCGATGGCGCGCAGGTCTCCGGCGCCGGCGACGCGGGTGAGGATGAGGCCGAAGGGGATCGTCCCCAGGAGGTAGCCGATCGCCAGCGCGGCGACGGCGTAAAGCGAATTGAGCGAGACCGCCATGCGCGGCGCCAAGACTTGAAATGACCGGGCGTAGCCTATTCGTGCGCGACGCTTCCTGCAACCAGCGTCATCTTGACGCGGCCTTCGAGCCGCGCCTCGTCGAACGGCGTGTTGCGGCAGCGCGAATGCAGGGTCGCCGGGTCGAGCACGAACGGCGCCTCGGGGTCGAAGCGGATGAGGTCGGCGGGCGCGCCGACGGCGAGGCGGCCGACCGGCAGCCCGAGGATCTCCGCCGGCCGCGCGCTCAGCGCGCGCAAAAGCCGCGGCAACGACACCTGTCCGGCCGCGACCAGCCGCAGGCCGGCCGACAGCATGGTCTCGACGCCGATCGCTCCCGCCTCCGCCTCGGCGAAGGGCAGGCGCTTCGTCTCGACGTCCTGGGGGTCGTGGTCGGAGACGATGACGTCGATCAGGCCGGAGCCGACGGCCTCGACCAGCGCTAGGCGCTCGTCCTCGCCGCGCAGGGGCGGATAGAGCTTGAGGAAAGTGCGGTAGTCGCCGACGTCGTTCTCGTTGAGGGTGAGGTTGTTGACCGAGACGCCGCAGCTCACCGGCAACCCCGCCTCGCGCGCGCGGGCCATCGCTTCGAGCGACAGCCGGTTGGAGACCAGCGCGGCGTGGTAGCGCGCGCCGGTCAGCGCCACCAGCCGCAGGTCGCGCTCGAGCACGATCGTCTCGGCTTCGCGCGGGACGCCGGGCAGGCCGAGGCGGGTGGCGCGCTCGCCTTCGGCCATCACCCCGTCGCCGCGCAATTCGCGATCCTCGCAGGTGTGCATCACCAGCGCGGAGAAGTCGCGCGCGTAGGTCAGCGCGCGGCGCATCGTCTGGGCGTTGGCGACGCTGCGGGGCCCGTCGGAGAAGGCGACCGCGCCCGCCTCGGCGAGCAGGCCGATTTCGGCGATTTCGCGGCCTTCGAGACGCTTGGTCAGCGCCGCGGAGGGCAGCACCCGCACCTTGGCGGTGGCGCGGGCGCGGCGCAGGATGAAGTCGACCACCGCGGGGTCGTCGACCGGCGGGTTGGTGTCGGGGCGCGCGACCAGCGTCGTCACGCCGCCCGCCGCGGCGGCGGCGCTGGCGGAGGCGATGGTCTCGCGATGTTCGGCGCCCGGCTCGCCGATGAAGGCGCGCAGATCGACCAACCCCGGGGCGACGACGTCGCCGGCGCATTCGACCACCCGCGCGTCGTCGGGAACGCTGTAGCGGTTCACGTCGGGCCCGAGCGCGGCGATTTTGCCGTCGGCGACAAGAACGCCGCCGCGACGCTCGCGCATCTCCGCCGGGTCGATCAGGCGGGCGTCAAGAAGGGCGATGGAGCGGGAATAGGGCACGAAGGTCTCGCTTAGCGGCGCTTCGACGCCGAAGCAAGGCCATTGACGCGCCGTTCAGAGCGAATCGCCTCTTGCCTCGGCCGGGGAAAGCGGCTAGACGGCCCTCCGCCGCGCGGGAGGCTTCTCCCGCCGCAGAGCAAGCGCGCCCGTAGCTCAGCTGGATAGAGCACCAGACTACGAATCTGGGGGCCGGGGGTTCGAATCCCTCCGGGCGCGCCATTTTCGAACAAAAGACAGAACCGTGGGCGCGGCGAGAAGCTCCTCCTGCGACGCGCGGGGGACCAGAACGGCCTTCGATCCGCTGATGCGGATTTCATCCTCGGTCAAAGTCACTTCGCCCATGACCAGCCGGGAGCCGGCTTGCCGCGACTCCGGCGGCCCGTCGCACGGTTTGTCGCGCAACCGCCGGGCGAGGCGGTCGATCTTGTCGCGCGTGATCTGCGGCTCGCCTGAGGCGAGATGGCGCTGCAGGTCGGTCGCCTCCTTGGCCAGCTCGTCGCGGCGCGCCTCGAGGCCGATCAGGCGCTCGCCCAGGCTCGGGTCCTCGGCGTCCCTCAGTCCCTTCTCGACCAGCTCCAGGAGGCGCGCGATCGCGGCCTCGGTCTCTTTATGGCCCTGCCTCGGCTTCGACAGGCGATCGCGGCGGCCGGCCTCGCGCTCCGCGCCGGCGCGGGCGTAGGCTTCGAGCATCTTGCCCGGCCGATCAGGCTCCAGAACGCGCTTGGCGACCTCTGCGACGACGATTTCGTCGAGCCGATCCATCGGCATGCGGATGCCGCGGCAGGCGGCGACGCCCTCTTTCAGCTTCCAAGAACAGCGGGAGTAGCGATACGCGCCGCCCTTGTCGGCGTTCTGGATCATCGCCGCGCCGCAGTAGCCGCAGCGGATGACGCCGGCCAGCAGGGTCGGGCCGTTGGCGACGCGCGGCGGCGTGCGCTTGGGGGCCCGGCTCTGCATCAGCGCCCGGACCGCATTGAACTTCTCCTCCGAGATGATCGTCGGAACCTCGACGGCGACCCACTGCGAGGGCGGGCGCAGGGGAATCGCTTCAGGTTAACGACGCGGGTTGGTGGATCAGGGTTGGGAGGTAGTCGGGGTTGAGGTTGGCGAGCTTTCGCCGGACCTTGAGGCTGTGCCTGTCTTTTGGATTGCGCGCCAGGTTCATTGCCATGTGTTTGACGACAGCCATGTTTTGCGGGCCGTTGGCGCTGCGCAAGCGGGCCAGGTCGTCGTGGAACACGACATCGAGAACCCAGTGCAAGCGGTTCTCGACGCCCCAGTGGGCGCGGACGGCGGCGGCGAAGGTTTGGGCGTCGAGTTTGGCCGAGGAGAGATAATATCGCTGCTCGCGGGCGACGGCGCCGTTTCGCTCGACGCGGCTTTCGACCATGCCGATCATCGCCAAGTTGGGGAAGCGCGGCTCGTCGGCGTAGCGGCGATCCGAGAACAGCCAGTCGATCTTGTGGCAGACGACATGGCGGCGCTCCTCGATGCGACCATGGTCGGCGTCGGTCGTGACGTGCGCGGGCTCCAGCATTTCGTCCGGCGGCTTGTCGAAGAAGGCGACGACGTCTCGATGGAGAACCGGCCGGTTGGCCTTCAGCGCCAGCAGGTAATCGCCGCCGCGTCCGACGATTGTGTCGGCGATGTCGGTTTGGGTTCCCATGGCGTCGATGGTGACCAGCGCCCCGGTCAGCTCGAGCCGTTCCAGCAGCCGCGGAATGGCGACGATCTCATTGGACTTTTCGTCGACGGCCTCCTGAGCGAGGACGAGGCGTTGGCGGGCCGCGCAAGCGGAGACCATGTGCAGCGGTTCGCGGCCCTTGGCGCGCGCGTAGGTTCGCCGCGAGGTCTTGCCGTCGATGGCGACGATGTCGGGCGCGCGCTCGCGCAACGCCTCCACCCAGCCGGCGAAGCAGGTCTTGAACAGTTCGGCGTCGAGCCCGTTGATCACGTCGTTGAGCGTGTCATGGGCCGGCAGGCCGCGCTCGTAGGGCAGGAAGCGCTTCAGGAAATCCCCCCGCTGCTCGCCCCACAGCCTGATCTCGACGAAATCCTCCATGCCGTAAAGCGTGGCGCACAAAACCAGAAGCAGGATTTCCGGCAGCGGATAGACAAACCGCCAGCGCTGGCAAGGGTCCGAAAGCGCGGAAAAGTGCTCCAGCAGGCAGGCGGTCGGCGGCGCTTTCGACATCGCGGGCTCCGAATCA
>CAZKHF010000141.1:0-7906 GCA_964552445.1 uncultured Bradyrhizobium sp. | reverse complement strand
TAGACGTACTTGGCGATCCAGAACAACGTGTTCAGGTCGCGCAAGCCGCCCTTGCCCTCCTTGAGGTTGGGCTCGACCAGGTAGCGCGATTCGCCCGCGTGTCTGACGCGCGCGTCACGCTCGCCCAGCTTGTTGACGACGAACTCGCTCGCCGTCTTGGCGACGATCTCCTCGTCGAAACGCTGGCGCAGCCGCTCGAAGCGCGCCGAATCGCCAAGGATGAGCCGCGCCTCGAGCAGCGCGGTGCGGATGGTCATGTCGTCGCGCGCGAACTTCAGGCAGTCGTCGATCGAGCGCGTCGCGTGGCCGACCTTCTGCCTGAGGTCCCACAGCGCGTAGAGCATCGTCTCGATGACCGACTGCGTCTCCGTCGTCGGCGCCTCGGGCAGCAGGAACAGAAGGTCGATGTCCGAGCCGGGCGCCAGCAGGCCGCGGCCGTAGCCGCCGACCGCCACGACGGTCGGCCGCGACGAGGCGGGCAGTTGCGGATGGAAGTAGCGCAGCGCCCAGTCGAAGATGGCGCGGATGAGATTGTCTTCGAGGTCGCTCAAACGCTTGGCGCAGGCGCGCCCGCCGCCGCCGGCCTCGAGCTCGCCGCGCGCCTTGGCGCGGCGCTCTTCGAGGCGTTCGCGGATGAGCTCGACCGCTTCGCGGCGGAAGGTCGCGTCGTCGTCGGGCGACTGGCGGCGCAGCGCTTCGAAACGCTCGTCGAGGTTGGCGCGATCGAGCGCGCTCTGCGCCGCTTCGGCGCGGCGGCGGCGGGCGCGCTGGTCGGCGAGGGCGGAGACGGAGCTGTCCATGGCGAAGCCCTAGGGAAACGCGGCTCGGCCGCGCGCGCTGCGGTCGGCTTCAGCGGCTGCGTTCAACGGCATGGCGGCGCTCCGTCCGGTCGGTCGAAGTCCAGGCTATACGCCGCGACAACGTGGCGGGGAAGCCGCCTCGGCGCGACGAACACGGCGTCGCCGCGCCAGGTCAGGCCCGCGGCCCAGGGATTGCGCGCGAGCCAGACGCGCGCGGCGCGCGCGATGCGCCGGCGCTTCGCCTCGCTGATCGCCGTCGCGGCGGCGTCGAGGTCGTCGCGCGCCTTGACCTCGACGAAGGCGATGGTGGTTCCGCGCTTGACGACCAGGTCGAGCTCCCCGCCCGCGACGGCGAAACGGCGCGCGAGGACGCGATAGCCCTTCAGGCGCAGGATGAGCGCGGCGATCGCCTCGGCGCGCAGGCCAAACAGGCGGGCGCGCCGGCGCGCCGCGGTCGCCCGGCCGCTCATTCTTTCCGCCCGGCGCCGGCGAGGCGCAGCGCGCGCGCGTAGACTTCGCGGCGGGGCAGGCCGGTCTCGGCGGCGACCGCCGCGGCGGCGTCTTTCAGCGACAGCTCCGCCAGCGCCGCGCGGACCTTGTCGTCGAGCGCCGCCGCGTCGAGCGGCGCCGGCGCCGAAGGCGGCCCGACGACGATGACGATCTCGCCCTTGGGCGGCCCCTCGACGGCGTAACGGGAGGCGAGCTCGGCGAGGGTTCCGCGGCGCGTCTCCTCGTGCAGCTTGGTCAATTCGCGCGCGACCGCCGCCGGCCGCGGCCCCAGCTCGGCGGCGAGGTCGGCGAGGGCGGCGGGCAGCCGGCCCGGCGCCTCGTAGAAGATGAGCGTCGCCGGGATCGCCGCCAGCGCGTTGATGCGCTCGCGCCGCGCCGCCTGCTTGGTCGGCAGGAAGCCCTCGAAGAAGAAGCGGTCGGTCGGCAGCGCCGCCCCGACCAGCGCAGTCAGCGCCGCCGAGGGACCGGGAACGCCGACGACCGCGACCCCCGCGGCGACGGCTTCGACGACCAGCTTGTAGCCGGGGTCGGAGACGAGCGGCGTGCCGGCGTCGGAAATGAGCGCCAGCGCTTCGCCCTCGGCGAGCCGGGCGAGGACGTGCGGGCGAACCTGCGGCGCGTTGTGCTCGTGATAGGCGACGAGCGGCGTCGCAATCTCGTAGCGGTCGAGCAGGCGGCGCGAGACGCGCGTGTCCTCGGCGAGGACGGCGTCGGCGGCGGCGAGCGTCGCCAGCGCGCGCAAGCTGACGTCGCCGAGGTTGCCGATCGGCGTCGCGACGATGTAGAGGCCGGGCGCGATCGGCTCGACCTCGACTCGCGCGCCGAGCGCGCTGAAGCTTCGCTTCGCCGCCCGGCGCGATTCGGACTGGTCTTTCTCGACGCGGTTTGTCGCCATCTCCGCTCCGACGTCCGGCCGCGAAGTCGGGCTTTCGCCCGGCGGCGCGGGATCGGCGACATCCCTAGCGGCGTGAGACTGAAAAAGCCACAATCACCGCAAATGGTGAGGGCTAAGCGGGCGGGGAGCAGACGGCGCCGGAGCGAAGGGCGTAAAATCACTTGGGCGCAAAGCGATTCGTCGGCGAGGTTTTGCGCGTGCTGGGAGGTCGTGATGCCGAAGAGCGCCTCATCGACGGTGAAGACCGGGCCGCTCGCCCGCGCGGCGCGCTGGGGTTTCGCCGCGAGCTTCGCCTTTGCGCTCGCGGGGTGCAGCTCGACCGGGTTGGAGACGTCCGCTTCGGACGTCGGCGCCGCCCCGGTGCCGCAGGTCCAGACGCAACCGCTCTCCGCCCCGACGATCGGCGAGGTGCTGGGCGCCGGCCCGGTTCGGGTCGGCATGGTGCTGCCGTTGACGCAAAACGGCGGTCCCAGCGTGGTGGGCGCGGCGATGCGCAACGCCGCCCAATTGGCGATCGAGGAGTCCGGGTCCGCCGACATCTCGTTGATGGTGGTCGACGACCACGGCACGCCGGAGGGCGCCGCGCAGGCCGCGCAGGCGGAGGTCGGCGCCGGCGCCGAGCTCATTCTCGGGCCGGTGCTGGCCGCCGAGGTGCGCGAGGTCGGGCGGGTCGCCAAATCGGCGGGGCGGCCGGTGATCGCCTTCTCGACCGACGAGAGCGCCGCCTCGCCGGGCGTCTATCTCCTGTCGTTCCTCATCGAATCCTACGTCGACCGGATCGTCGAATACGCCGCCCAGCGCGGCAAGAAGTCGATCGCCGTGCTCGCGCCGCAGTCCGACTACGCCAACGTCGCGGTCGGCGAGCTGGAGCAGCAAGCGGCGAAATTCAACATCCGGGTCGTCACGGTCGCGCGCTATTCGCCGGGCCAGCCGGAAGGGGCGATGCCCGAGATCGTCGGCGTCGCCAAGCAGATCGAGGCGCTGTTCATCCCCGAGCAGGCGGAGGGCATGCCCGCGGTGGCGAACGCGCTGACGGGAAGCGGCGTCAAAACACAGATTCTCGGCACCGGAATGTGGAATGACCCGCGCGTGCTGCGCCTGCCCGCGCTGCAGGGGGCGTGGTTCGCCGCGCCCGACAACGCCGGCTTCAACGCCTTCGCCCAGCGCTACAAGGCGAAGTTCAACCTCGAGCCGCAGCGGCTCGCCTCGCTCGCCGACGACGCGGTGTCGCTCGCCGCGGCGCTCGCGCGCACCCAGGGCGCGCAGCGCTACTCGCAGAGCGTGCTCACCAACCCGTCGGGGTTCAACGGCGTCGACGGCGTATTCCGCTTCCGCGCCGACGGCGCCAACGAACGCGGTCTGGCGGTGATGCAGGTCAGCGCCGGCTCGGCGAGCGTGATCAGCCCCGCGCCGCCGAAGTTCCCCGGCGCCTGAGGGCGGCGCTGGCGCGGCGGCGGGACGATTCGTTCGCCGCCCCCGCCGGCGCAGGCGAAGCAACCGGCGGTCGAGCGCGCCGGCCGCAGCTCGATCGCTGCGCCGCCTGCGCTCTTTCCGACCACGGTTCAGTCTGAATGGAGCTGGCTCTACAGCATGCTCGGCAGCACGCGGTCGGGCGGGCGGTGCCCGTCCATGAAGGTCTTGATGTTGATGATGACCTTCTCGCCCATGTCGGCGCGCCCTTCGATGGTCGCCGAGCCCATGTGGGGCAACAGCGTCACCTTGCCGGCCTTGGCGAGCGCGATCAGTTTGTCGTTGACGGTCGGCGCGTTCTCGAACACGTCGAGGCCGGCGCCGGCGATCTCGCCCGCCTCGATCATGCCGGCGAGGGCGTCCTCGTCGATCACTTCGCCGCGCGCGGTGTTGATGACGATCGCCTCCGGGCGCAGATGCTTCAGCCGCCGAGCCGACAGCAGGTGATAGGTGGCGGGGGTGTGCGGACAGTTGATGGAGACGAAATCCATCCGCGCCAGCATCTGGTCGAGCGAATCCCAGTAGGTCGCCTCCAGCGCCTCCTCGATCGCCGGGGCGACGCGGCGGCGGTTGTGGTAGTGGATCGACATGCCGAAGGCGCGGGCGCGCGAGGCGAGCGCCTGGCCGATGCGGCCCATGCCGATGACGCCGAGCCGCTTGCCGCCGAGCCGGCGGCCGAGCATCCAGGTCGGCGACCAGCCGAGCCAGCGGCCTTCGGGGATCACCCGCGCGCCTTCGGCGATTCGCCGCGCGGTGGCGAGGATGAGCGCCATGGTGATGTCGGCGGTGTCCTCGGTGAGCACGCCCGGGGTGTTGGTGACGGTGACGCCGCGGCGCAACGCGCAAGTGACGTCGATGTGGTCGACGCCGTTGCCGAAGTTGGCGATCAGCTTCAATTGCTCGCCCGCCTGCTCGATCAGCGCGGCGGTGATGCGGTCGGCGACGCTCGGCACCAGCACCTCCGCCTCGCGCATCGCCTCGGCGAGCTCGCTCTCCGACATCGGCTTGTCGTCGTGGTTTAGGCGCGCTTCGAACAGCTCTCGCATCCGCGTCTCGACCAGCTCGGGAAGACGACGGGTGACAATGACAAGAGGTTTCTTTCTAATCATGAGTCGTTCTCTCCGTGCTCGTCAGGAGCCGGAAAGCCGACGGCCCGATTTCGATCATGTTCGCGCGCAATAGCGAAAACCTTTACGCATCGTTTACGGCGCGCCCCGCAAATGATGGCCTTCGCGCAGAGCTCGCGGCCCCGGCTGGCGTCGCCCGCCGACGCGGCCTCTCTAGCAGATGGCGGGCCAAAGACAAGGACGCGCGACGTCGCGTCGCGCCGACCGACAAGGACCGGGAATGAAATCCGTCGCCGATTTTCTCCGTCTCGCCCCCGCGCGCCGTCTCGCGCTCGCCCTCCTCGCGGCGACGCTGGCGTTCTGGCCCGCCGCGGCGCCCGCCGACCCCTTGGGGCCGGTCACCGGGTTGCCGCTGCCGCGCTACGCCAGCCTGAAGACCGATCGCGTCAACCTACGCGAGGGGCCGTCGAAGGAGCACGCCACCAAGTGGGTGTTCCAGCGCGCCGGCCTGCCGGTGGAGATCACCGCCGAGTTCGACATCTGGCGCAAGGTGCGCGATTCGGAAGGCGCGGAGGGCTGGGTGCTTCATTCCCTGCTCTCGGGGCGGCGCACCGGCCTGGTCGGGGTCGGCAAGAGCGGCCAGATCTTTCCTATTTACGTAGAGCCGAGGGCGACGAGCGCGGTGGCGGCGAGACTACAATCGGGCGTCATCGCCAACGTGCGCTCCTGCGACGGCGCCTGGTGCCTCGTCGATGGCGAGGGTTACAAGGGATATATTGAACAATCCTCCCTTTGGGGCGTATATCCCAATGAGAAGATCCCGTGAGCCCGACGGCTGCGGGGCGGGGGCCGGCGTAGCGAAACGACTGTGGACGCTTTCGATGACGCGGATTTCGGCCGCCGAGCGCGCCGGCTCCGTGTAGACACGCTGATTTGGCTGCGCTGGCTGGCGATCGCGGGGCAGGCGACGGCGGTCGTCGTCGCCGATTTTATTCTGCGAATCGACTTTCCCGTTTTCGCCTGTTTCTTATGCATCGGCGCTTCCGTGGCGCTCAACGCGGCGTTGCGCTTGCGCTTTCCGGTCAGCCATCGCCTCGACGACAACTGGGCGGCCGGCCTGCTCGGTTTCGACGTCGCTCAGCTGGCGGCGCTGCTGGCGCTGACCGGCGGGCTCGTCAATCCTTTCTCGATTCTCTTCCTGGCGCCGTTGATGACGGCGTCGGTGTCGCTGCCGATGCGGCGTGCGCTCGGCCTGCTCGCTTTCACGCTTTTGTGCGCGCTCGCCGTGCAGCTGTGGCACCGGCCGCTCGGCTGGCCGGGCGCCGGCGATTTTCAGCCGCCGGCGCTGTACGGCGCCGCGCTGTGGCTCGCGATCGCGGTGAGCGGGCTGTTCGCCGTGATTTACGGCCACCGCGTCGCCGAGGAGTCGCGCCAGCTCGCCAGCGCGCTGACCGCCACCGAGCTGACGCTGGCGCAGCAGCAGCACCTTTCGCAGCTCGACGGCGTCGCCGCCGCGGCGGCGCACGAATTGGGCACGCCGCTGGCGACCGTGGCGCTGGTGGTTCACGAAATCTCCCGCCAGCCGCAGCTCGCGGCGCAGTGCGGCGAAGATCTGCGCCTGATCGAGGAGCAGGTCAGCCGCTGCCGATCGATTCTCGGCAAGCTCTCCTCGCCTGAGGTGCTCGCCGAGGGCTCGCTCACCGAGACCACGCTCAGCGAGCTGATCGAGGAGATCGCCGCCCCCCACCGCCTGCTCGACGTCGCGATCGCGGTCGAGTGCGACGGCGAGCCGCCCGAACCGAGCTGCCGCCGCGCCGCCGGTCTGATCTACGGCCTCAACAACCTGGTCGAGAACGCGGTGAGCTTCGCCGAGAGCCAGGTGACGATTCGCGCCGCCTGGACGCCTTCGCAAGTCGAGATCGTCGTCGCCGACGACGGGCCCGGCTTTCCCCCTCAGGTGCTCGCGCGACTCGGCGAGCCCTACATCTCCACCCGCGGCTCGGGACGCCGCCGCGAGGACGAGGCGGCCGGGGGCATGGGGCTCGGGCTGTTCATCGCCAAGGCGTTGCTGGAGCGCTCCGGCGCCCAACTGACGATCGCCAACGCGCCGCCCCCGGAGAGCGGGGCGAAGGCGAAGATCGTTTGGCCGCTCGCCGCGTTCGAACACGGTCGACTGTCGACGCGACAAGCGCTAGAAAGCGTAAAGAGTTACGGACGTGCCAAATCGCAGCGAGAAAATGGATATTGACAGGGACGCTTCTCGGCCAACTTCGCTCGGCGAGACCATGGCGCTCGACAAATCCTTGCTGATCGTCGACGACGATCGGCCGTTTGGCGAACGCCTGGCGCGGGCGATGGGCTCGCGCGGTTTTACGGCGCGCATCGCCGTCAGCGTCGCCGATGGGCTGGCGGCGATCCAGGCGGAGGCGCCCGCCTTCGCCGTCATCGATCTCAAGCTCGGCGACGGCAGCGGGCTTGACGTGATGCGCGCTTTGAAGGCCAAGCGACCTGACGCGCGAGCCATCATTCTGACCGGCTACGGCGCGATCGCCACCGCGGTGGTGGCCGTCAAGCTCGGCGCTTTCGACTATCTCGCCAAGCCGGTCAACGCCGACGAGATCGTCGCCGTGCTGACTGCCGAGCGCGCCGGCGCCGTCGACAGCCCCGAACATCCGATGTCGGCGGATCGCGTGCGCTGGGAGCACATCCAGCGCGTCTACGAGTCCTGCGAACGCAACGTCTCCGAGACGGCGCGCCAGCTCAACATGCATCGCCGCACCTTGCAGCGCATTCTCAGCAAGCGCGCGCCGCGCTGAGCCGCGCGCAATGCTGGGGCGCCTCGCGCTCGACGCGGCTTCGGCCACGCGCCGCGGGGGCGCGAAAACTTTCCGCTGCTCGCGGCGCGCGAAAACCTGATGACCGGCTTCGCCGCGGCGCCCGCCGGCGAACGCAAGGACATGGCGGAGAGCGAGGTCCGCGCGCGCCTGTCGGCGTGAGGGCGCGCCGCCGGGAGCGTCCTGCGATCGCCTCGAATCGGCGCCTCGCCGCTCACGCCTTGCTCAGCGCCTGAAGATGCCGCTTGGCGTACATCTGAAACAGCAACGGCACCAGGAACAGCGTCAGCACGCTCGACGTCACCGTGCCGAAGATCAGCGAGATGGCGA
>CAZKHF010000140.1:0-7925 GCA_964552445.1 uncultured Bradyrhizobium sp. | reverse complement strand
TCGCCGTAGTTGTTGTTCCAGTCGAGGCAGGCCGCCGGCTTGCCGCTCGCCAGCCGCAGCGCCCGCATCGTCACCGCGCTGCAAATGTCGACCTCGCAGCTCGCCGCCGCGCCGCGGTCGTTCAACTCGCTGAGCAGGACGCAGGGGGCGATCCCAAGCTCGCGCTGCATCTCCTGCCAGCAGCGGATGGCGACCGTCTCCAGCGCGTATTCGGCGATGTAATCGTCGATGACGACGCCGACCTTCGCCAGCGTCTCCATCTTTGGCGCGGGGACCCGGCTGCAATCCGTGTAGCCGGCGAGCCGGGCGATCTTGTCCTTCACCCGGGCGTCCGCCGCGGAAAGCGCGCGCACGCGCCGGAACAGGTCGGAGAGATCGAAGGTCTCGACGGTCACGCCGTGCTTCTGCAAGGCGATCTCGTCGAAGCGCACGGTCTTGAAAAGCGTCGTGCGCGCGCCGACGCAGCCGATCGAGAAACGGCGCATCCCGCCGACGACCCGGCAGATCGCCGCGAACTCGGCGAGGTTCGCCGCGAACGCCGTGCTCTGCGGGCGCGCGACATGGGGCGCCAGCATCGTGAACGGCAATCGGTATTGATGGAAGACGTCGGCGATCGAGAACTTGCCGCAGTACGAGTCGCGCCGATGCTCGAAGTCCATCTTGCCGATCTCGTCGGGATAGGCCTGCAGCAGGATCGGCGCGCCGCAGTCCTGAAGGGCGGCGACCGCGCCGTTCTCGTCGCCGAAGTTCGGCAGGCAAAGAACGACGCCGTCGTAGGCGCCCCTCTTCTCCGCCAGCCACGCCGCGTAGCGGCGCCCCTCCTCGCGCGTCTCCACCGCCCCGTATCGCGTCAGGTCGGCCGGAGGCATGAGGTAGTCGCAGCCGGCGTCGGCGACCGCTTTCGCCAGTTCGTCGCGCGCGCTGGCGATCAGCGTCGCCGGAAAGAATCCGCGATTGCCAAAGTAAAGGGCGAATGTCGTCTTGCGCATTGTTTCCTACCCCGGGGGGTCGTTCGAGGCGACAGGCGCGCCGCGTTGGGACTATGATACCGGCTTAAAGGCCTGAGACGAGCCAAGGCCGTGCCAAACTCGGCGAAAACGTCCCAAATTTCGACGCGAGATTCCGTCGCGATGGCGCTGACCGTCAACCTGCCCAAGATGCGCGAATTGATGCAGGGCTTCCACACCCTGACCGGACTGAAGATCGTGCTGTTCGACGCCGAGTATCGCCAGTCGCTGGCGCATCCGGAGACCGAAGGACCGTTCTGCACGCTGCTACGGTCGTTTCCGGCGTTGCGGGCGCGCTGCGACGCAAGCAACGTCCAATCGTTCCAACGCTGTCGCAAGTCGGGGGAATTGACGATCTATCGCTGTCACGCGGGCCTGTTGGAGGCGACGGCGCCGATCGCCGATCACGGGGTCGTTCGCGGCTACGTGATGTTCGGGCAGATCACGGATCAGGCCGACAGCGCGGTTTTCCTCGACGGCTTGGTCGCGCGGCTGCAGGGGTTGGGCGTCGCCGAGGCCGAGGCGCGCGCCGCCGTCGGCGGCATCCGCTCGGTCAGCGCTGAGCGCATCCATGCGGCGGCGCGGATCATGGAGGCCTGCGTCTGCTACCTGCTTCGCTACGACCTCGTCGCGTTCCGCAAGGGACGCCTGATCCAGCGCATCGACGACTTCATCGGCGCCCATCTTTCCGAGGACCTTTCGCCGCGGCGGCTGTGCGCCGAATTCCATCTCAGCCGCTCCAACCTTTATCGGCTGTTCGCCGACCACATCGGAACCAGCGTCGCCGCGACGGTGCGCGAGCGGCGGATGGAGCGGGCGCGCCGACTGCTTCGCGAGACCAGCCTGTCGATCGGGCGGATCGCTGCGGAATGCGGCTTCGCCGACGACCAATACTTCCGCCGCGTCTTTCGCCAGGCGCACGGGCTGTCGGTCAAGGCGTGCCGGGAGGACGGGCGGTAATTTCAGCGACGCCTTACTGAATCCCCAGACTGTCGAACGCCATCCCGCGGCGGCGACGCGGAGAGCGCCCAGCCGCGAATTTGGGGATTCCGT
Organism: uncultured Bradyrhizobium sp.; assembly: GCA_964552445.1. GTDB lineage: Bacteria > Pseudomonadota > Alphaproteobacteria > Rhizobiales > Beijerinckiaceae > Roseiarcus. The sequence goes on along the minus strand of CAZKHF010000140.1, from coordinate 5,865 downwards.
GAGCCGTCGCCGATTTCACGCCCTCGTCCCTTACTCCACGTCCTCGACCTGCACGGTGCGTCCGGACAGCCGCTGCGCCAGCGAGGCCTCCATGAACGGGTCGAGGTCGCCGTCGAGCACCTCGGCGGGGGTCCCCGAGGTGTAGCCGGTGCGCAGGTCCTTGACCATCTGGTAGGGCTGCAGGACGTAGGAGCGGATCTGGTGGCCCCAGCCGATGTCGGTCTTCGAGGCGGCGTCGACGGCGGCCTTGTCCTCGCGCTTCTGCAGCTCCAGCTCGTAGAGCCGCGCGCGCAGCATGTTCCAGGCGGTGGCGCGGTTCTTGTGCTGCGAGCGCTCCTGCTGGCAGGCGACGACGATGCCGGTCGGGATGTGGGTGATGCGCACCGCCGATTCGGTCTTGTTGACGTGCTGGCCGCCGGCGCCCGAGGCGCGATAGGTGTCGATCTTGCAGTCGCTCTCGTTGATCTCGATCTGGATGCGGTCGTCGACCACCGGATAGACCCACACCGAGGCGAAGCTGGTGTGGCGGCGCGCGTTGGCGTCGAAGGGCGAGATGCGCACCAGCCGGTGCACGCCCGACTCGGTCTTCAGCCAGCCGTGGGCGCTGACGCCTTTGACGACGATGGTGGCCGACTTGATCCCCGCTTCCTCGCCCGCCGTCTCCTCGACGAACTCGACCGCGAACTTGCGCCGCTCGGCCCAGCGCGCGTACATGCGCAGCAGCATGCGCGCCCAGTCGCAGCTTTCGGTGCCGCCGGCGCCGGCGTGGATTTCGACGTAGCTGTCGTTGCCGTCGGCCTCGCCCGACAGCAGCGCCTCGAGCTGGCGGCGTTCGCCCTCGCTCTTCAGCGCGCGCAATTGCGCCAGGCCCTCGTTCTCGGTCGCGGCGTCGCCTTCTGACTCGCCGAGCTCGACCAGCGTCGTCGCGTCGTCGAGCTCGCGCTCGAGCTTGGAAAGCGAGCCAAGCCGCTCCTCCAGCAGGTTGCGCTCGCGCATCAGCTTCTGCGCGGCGTCGGCGTCGTTCCACAGGTTGGGGTCTTCGGACTTGGCGTTCAGCTCCGCCAGTCGGCGCGTCGCGGCGTCGACGTCAAAGATGCCTCCTCAGCAGTCCCACCGACTGCTTGATGGTTTCGACCAGTTGCTCGGCTTCGGCGCGCATGGGGTCCTCGATTCGCGGCGGAACCTAGTGTGGGGCGGCGGCGAAGTAAACCGGCGGGCCTGCGCGCGCCACCCCGGACTCCGCCCCACCCGGCCGGCGGTCGCGCCTGCGGCGCGTGGTTGGCCCGCTTGCGATTGATGACTAACTCTAGTATATATCTAGATATAATTGAGAGAGCCGCGACAAGCGGTTCAAGCGAGTCAGCGCGCCATGAAGTCTCGTCCCTTCGCCCGCCTCGCGCGGGCGCTCGCCATCGCCGCCGCCGTCGTCGCCCTCGGCGCGCCCTCCGCCTTCGCCGACGTGACCCTGCTCAACGTCTCCTACGACCCGACGCGCGAGCTCTACCGCGACCTCAACGCCGCTTTCGTCACGGACTGGAAAGACAAGACCGGCGAGACGGTCTCCGTGCAGACCTCGCACGGCGGCTCCGGCGCCCAGGCGCGCGCGGTGGTCGACGGGCTCGCCGCCGACGTGGTCACCCTCGCGCTGGCCGCCGACATCGACGCCATCGCCGCCAAGACCGGCAAGATCCCCGCCGATTGGGCGAAGCGGCTGCCCAACAACTCGACGCCCTACTTCTCGACCATCGTCTTCCTGGTGCGCAAGGGCAACCCCAAGGGCGTCCACGACTGGGACGACCTCGCGAAACCCGGCGTCAGCGTGATCACCCCCAACCCGAAAACCTCCGGCGGCGCGCGCTGGAACTACCTCGCCGCGTGGGGCTACGGCCTGAAGAAGTTCGGCGGCGACGCAGCCAAGACGCAGGACTTCGTCGGCGCGATCTACAAGAACGCGCCGGTGCTGGACACCGGCGCGCGCGGCTCCACCATCACCTTCGCTGAGCGCGGCCTCGGCGACGTGCTGATCGCCTGGGAGAACGACGCCTTCCTCGCCAAGGCGGAATTCGGCGACAGCGCGTTTGAGATCGTCGCGCCCTCGCTGTCGATCCGCGCCGAGCCGCCCGTCTCGCTGGTCGACGCCGACGTCGACGCCAAGGGCGCGCGCAGAGAGGCCGAAGCCTACCTCAACTTCCTCTACACGCCGGCGGCGCAGGCGATCATCGCCAAGCATTATTTCCGACCGGCCTATCCCGAATTCGCCGACCCGGCCGACCTCGCGCGCTTTCCCAAGCTCGACCTGATCACCGTCGACGGCGCCTTCGGCGGCTGGAAGCAGGCGCAGGCGGTCCACTTCGCCGACGGCGGCGTGTTCGACCAGATCCAGAAGAAGGGACCCTAAGGCGTGACCCTCGCCGCCCTGCGCTTGCCGCCGCCGAAGAAGCCGAGCGCGCTGCCCGGCTTCGCGCCGACGCTCGCCTGGACGCTCCTCTATCTCGCGCTGATCGTGCTCTTTCCGCTCGGCGCGCTGATCGCCAGGGCGTCCACGCTTGGCCTCGGCGGAATCTGGGCGATCGCCGTCGAGCCGCGGGTGCTGGCGGCGCTGAAGACCACCTTCGGCATCGCGCTCGCCGCGGCGCTGATCGACGCCTTGTTCGGCGCGATCGTCGCCTGGACGCTGACGCGCTACCGCTTCCCTGGGCGCAAGCTCATCGACGCGATCGTCGATCTGCCGCTGGCGCTGCCGACCGCGGTCGCCGGCGTCGCCTTCGCGACGCTCTACGCGCCGAACGGCTGGCTTGGCGCGCCGCTGGCGCGGCTCGGCGTCAAGGTCGCCTATACGCCCTCGGGCATTCTCGTCGCGCTGACCTTCGTCGGCCTGCCCTTCGTCGTGCGCGCCCTCGAGCCGCTGATCGAGGAGCTGGAAAAGGAGCTGGAGGAAGCCTCGGCGACGCTCGGCGCCTCGCGCTGGCTCACCCTGCGGCGCGTGCTCTTGCCTCCGCTTGCGCCGGCGCTGCTCGCCGGCCTCGCGCTCGCCTTCGCGCGCGGCGTCGGCGAGTACGGGTCGGTGATCTTCATCGCCGGCAATCTCCCCTATGTGTCGGAGATCGCGCCCTTGCTGGTCGTCATCAAGCTCGAGGAATACGACTACGCGGGGGCGACCGGCGTCGCGGCGATCATGCTCGCCGTCTCGTTCGTCATGCTGCTGGCGATCAATCTCGTCCAGGCGTGGAGCCGCAGGCGGCTCGGCCATGTCTGACCTTGCGGTTCAGGACGCGGCCGCGCGCGGGCGCGACGCGGCGAGCGAATCGGCGGGCGCGCGGCGGGCGCTGATCGCGGTCTCGATCGGCTTCCTCGCCTTGTTTCTCGCGCTGCCGCTGGCGATCGTGTTCATCGCGGCGTTCTCGCGCGGCGCCGGCGCCTATGTCGCGGCGCTGATCGAGCCCGACGCGCGCGCCGCCATCGCGCTGACCCTCGTCGTCGCGGTGATCGTGGTGCCGATCAACACCGCCTTCGGCGTCGCGGCGGCCTGGGCGATCGCCAAATTCGACTTCTTCGGCAAGCAGGCGCTGATCACGCTGATCGACCTGCCGCTGTCGGTGTCGCCGGTGGTCGCCGGTCTCGCGTTCATCCTGGTGTTCGGGGCGCAGGGGCTCCTCGGGCCGTGGGCGGCCGCCCACGGCCTGCATGTCGTCTTCGCGCTGCCCGGCGTCGCGCTGGCGACGCTGTTCGTCACCTTCCCGTTCGTCGCTCGCGAGCTTATTCCGCTGATGCAGCAGCAGGGCTCGGCGGAGGAAGAGGCGGCGCTGACGCTCGGCGCGAGCGGATGGAAGGCGTTCCTCACCGTCACCCTGCCGAACGTCAAATGGGCGCTGCTTTACGGCGTGCTGTTGTGCAACGCGCGCGCGATGGGCGAGTTCGGCGCCGTCTCGGTGGTTTCCGGCCACATCCGCGGCCTCACCGACACCATCCCGCTTCAGGTGGAGATTCTCTACAATGAGTACGATGTCGCCGCCGCTTTTTCGCTCGCCTCGCTCCTCGCGCTTCTCGCCCTGGCCACTCTCGCCCTCAAATCCTGGCTCGAATGGCGAATCGGCGGCGCCGTCGACCGGGAGACGCGGCGATGACGCCCCCGCCGGCGCGCGCCAGGCGGCCAGCCAACGCATCGAGATCGCCGGCGTATCGAAACGCTTCGGCGACCAGACCGTGCTCGAGGCGATTGACCTGACGATCGCGCCGGGCGAGCTGGTGGCGCTGCTCGGGCCCTCGGGCTCGGGCAAGACGACGCTGCTGCGCGTTATCGCCGGCCTGGAGAACGCCGACGCCGGCGCGCTGCGCTTCGGCGACATCGACGCGACCCGGCTCTCGGTGCAGGAGCGGCGCGTCGGCTTCGTTTTCCAGTCCTACGCCCTCTTCCGCCACATGACCGTGTTCGACAACGTCGCCTACGGCCTGACCGTCAGGCCGCGCCGCGCGCGGCCGAGCCGGCGCGAGATCGCGCGGCGGGTCGGCGAGTTGCTAGACATGATGCAGCTTCCCGGTCTCGCCGCGCGCTATCCGGCGCAATTGTCGGGCGGCCAGCGCCAGCGCGTCGCGCTCGCGCGCGCGATGGCGATCGAGCCGCGCGTGCTCCTGCTCGACGAGCCGTTCGGCGCGCTCGACGCCAAAGTGCGCCGCGAGCTGCGCGGCTGGCTGCGCGGCCTGCACGACCGCACCGGCCTGACGACGGTGTTCGTCACCCACGACCAGAGCGAGGCGATGGAGCTCGCCGACCGCGTCGCCATCCTCAACGCCGGCCGCATCGAGCAGATCGGCGCGCCCGCGGAAGTGACCGCCGCGCCGGCGACGCCGTTCGTGCGCGAATTCTTGAGCTGAGGGGCGGCCCGCAGGCGCGCATCGTCGACCGCGCCCGACGCGGCCGGCGGCTGCGCCTGCAGCATTGCGCTCAGTAGAGCCCGCCCGTCCCCGGCCCCACCGCCTTCTCGACGTCGGGCGACAGGTTGGCCGAATCGGCGGTCTCGTCGCCGAAGTAGGCGTCGGGCGGGGCGGTGCCGGGCTTGAACGCCTCCTCGATCGAGCCGGGGCCGCTCGAGCGCAGGCCGGTGTGGGGATCGACCGAGATCAGCTTGATGCCGGGCGGGACGCGGAACGGCGCGTCGGGCGCGTCTTTGAGCGCCATCTTCATGAAGTCGCGGAAAATCGGCGCGGTGTAGAGCGCGGCTTGCGCGCTGTCGCCGAGCGAGCGCGGCTTGTCGTAGCCCATGAACACGCCGAAGGCGAGGTTGGGCGAATAGCCGACGAACCACAGGTCCTTGGCCTCGTTGGTGGTGCCCGTCTTGCCGGCCAGATGCTTGCCCAGCTCCCTGATGCCGCTGCCGGCCGCCGTGCCGCGCTGGATGACGCCCTCCATGATCGAGGTGATCTGGTAGGCGCTGAGCGGATCGATCACCTGCTCGCGCTTGTCGATCAGCTTGGGCTCGTCCTGGTTGTCCCACTTCTGCGCGTCGCAGCCCTGGCAGATGCGCTCGTCGTGCTTGTAGATCGTGTTGCCCCAGCGGTCCTGGATGCGGTCGATCAGCGTCGCCTTGATGCGCTTGCCGCCGTTGTCGAACATCGAATAGGCGGTGACCATGCGCAGCACTGTCGTCTCGCCGGCGCCGAGCGACATCGACAGGAACGGCGGCAGGTTGTCGTAGACGCCGAAGCGCTTGGCGTAGTCGACGATCAGCGGCATGCCGATGTCGCGCGCCAGCCTCACCGTCATCTGGTTGATCGAGTGCTCGACGCCGAAGCGCAGGGTGTGCGGCCCGCCCGACTTGCCCTCGAAGTTCTGCGGCGTCCAGATTTCGCCGTTGCCCTGGTCGATCG
>CAZKHF010000139.1:0-7949 GCA_964552445.1 uncultured Bradyrhizobium sp. | reverse complement strand
CCGCCAACACCAAGCTGATGGGCCTCTATCGCTCCGGCGCCGCCTATTGCACCCAGTGCGAGGCGGAGGGCTTCCGCCGCATCACCTATTTCCTCGACCGGCCTGACGTGCTGGCGACCTACCGCGTGCGCGTCGAAGCGGACAAGACGGAAGCGCCGGCGCTGCTGTCCAACGGCAATCTCGAAGCGGAAGGCGAAGCCGAGAACGGCCGCCATTGGGCGATTTGGCGCGATCCCTTCCCGAAGCCCTGCTACTTGTTCGCGCTGGTGGCGGGCGACCTCGCGCGGGTCGGCGACGCCTTCGTCACCCGCTCCGGGCGGCGGGTCGAGCTCGGCGTCTACGTCGAGCGCGGCCGCGAGGCGCGCGCGACCTACGCGATGGACGCGTTGAAGCGCGCGATGGCGTGGGACGAGCGCGCCTACGGGCGCGAGTACGACCTCGACCGCTTCAACATCGTCGCCGTGTCCGACTTCAACATGGGAGCGATGGAGAACAAGGGGCTCAACGTCTTCAATGAGAAATACGTGCTGGCGTCGCCCGACACCGCCACCGACGACGACTACGCCGGCATCGAGGGCGTCATCGGCCATGAGTATTTCCACAATTGGACAGGCGACCGCATCACCTGCCGCGACTGGTTCCAGCTCTGTCTGAAGGAAGGCCTCACCGTCTTCCGCGACCAGGAGTTCTCCGCCGACCAACGCTCCGCGGCGGTCAAGCGCATCGCCGACGTGCGCAACCTCAAGACGGCGCAGTTCCCTGAGGACGCCGGGCCGCTCGCGCACCCCGTGCGACCCGCTCTCTATCATGAAATCAACAACTTCTACACGGCGACGGTCTACCAGAAGGGGGCCGAGCTCATCCGCATGCTGAAGCTGATGATCGGCGCCGAGGCGTTCCGCGCCGGCATGGACCTCTATTTCACGCGCTGCGACGGGACTGCGGCGACGGTCGAGGATTTCCTCGCCTGTTTCGCCGAGACCTCGGGCCGCGATCTTACCGCCTTCAAGCGCTGGTACGAGCAGGCTGGCACGCCGCTTCTGACCGTGCGCACCGCCCACGACGCGGCGCGCGGCGTCTTCCGCGTCGACATCGCCCAGTCGCTCGCGCCGACGCCGGGCCAGCCGGTCAAGTCGCCGATGACCATGCCGATCGCGCTCGGCCTCGTCGCCCCCGAAGGCGGCGAACTCCCGCTGGAGTCCGCCGACGCGAGCCCGGAGGAACTGAAGACCGGCGTCTTCGCGCTCGATGGCGCGCGCCGGACGCTTGAGTTTTCCGGCGCGCCAAGCCGGCCGGCGTTGTCGTTCCTGCGCGGCTTCTCCGCGCCGGCGCGCGTCGACGACGATCTCGACGAAAGCGACCTCGTCACGCTGCTCAAGCACGATCGCGACCGCTTCAACCGCTGGCAGGCGCTGCAGACGCTGGCGACGCGGCTGCTGCTGCGCAGCGTCGCGACCATCCGCTCGGGCGGCGCGCCCGCTATCGACGCGGCGTTCGTCGAAGCCTACGGCTCGGTGGTCGCCGACGCGCGCGCAGGACGCATCGACCCCGCTTTCGCCGCGCAGGCGCTTCTGGTTCCCAGCGAAGCCGACATCGCGCGCGAGATGGCGGTCAACGTCGACCCCGCGGCGATCTATCGCGCGCGCGAGGATCTGCGCGGCGCGCTCGGCCGCGCCCATGCGGCGGGGCTCGCGGCGCTGTACGACGCGATGGCCGACGCCGCGCCCTATGCGCCCGACGCCGCTTCGGCCGGCCGGCGCGCATTGCGCAACGGCGCGCTGGCGATGCTGGTCGCCGGCAACGCGGTGGAGGGCGGCGCGCGCGCCCATCATCAGTTCGCCGAGGCCGACAACATGACCGCTCGGCTTGGGGCGCTCGCCGCGATCGCCGCCATCCCCGGGGCGGCGCGCGAGCGCGCCTTCGACGCCTTCGCCCGCCGTTTCGCCGCGGAGCCGCTCATCCTCGACAAATGGTTCGCCTTGCAGGCGCAGATCCCCGAGCCGGGAACGCTTGAGCGCGTGCGCGGCCTGATGGGCCACCACGCCTTCTCGCTTTCCAACCCCAACCGGGTGCGCGCGCTGATCGGCGGCTTCGCCGCTAACGCGACGCAGTTCAACCGCGCCGACGGCGCCGGGTTCAAGCTGCTCTGCGAGGTGGTGCTGACCCTCGACCCGACCAACCCGCAGATCGCCGCCCGCCTGCTCACCGCGTTGCGCTCGTGGCGGTCGTTGGAGCCGGGTCGCCAGGCCAAGGCGGAAGCGGTCCTGCGCCATATCGTCGGCCAGCCGAACTTGTCCGCCGACGTGCGCGACATCGCCACGCGCGCGCTCGGTTGAGCGGCGCTTCTCTTTGATTTGACTCACGAGCGTCGCGCCGGCGCGCGCCGCGCCCGCGCGCGCCGGACGAATCGCCGCCAAGCGACGGCGAAAAATTTCCCGTCAACGATTCATTAAGGTCTGGACAAAGATTCTCACAAAGATTCTCATGGCGGTGATTCGGGGGGCGCGGCGCATTTCCCGGTCGTAAAACGGCAACGACTCTCTGGGGTTGGCGATGACGCGCGCGAACGCGGCAAACGGGGACTCGCGCCCATGGCCGAGCTTCGGCGAGGCTTCGGCCTCGCGGCGTGGCGGCGGCGAACGCTCGTCCCCGGGCGCCCTGCGAACGCGCCCGCCCGCCGCGCCGCCGTTCCTCGCCGCGCTGTTTCTCATTCTCTTGTGCGCGCTCACCGTCCAGCATCTCGCGGACGAGCGCCAGCGCGCGCTGGCGCAGGCCGCGCGCGAGCTCGACTGGCGCGCTAGCGCGCTCGCCCGTAGCCTCGATGAGGCGTTCGCCGCCGCGCCGTCGCCGGCGCCCGCCGAGGCGTTGCGCGCGGCGCTCGCCGGCGACGCCGACGAAAGTCCGAGCGAGACGCTGGTCGCCGACGCCGACGGGATGGTGGTCGCGGGCGCGCCGTCGCCGCCGCCCGCGCCGGCGCGGCTGTCGAGCCTGATCGGCGCCGGCGAGCCCTTGACCATCCTGGCGGAGAAGGCCGGCGCGCTGCGGGTCCTGTCGCCTTCGGGCGCCGACGAATTCGCCGCCGTGCGCAACCTGCGCTCGACCGCCGGCCAGGTCGCCTTCGCCGAGCCGGTCGAGGCGATGCTCGCGCCCTGGCGCCGCGCGGCGCTAACCACCGCGCTGCTGCTCGCCTTGACCGCCGCGCTCGTCATCGGCGCGACCGGCGCCTACCTCCTGCACTGGCGGCGCGCCGAGGCGCGCGCGCGCCTCGCGGCGATCCAGCGCGCCCACATGGACCTCGCGCTCCGCCGCGGGCGCTGCGGCCTGTGGAACTGGGACCTCGCGGAAGGACGCGTCATCTGGTCGAAATCGATGTTCGAGCTGCTCGGCTTGCCGCCGGAATCGCGACGCCTCGCGCTCGCCGAGCTGCAGGCGATGGTTCATCCCGACGACGGGCCGCTGACGGCGGTCGCCGAGCGCGCGCTGGCGGCCGGCGACGCCTCGATCGACTTTGAGTTTCGCATGCGCCGCCAAGACGGCGGATGGATCTGGCTGCGCATGCGCGCCGAAGTCATCGACGATTCGACCACAGGCAGGCGTCGCCTGGTCGGCGTCGCCCTCGACGTCGCCGACGAGAAGCGGGCGGCGGAGGCTTCGGCGACCGCCGACCAGCGCCTGCGCGAGGCGATCGAGGCGATCTCGGAAGCTTTCGTGCTGTGGGATTCTGGCAACCGACTGGTGCTGTGCAACTCGAAATACCAACGGCTGCACAACCTGCCCGAGGAGGCGACGCGCCCGGGGGTGGCCTATGCGGAGCTCGCCGCGCTCGGCGTCGCGCCGCTGGTCGACCGCGAGACGGCGGTCGACGCGGGCGGCGGCGACGGCAGCGCCAGGACCTACGAAGCGCGCCTTTCCGACGGGCGCTGGCTGCAGGTCAACGAACGACGCACCCGCGACGGCGGCTACGTCTCGGTCGGCACCGACATCACCGCGCTGAAAGAGCACGAGCAGCAGCTCGTCAAGTCCGAGCAATTGTTGCTCGCCACGGTAGCGCAATTGCGCCAGTCGCGCCGCTCGCTCGAGGCGCAGGCGCAGCAGCTCGCCGATCTCGCCGAGCGCTACCACGAGCAGAAGGCGCAGGCCGAGATGGCCAACCGCGCCAAGGCGGAATTCCTCGCCAACATGAGCCACGAGCTGCGCACGCCGCTCAACGCCATCATCGGCTTCTCGCAGCTGATGGAGGGCGAGACCTTCGGCCCGCTCGGCTCGGAGAAATACCGCGACTACTGCTCGCACATCCTCGTTAGCGGGCAGTACCTGCTCAACGTCATCTCCGACGTGCTCGACATGTCGCGCCTGGAGTCGGGCGGCGTGCTGCTGAAGCCGACCTCGTTCAAGGTGGAGAAGGCGATCAACAAGGCGGTGCTCGACGTCGCCCAGGCCGCGCGCGAGAAGCGGGTGCGCATCGACGTCGAGGCGAACGGCGGCGAGACGCTCGACGCCGACCTCGCCGCGGTCGAGCGCATCCTGGCGACGCTGTTGCGCAACGCGCTGAAGTTCTCCCCCGAGGGCGGCGTGGTGACGATCGGCGCCCAGGGCTTCACCGACCAGGTCTATTTCTACGTCGAGGACGCCGGGCCGGGCATCGCCAGCGAGGACATCGCGCGGCTCGGCCGCCCCTTCGAGCAGGCCGACGCGATCATGGCCAATGGCATGAAGGGCTCGGGGCTCGGCCTGGCGATCGCCAACTCGCTGATCGAGCTGCACGGGGGCGCGCTGCGCATCACCTCGAAGCCCGGCGAGGGGACAGTGGTGCTGGTCAGCCTGCCGAAGGCGGCGCGAGGGCCGCGGGAGCTCGCGCTCGCCGCCGTCGCCTGAAGCCGCCTCAGTTGCGCGGAAGCGACAGCTTCTGGCGCACGATCTTCACCAGTTCGACGTAGTCGGTCTTGCCCGAGCCGAGCGCCGGCATCGCCTCGAGGACGAGGACGACCGAGGGGATCATGATCTCGGAGGCGCCCTTGCTCTTCATCCACGAGACCAGCTCGGCGCGGGTGGCGCCGGCCTTGGTCGTCGCGAGCACGATGCGCTCGCCCTTGCGCGCGTCAGGCGCTTCGACGACCGCGGGAGGGTTGTTCGGCCACAGGTCGTAGACCAGCTCCTCGACGGCGGCGAGCGAAACCATCTCGCCGGCGACGTTGGCGAAGCGCTTGGCGCGTCCCTTGATCCACACGTAGCCATCGCGGTCGATGGAGACGATGTCGCCGGTGTCGTGCCAGCCGAGCGGCGGCGGTTCGATCTCGCCGGGATTGTCGGCGCGATAATAGCCGGCCATGACGTTAGGGCCGCGCACGAACAGCCGGCCGCCGGCGTCGACGCCGGGGACCGGCTCGAGGCGCGATTCGATCTCGGGCAGCAGACGCCCGACCGAGCCGTTGCGCGAGAACACCGACGTGTTGACCGCCAGCACCGGCGCAGTCTCGGTGACGCCGTAGCCTTCGTTGACGCGCAGGCCGAACTTCTCCGCGTAGACGCGGCGGGTCGACGCCTTCACCGGCTCGGCGCCGCAGACGACGTAGCGCAGCGAGCGAAATTCGTAGGCGTTGGCGTTGCGGGCGTAGCCGGCGAGGAAGGTGTCGGTGCCGACCAGCACGGTCGCCCCGACGCGGTAGATCGACTCGGGAATCTGCCGATAGTGGAGCGGCGTTGGGTAGAGGAAGACCTTCGTTCCCGAGATCAGGCTGAGCAAGAGCCCGGCGGTTAGGCCGAAGGCGTGGAACATCGGCAAAGAGTTGAAGAAAATGTCGTCGGGAGTGAGGTCGTAGCGGGCGAGCACCTGAGCGATGTTGGCGAGAATGTTGACGTGGGTGAGCGCCACGCCCTTCGGCATGCCTTCCGAGCCCGAGGTGAAGACCACCACCGCCGGGTCGTCGGGGCGGCGCGGCGCGAACGCTCGGCCGAGATCGCGCACCGCGCGCGCCTTGTCGATGAGCGTCGCGCCGTCGCGCCAGTCTTCGAGCCAGACGAAGCCGACCTCGGCTTTCATCTGTTCGACCACTTCCTCGAGCTTGGCCTTCTCGACGAAGGCGCGCGACGATAGCACCAGGCGGATGCGCGCCGAGCGGCAGGCGGCGACGATGTTGAAGGCGCCGGCGGTGAAGTTCAGCAACGCCGCGACGCGCCCCGCCTGCTGCACGGCCATGAAAGTCGCCGCGGCGGCGTTGGCGTTGGGCAGCATCAGGCCGATCGTCTCGCCGGGCTGCGCGCAAGCGGCGATCTTGCGCGCCAGCAGGGCCGCGGCGATGCGGAACTTGAGCTGCGACATCGGTCCGGCGACCGGGTCGTCAAGAATCAGCCGGCCGCCGTCGCGGTTCCTCGCCCCCGCCTCGAAGGCCTCGAACAGCGTCTGGCGATAGTTCGCGGTGGCGAAAGCGAGGTCCGACATGACGTCGTAGAGCGCGGCGCCCGCGGCGCGCCGGCGCTCGCCGCCGCGCAGCTCGGGGTCGACCGCGACCCGCCGCGGCGGCGCGAAGGTGACGACGAACTTGGGGAACAGGCTGCGCCGGAACTGGCTGCGCGGCAGTCGCGAGAACGGCGTGCGATCGGGCCCGTCGAGCCACACCGGCGTCACCAGCGCGTCGCCGCGCTCGGCGATCATCGCCGCGGCGTCGAACATCTTGATCAGCGGCCCGGTGACGACATTGCGCGCTTCCGGCAGGATGACCAGCCGCTTGCCGCGGCGCACTTCGTTGATCAGCGCGCGCATCGTCAGCGGCTTGGTCGCGTCGATCAGCCGCGCGTCGCAGAGGATCAACAGCGGCCACGCCCACCAGCGCGACGCCACGTCGCGATCGAGGGCGAAGATCGGCGGCTCCTCGAGCAGCGACAGCACGATCGGCGCGTCGAGATACGAGACATGGTTGACCGCCAGGACGCTGCGCTTGCCCGGCTTCGGCAGGTTCTCAAGGCCGACCACTTCGAGGCGGAACGCCGCGCGCCACACGACCTGCAAGGCGAAAGCGGCGAAATTGGCCGGCAGGCGGCGGAACAGGTAGACCGCCGCAGCGAAGTTGGCGAAGCCGAGCAGGACGAGGGCCGCGGATTCGCCGAGGCCGGTGAGCTTCAACAGCAGCGCGACGATGAGCGCGCCGCCCGTCATGCCGATCGCGCTGAGGAGGTTGACCGCGCCGATGACCCGCGCGCGGCGGTCCTCGCTCGCTCCCATCTGGACGGCGGCGAAGATCGGCACCACGAACAGGCCGGCGGCGCAGGCGAGCGCGATCACCTCGACCGCGACCCGCTGGCCTTCGGCGCCGCTGAAGAACTGGACGAGGCCGACCGTCGCGGTCGCCGTAGGCAGTTCGGAAGCGCGCCAACCGAGGTGGACGCTGAGCGCGCCGACGATCAGGAGCAGGAACGGCGCCGGCGCGAGCTGGATGCGGCCGCGCGACAGCGTCGCGGCGAGCAGCGATCCGGCGCCGACGCCGACGGCGAAGAACAGCGTGGTCGCCGTCTCGACCTCGACGCCGCCGCCGATTTGCGACTTGACGATCGCGGGGATGAGCGACAGCGCGATCGCGCCGATGGTCCAGAACCAGCTCACCGCCAGCGCGCAGACCCACTGGCGGTCGTTGGCCCTGAGCTCGGCGAGGACCGACCGCGTCGCGGTCCACAAGTTGAAGTCGATCTTCAGGCCCGGCGCGCCGACGCCGGTCGGCGGGATATAGAGCGAGGCGGCGTAGCAGGCGGCGGCGAAGACGACGAGTTGCGCGATCACGCTCCACGCCGCGCGCCCCTCCGCGGCGGCGAAGCCGCCGACCACCAGGCCGCAGAGGATCGCCAGGAAGGTCGCGCCCTCGACCAGCGCGTTGCCCGCCACCAGCTCCTCGGCGCGCAGGTGGTCGGGCAGGATGCCGTATTTGATCGGGCCGAACAGCGCCGCGATGCAGCCGAGG
>CAZKHF010000138.1:3974-7970 GCA_964552445.1 uncultured Bradyrhizobium sp. | reverse complement strand
CCGCCGTCAGCATCTGCCGCCAGCCGACCTGCGCGCCGCGCCGCGCCGCGTCGCCGGCGGCGGCGAACACCGCGTGATAGCAGCCCCAGTAGTAGACCTGCGCCAGCGCGGTCGCCGCGCAATAGACCAGCAGCGCGACGTCGGGTCCGTGGACGAAGGCGAGCAGCGGGGCCTGAACGGCGAACAGCACGGAGGCGAAAATGGTCGTCGCGCGCAGCCCGATCTTCTGCGCGGTGAGCACGACCAGCGGGCGGAGGACGAAGCGCAGGCAGAGGATCAGCGCGAAGCAGAGATAGATCGCCGCGACCGAAAGCCCCTGATGCAGCAAGAACACCGCCGAGAAGGCGCCGGAGACGTTCCAGGAAAGCTGGTTGAGGCCGGTGTGGGCGAGCAGGCGCTCGAAGTCGCGCCCGCCGGCCGGCGCAGCGCGCGACGGCGGTTCGGCGCTCACCGGGCGGGCCTGACGAAAACGCGGTCGACGCGCCGACGGGCCGGCGACAGGAAAGATTTCGACATCGAAAAACGCTGCGGCCCCCGCGACGACGCGCGAGCTTACGCGCTCGACGATCGCGCCACAACCGCGGGCGCCGGCTGCGCGCCGCGCGCCGGCGCGCTAGACTGCGCGCTCCGCCTTCGATCGCCCCTGCCCAAGCTTCCCATGCGCCTCGCGACCCGTCGTTGTTGTTACGCCATGCTGGTCGCCGCGACGGTCGCCGGTCTGACGACCTGGCTCGCCCTGTTGCTAGCGCCGGTCGGGTCTCGCGCGGTCGCGGCGCTGATGGTCGCCGCCTTCGCGGTCAAGGCCGCGTGGGTGGCGATCAACTTCTGGAGCGCGGCGATCGGCTTAGTCCTCCTGCGGCGCGGCGTCGGCGTCGCGCCCGGCCTCGCGCCGCCGGACGCGCGCCCGATCGAGGGACGCGTCGCGATCGCCATGACCGCGCGCGACGAAGCGCCGGCGCCGACGATCGCGCGGCTGCGCGCCGTCAAGGCGAGCCTCGACGCTTCGCCCGATGGCGCCCTGTTCGACTATTTCCTGCTCAGCGACGCGAGCCGGCCGGAGATCGCGGCGGCGGAGGAGCGGCTCGTTGAAGCCTGGCGCGGCGAGACAAGCGGCTCAGGCCGCGTCTTCTACCGCCGGCGCGCGCTGAACCACGGCGGCCAGCACGGCAATCTCTACGATTTCGCCGAGCGCTTCGCCGCGCCTTACGCGATCCTGATCGCGCTCGACGCCGACAGCCTGATGAGCGCCGCGGCGATCCTCGCCCTCGTCCGTCTCATGCAGGCCAATCCGCGGGTCGGAATCCTTCAGAGCGTCGACGCGGCGATCCTACCGCCAAGCCTGTTCGCGCGCGTCTTCGAGTTCGGCCACCGCCATGCGATGCGCTGCTCGGCCGCCGGCTCGGCCTGGTGGCAGGGGCCGCGAGGGCAATACCGCGGCCACAACGCGGCGATTCGCGTCGGCCCCTACCTCAAGCATTGTCGGCTCGTCGATCTCGCCGGCGAGCGCCGATTCGGCGGCGTCGGCCTCTGCCACGACCAGATCGAGAGCGCGCTGATGCGCCGCGCCGGCTGGGAGATCCGCGAGCTTTCGCGCGAGACCGGAAGCTGGGAGGGCGCGCCGCCCACGCTTCCCGACTTCCTCGACCGCTATCGCCGCTGGTTTCAAGGAGACCTCAACAATCTGCGCTTCCTCGGGCTCGCCGGCCTGACGGCGATGGACCGCTATCATCTGATCGCCGTCGCCCACCGCTTCCTCGCCTGGCCGGCGATGGTGATGTTCGCCGCGCTGGCGCTGGTCATGACGCTGACCGCGCCGGCGCCGACGGCGTTTCCGACGCGGTCGGCGGCGGCGTTCATCGCAGCGTTCGCAGCGATCTATTTCGCGCCGCGCGTCCTCGGCTACGTCGATTCGGCGTTCGAGGGCGCGAAGCGCTGCGGCGGCGCGGCGCGGCTCATCGTCGGCGGCGCGCTCGACGCGCTGCTGACGCTGTTGTTCACACCGGTCGCCATGCTCGCGGGAACGACGTTCGTCGTCGCGCTTGCCGCCGGTCGCCGGCCGCAATGGGACGCGCAACCGCGCGCGAGCTACCGCCTGACCTGGCGCGCGGCGGCGCGCCGGCTGTGGCGCGAGAGCGCGATCGGCTGGGCGGCGCTGGCGGCGCTCGCCTTGGCGAAGCCCTCGGCGCTGCCCTGGTTCGCGCCGTTCCTCGCCGGCCCGGCGCTGGCGATCCCGCTTGCGGCGATCACCGCCTCGCCGCGGCTCGGCCGGCTCGCGGCGCGCTGGAAAGTCTGCGCGCTGCCGGAGGAGATCGACGTCCCCGCCGAGATCGGGGCGACGATCGCGTTCGAAGCGGCTTTGTCGCGCGACGCCTGAACCGTAGCTCGCTGGAACGGGTCGGCGCGCGGACGCCCTCGCCCTTATTCCCCGAACGCCTCCGGCCCGAGCAGCTCGACCGCCTCGCGCTGGTAGCGCGCTTCCGCGCCGTCGCTCGGGTAGGGCGCAGAGCCGGCGATGGCGCGCTCCAGCCGCTCGGCGTCGACGGCGACGCCGAGCGCGGCGGCGACGCGCGCGACGAACGGGCGCGGGTCGCGCATCAGCGCCTCGGTCTCGCAGAAGATCGGCCGCACGCCCGCCGCGACGAACAGCCGGCGGAAATTCGCGTCGTCGCCGACCAGCTGGTCGAGCATCGCCTTCACCCCCTCGCGCCCATGGACGCTCTCCGGGTCGCGCGGCGGGTGGGTGACGCGGTCGGTGAAGTCGAAGCGGCCGGTCTCGCAGGCCCGCCGCCAGGAGGCGAACTGGCGCGCGACGTCGGCGCGGAAGAGATGGACGACCGTCGCGCCGTCGAACAACGCGCGGCCGTGCGCGTTGCGCAGCGTGTCCTCGTATTGCCAGTATTGCAGCTTCACCGCGAACGCGCCGCCCGGCGCGCGCCGGCGGCGCAACTCGTCGACGTAGCGGCCGAGCTCCGGCTCGGCGAGCGGGTTTCCGGGCAATCCCCAGCGCGCGGCGATCGCGGCGGCGCAGGTCGGGTTGAAGTATTCATGGGCGACGCCGAGGCCCGCGGCGGTGAGGAAGCGCGCCAGCTCGTAGCTGCCCGCGCGCGGCGCTGCGCAGAGGATCAGCGTCCTGGCGGCGGGCTTGCCGCGCGGCTGATCGAAGCGCGGGCCGAGCAGCTCGGCGATGTCCGGCCTCGCGCCGGGCGCGGAGTCTTGCTCGACGGCGAAAGCGGCGACGGAATCGAACGGGGGCAACGCGATCCTCGCGGCGGGAGAAAGACCGGAGCATCCACAAATATGGGCTGCGATACAAGGCCTTCGTCCAAACGACGAGCGGTTTCCCGCCTTGATCGGGCCGCCGCGGCGCGCCACACTCGCGTCGGAGGGGGCTGTGGCGACGCCGCGCAGAATCTGGGCCTGCTGGCTGCAAGGGATCGACGCCTCGCCGCCGGTCGCGCGCGCCTGCCTCGCCTCCTGGCGGCGACATAACCCGGACTGGGAGCTCCGCTGTCTCGACGCGACCACCGTCGCGCGTTACGCGCCGCTGACCGGCGTCATCGACCTCAGCCGCCAGAAGCTCACCGCCGGCTCGCTCGCCGACGTCGTCCGCCTGCTGCTTCTGGAAGCGTTCGGCGGGGTGTGGGTGGACGCGACCGCGCTGTGCGAGCGGCCGCTCGACGACTGGCTGCCGCAGGCGGCGCGCGAGGGCTTCTTCGCCTTCGCCGCGCCTGGGCCGGGGCGCCCGCTGTCGACCTGGCTCCTCGCCGCCGAGCCGGCGAACCCGCTGGTCGTCGCCTGGCGGCGCGCCGTCGCCGCTTATTGGGCGGATCGCGTCGCGGCCGACGACTATTATTGGCTGCATCGTCGCTTCGCCGCGCTCATCGCCGCCGATCCGGGCGCGGCGGCGGCGTGGCGGCGCGTCCCGAAAATCAGCGCCGACGGCCCGCACGTCTTGCAGGCGCGCGCGCTGCTCGCCCGCCCGGCGGCGGAGGTCGA
>CAZKHF010000138.1:0-3874 GCA_964552445.1 uncultured Bradyrhizobium sp. | reverse complement strand
AGGTCGGCGGCGACGCGCGGGGCGAGATTGGCGTAGGCGCGCGCGCCCATCAGCGCGCGATACTTGTCGAGCGCGTCCTCGGCGCGCTGAAGGTCCGCGCGCGCTTCGTCGGCGCGGCCAAGCTTGGCCGCGGCGAGCGCCGCCCAGTCGAGGAACTCGACCGTGTCGGAGGCGAAGTCGGGGCGCGGCGACTGGTCGATCTGCGGCAGGTACTGGTCGGCGTAGAGCGCCGCCGCCTTGGCGAAGTCCGCTTCGGCGCCCTGGTCGTCGCCCGCCCATTGCGCGGTGAAGCCGTCGACCGCGTCGAGGTGCGCCTCGGCGCCGAGTAAGCCGACCCGCCATTGCGGCTTGTCGGGCGCCGCGTTGACGACCTCGGAGAACTGGCCGACCGTCGCCGCGAGGCCGTCGCGCGCTTGTTTCAGCGTCGCCGCGTCGTGGGCGGCGAGCGCCTGGCGCAGCTCCGCCTCGGCGAGGATGTAGTCGGTCCAGCTCAGCGCCGTGCGCCAGTAGAGGTTCTTCGGGTCGCGCGCGACGACGCTGGTCAAGAGCTTCGCGGCGCCGCCGAAGCTCGCGATCGCGCCGCCGAAGTCGCCATGGGCGCGGTCGAGCAGGCCGATGTTGTTGTCGATCACCGCCAGGCGATCGGGCCACAGCGGGTTCGTCCACAATTCGTCGCCGAGCGCGGCGACGCGGTCGCGCGCCTTGGCGAACCAGGTCTGCGCGTCGTCGTCGCGGCCCTCGCGCACCGCGACGTCGCCATGCTTGTTGAGCGCCCAGGCGACGTCGGTCTCCATCGCCGGCCCGTTGTCGCCCTTCGCCTCCGCGGCGACGCGCTCGTCGTAGCAGGCGTCGTAGGCGGCGAGCCCCTGATCGGGCTGATTGAACTTGATCAGCAGGTCGTCGCCGAGATCCTGCTCGACGTCGGCGAGCGCGGCCAGCCGGCGCGCCTCGGCGGCGGCGTCGAGGTTCGCCTTGGCGAGGTCGTTAAGCTCGGCGATCGCCGCTTGATAATCGGCGAGCGCGCCGGCCTTGTCGCCCTGGTCGTAGACCGCCAGCCCGACGAGATGGCGGCTCTCGGCGCGCAGCAGGCGGAATTCGGCGTCGCCGCCCGCCGCGAGGCCGTCGAGCAGCGCGAAGGCCTGCCGCGCCTCCTCGCCCATGCGCTTGAGATCGCCGCGCTCCCAGTCGATCTCGGCGAGCAGCAGCAACGAGCGGGCGCGCTGCTCGGCGACGCGCGGATCGACCGAAAATGAAGAGAACCGGTCCATCGCGTCGCGCGCCTCTGTGATCAGCGCGTCGACCGTGTCGAGGGTGGCGATCGGCCGCACGACCTCGGAGGTGGTCTGGATCAACGCCGTCAACGCCTCGACCGCCGCGTCGGCGTTGTTCTTCGCCTGGCGCCAGAGGAACGACGCCGCGCCGGCGAGCAGCACGGCGATGACCAGGCCGACGCTGGCGATGACGGCGACGCGGCGGTTGGCGGCGGCAAGCGCCTGAGCGTCGGCTAGCCGGCGGGCCTGCTCCGCCTCGCGCTCCCGGCGGCGCCGCTCCTCCTCGGCGCGCCGCGCCTCCTCTTTGGCGCGGCACAGCGCGAGATAGGCGCGGTCGGTGGCGTCGAGCCGCGCCGCAACGTCGGCGCGCGCGTCGAGCCCCTCCGCCGCCGCGAGCCGCTCGCCCTGGTGGGCGAGCCACGCCTCGGCGCGCGCGTTGGCGTCCCAGTCGCGCGAGGCGCGCTTCACCCCTTCGAGCGTCGCCAGAAGCGCGAAGTCCTCTTCGAGCCAGCCGGCGAGCCGGCCCCATTGGCGCAGCAGCGCCTCGTGGGTCGGCTCGATCAGGCCGACGCGGACCTCGCGGCCGGCGGCGTCCTTCTCGACCGCGCTGTCGGCGGAAAGCAGCCGCTCCTCGATCATCAGCTCGATCAGCGGCGCCGATTCGGGCGGGATGTCGCTGCGGCGGGCGATGTTGCGGCGCGGCTTCTTGGCCTCGGGGTCGACGCCCGCGAGCCAGGGGATGAGGCCGCGCCTGAGCAGCGCCTCGCGCTGGGCGCGCGCGCTGGGCACGCGCGGATCGGAATCGGCGCGGACGAAGGCGCGCTCGACCGCCGCGTCGATCGCGCCTTTGAGGCCGCCCATTGCCTCGTAGTCGGCGAGCCGAAGCGCCCCGGCGCGGCCGTATTCGCGGTAAAGCTGCTCCAGCGTGAAGGCGATGAGCGGCAGGGCGTCCTTGCCGCCGCCGCTCTCGACGTCCTCCAGCAGCCGCTCGGCGAGCCGCGGCTCGACCGTGAGCTTGCCGCCCGCCTCGACCACGCGCCGCGCCGGGCCTTCGATCACCTCGCGATAGGCGTTGCGCGGCATCGGCGGCAGCGACAGCGGCAGTTGCGGCAGGCCCTCGAACGCCTTGGCGTTCTGCAGCGCGTCGTAGGCGTCGGAGCGGATGGAAAAGATCGCGATCGTCGCGGGGGCGTCGGCAACGGCGAGATCGCCGATCAGCTTGAGCAGCGCCGCGCCTTCGTCGCCGCTCTCGGGGCGGAACAGCTCCTCGGCCTGGTCGATGGCGATGACCACGGTCGGCGTCTCGCCGGTTGGCCGCTGATCGAGCGTGCGCTTGTGGGCCTCGGCGGCGAGGTCGGCGAGGAGCGGCCGCAAGCCCGCCGCGCCGCCGGCCATCGCCGCGCGCAGCTCGGCGCGCGGCCGGTCGGGAAAAGCCGCCTCCAGCGCCGCCAGCAGGCCCTCGTCGCCGGAGAGCGCCGCGCGCCCCGGCCGGATCGGCTTCAGCGGCAGGAACTGGCTGTCGTCGCGCGCCAGGCGCGGCAAAAGGCCGGCGCGCAGGAACGACGACTTGCCCGCCCCCGACGCGCCGAGCAGGGCCAAGAGCCGCGGCGGCGCGGCGGCCCTGAGGCCGCGCAGCGCGTCGACGAAGACGACGATCGGCGCGTCGCGGCCGAAGAAAATCCCCGCGTCGACCGCTTCGAACGGCTTGAGGCCGCGGTAAGGCGCGCGCGTCGGCTCGTCGGCCGGGGGCCAGGCGAAGAAACGCGCGTCGAGTCCCGCTTTCTCCAGGCCCGCCTTCAGCCGGGCGAGGCCTTCGCGCGAGAAGGCGACGTGGGCCTCGGCGTGGCTGTCGGGGTTGGCGGCGCGCCGCACCACCATGTCTTGCCGGTGGACGAGGTCGACGACCTGCCAAGCGTCGGTCAGTTCCTCGGGCAGCGAGGCGATGGTCTCGCCGGGGTCGATGACGACGCCGAACAGTTTCTTGTTGAGGCCGCGGGCGAGCGCGTATTCCTTGCGGCACCAACCCGACTCGAGCCAAGGGCGCGAGATGAGGAAGATCACCGCCTCGCAGCGGCGCGCCGCCTCGTGCAGCTTGCGTTCCCAGCGCTCGCCGGCGACGATGCCGCGCGCGGGATCGAGGTCGAGGAAGACGTCGTCCCAGCCTTCTTCCTTCAGCCAATCCTTGAGGGCGATGGCGACGAAGTCGTCCTGGCTCGAATGGCTGAGGAAAATCCGCGACATCGCAGCGGCCGCCGGATCGAGGAAACGGCTCAATCTACCGCCGAAGCGCGGAAAGGCGCAACCGCCTGTCCTTCGGGCCGCGGGTCCTACAACGCGGCGGCGATCCAGCGCGCCAGCTCGGCTTTCGACGCCGCGCCGCGCTTGACCGCGACCGGCTCGCCGCCCTTGAACGCCATCAGCGTCGGGGCGGAGCGGACGCCAAGCCGCGCGACGACGTTGGGATTGTCGTCCATGGCGAGTTTGGCGATCTTGACCTTGCCGCGAAGCTCGTCGGCGAGCGCGTCAAGCACCGGCGCCATGGCGCGGCAGGGCGCGCACCATTCCGCCCAGAATTCGACCACCACCGGCGCGCTCGAGCGCGC
>CAZKHF010000137.1:0-7983 GCA_964552445.1 uncultured Bradyrhizobium sp. | reverse complement strand
CGAAAGCGGAAAGGCGCGGCGGCTACACCTTCTTCGAAAAGGCGATGGACGAGCAAGTCCAGCGCCGCCGCCATATGGAAGACGACCTGCGGGCCGCGCTCGCCGAGAACCAGTTCCACCTCAATTTCCAGCCCGTCGTGTCCGCGGCCGACAGGACGGTCAAATCCTTCGAGGCCTTGCTGCGCTGGCGCCATCCCGTCCGCGGCAATGTCCCGCCGAGCGAGTTCATTCCGCTGGCGGAGGAGCTCGGACTGATCGTGCCGATCGGGGAGTGGGTGATCGGGGAGGCGTGCAAGCAAGCCGTCAAGTGGCCTCGGCATATTAAAGTGGCGGTCAACGTGTCCGCGACGCAGTTCAAGTCGGCCGCCCTCATTCCGACGATCGTCGACGCGATCGCGTCGTCGCGAATCGCCAGTTCGCGATTGATTGTCGAGATCACGGAGGGCGTGATGATCGGCGATACGAACCAGGCGATCACTATCCTTCACGCCATCCGCGCTAAGAAGATCATGATCGCCATGGACGACTTCGGCACCGGCTACGCCAGCCTCGGCTATCTGCATCGCTTCCCGTTCGACAAGATTAAAATCGACCGCTCGTTTGTCAGCGAACTCGGCAAGCGAGACGACAGCGTCGCGATCGTGCGCGCGATCATCAGTCTGGCCAAAGCGCTCGGCATTGCCACCGTGGCCGAAGGCGTCGAGAGCGAAGACCAGTTCGTTTGGCTGAGGACGGAGGGATGTGACGAGATCCAAGGCTACTTGATCAGCCGTCCGATGCCGGCGGAGGAAGTGTCGGCGTTTCTAGCGCCCTGACACGGTCGCACGATTCTTTTTCACACAGCCTTCTCGCTTTCTGCGCCGCCGGGAATGTCTACAACGGGTCGAGCGCGGCCTTCAGAGCGGCGATCTCGACGGGCGCCAAGTGAGAGATTCGAACCACTAGCCCCGGCCGGATGAACGTCGGGCGGCGCGGCGTTCTCCCGCAGGGGGAGGGGGGAAGGGCGCGCAATCGTCGCCCGCCGCGCTCAGCCAGCGCCTGCGATGCGCCGCCCTTCGGCGTCGAAGACGTGCAGCTCGCGCGCCGGGGCGCGGAAGGTCACGGTTTGGCCCGGCTCGGGCGTGTCGCGCCCGCGCACCTCGGCGACCAGCATCTTGTCGTCGGCGCGCCGCACATGGGCGAAGGAGGCTTCGCCGAGCCGTTCGACCAGCTCGACCACGCCCTCGGCGGCGAAGCCCGTTTCGCCGCGAAGCGTCAGGTGCTCCGGCCGGACGCCGAGGGTCAGCTTCGCGCCCTTGGCGAGGCCGTCGGCGGGCAGGACCAGCGGCGCCATCGCCGCGCCGGTCAGGCGCGCTTCGCCGCCGGCGACGCTTTCGACCTCGGCGGGAAAGAAATTCATCGCCGGCGAGCCGATGAAGCCGGCGACGAACAGATTGGCCGGCGCGTAATAGAGGTCGAGCGGCTTGCCGACCTGCTCGATGCGTCCCTGGTTCATCACCGCGATGCGGTCGGCGAGGGTCATCGCCTCGATCTGGTCGTGGGTGACGTAGACGATGGTGGCGCGGAGCAGGCGGTGCAGCCGCGCGATCTCGACCCGCGTCGAGATGCGCAGCGCCGCGTCGAGGTTCGACAGCGGCTCGTCGAACAGGAACACGGCGGGCTCGCGCACGATGGCGCGACCGATGGCGACGCGCTGGCGCTGGCCGCCGGAGAGGTCGCGCGGATAGCGGTCAAGCAGCTCATCGAGCCGCAGCATGCGCGCCGCCTCGGCGACCCGGCGCGCGCGCTCCTTCGGCGCGACGCCGGTGAACTTGAGGCCGAAGGTCATGTTCTTGCGCACGTCCATGTGCGGATAGAGCGCGTAGGACTGGAACACCATGGCGATCTTGCGCTCGGCGGGGGCGAGGGCGGTGACCAGCCTGCCGCCGATGAAGATGTCGCCCGCGCTCGGCGCGTCGAGGCCGGCGATCATCCTCAAGAGCGTCGACTTGCCGCAACCGGAGGGGCCGACCAGCACGACGAACTCGCCGTCGGCGATGTCGAGCTCGATGTCGCTCAGCACCCGGGTCGAGCCGTAGTTCTTGTGGAGACCGGCGACGCGCAGATTGGCCATGACGCTCCGTTGAACCCTATTTGACCGCCCCGGCGGTGAGGCCGCTGATCAGCTGACGCGAGAACACGACATAGATCGCCACCACCGGCAGGATCGCCATCGACAGCGCCGCCAGCACCGAGTTCCAGTCGGTGATGTACTGGCCGAGGAACTGCTGCACGCCGAGCGTGATCGTGTGCGTCGAATCGCTCGACGTCAGGATCAGCGGGAACCACAGGTCGTTCCAGATCGGCACGATGGTGAACACGGCGACGGTGGCGATGGCGGGTCTGAGCAGCGGCGCGATCACCTCGAAGAAAATGCGCGTCTCCGGCACGCCGTCGCAGCGCGCCGCGTCGCGCAGGTCCCTGGGGATCTGCGCGATGAACTCGCTGAGGATGAAGATCGCCATCGGCAGGCCTTGGGCGATGTAGACCAGGATCAGCCCGGTCAGCGTGTCGTTGAGGCCGGCGGCGCGCAGCATCGACAGGATCGCCACCGAGCCGAGCCGGATCGGCACCATGATGCCGATGGAGAGATAGAGCGCGAGCGCGGTCGAGCCGCGGAACTTGTATTCGCTCAGCGCCCACGCCGCCATCGCGCCGAACAGCAGCACCAGCGCCATGCTCACCAGCGTGACGATCAGCGAGTTGGCGAAGTAGACGCCGATATGGGAAGCGCGGAACACCTTCTCGTAGCCGATCAGCGAGAAGGTCGCCGCGCTCGGCGGCGCGAGCGGCGCGGCGAAGATGGCGTTGCGCGCCTTGAACGAGTTCATCACCACCAAGAGGATCGGTCCGACGGCGAGCGCGCAGTAGGCGATGAGGATCGCGTGGACGGCGGCGACGCGGGCGCGCGGCGCGAGCATGCCTTCGCCCCCTCAGAACGCGTAGCGGCGCATGCGCCGCTGCACGATGAAGAGATAGAGGCAGACGCCGGCGAGGATGATGAAGAACATCACCGTCGCCACCGCCGCGCCCATGGTCGGGTTGCCGAGCTGAAGCTGGTTGC
The DNA here is from genome assembly GCA_964552445.1 of uncultured Bradyrhizobium sp. GTDB lineage: Bacteria > Pseudomonadota > Alphaproteobacteria > Rhizobiales > Beijerinckiaceae > Roseiarcus. The sequence goes on along the minus strand of CAZKHF010000137.1, from coordinate 4,880 downwards.
CGAAGAAGGTGCGGTAAAAGAAGGTGCCGAGGATGTCGGAGGCGAAATTCGGCCCGGCGAGCGCTCCCTTGACCGAGTAGATGAGGTCGAAGGCGTTGAAGTTGCCGACGAAGGTCAGGATCGACACCAGGCCGATGGTGGGCAGGACCAGCGGCAGCTTGATGTGCAGGAAGATGCGCAGATGCCCGAGCCCGTCGACCCGCGCGGCGTCGATCAGCTCGTCGGGAATGTTGAGCAGCGCCGCGTAGATCAGCATCATCGGGATGCCGACGAACTGCCACACCGAAATCAGCGCCAGCGTCACCAGCGCGGTCGAGGGCAGGCCGAGCCAAGGGGCGAACCATTGGCCGAGCCCGACCGCCTTCAACGCCCCCGAGGCGACGCCCCACAAGGGCGACAGGATGAGGTTCCACGAGAAGCCGACGATCACCACCGACAGCATGGTCGGCAGGAAGATCAGCGTGCGGTAGAGCCCCTTGAGCTTGAGGCCCGGCAGGCTCAAGAGCCCGGCGAGGGCGATGCCGATCGGGTTCTGCACCAGCATGTGCACGCAGAAGAAGATCAGGTTGTTGACGAGCGCGTTGACGAACGGCTTCGACCACACCGCGTCGCCGAACAAGCTGACGAAATTGGCGAGGCCGACGAAGCGATAGCCGCCGCCGGCGTCATTGGCGTAGGTGGCCAGCCCCATCGTGGCGATCAGCGGCCAGATCGAGAACAGCGAGTAGACGGCCACCGCCGGGCCGAGGAACAACGCCATCAGCGCGACGAAGCGCCCGCGCGGCATCGAGGCGACGACTTGCGACAGGGGTTCGGCCATCTTCGCGCTCTCGCGGCGCCCGATCGTTCAGGCGCTCCCTCTCCCGCGCGCGGGAGAAGGAGCGCGGTTGCTGTCGCGCGCCGCGAAAGAAAGTGGCGCCGGGCGCCGAACAGAGACGAGGACGCGCCTCACTTGGCCGGCTTATACCACTTGTCGAGACCGTCCTGCAGCTGCTTGCCCGCCGCTTCCGGCGACAAGGCGCCGTTGATCACCTGCGCCGAGACGTTCCACAGCTCGTTCTCCAGGTTCGGCGTGCCGCGCGACAGGATCTGGTAGGAGTTGCGGATGGTCGACTTGCAGTCCTTGCGCCAGCCGACCATGGTCGCCGCGAGCGGGTCCTTGATCGTCACGGCCGCGCTCGACAGCGGGAAGAAGCCGGGCAGCGCGTTGGCGTAGATCGAGGCGAATTCCGGCGTCGTCAGCCATTCGAGGAACTTCTTCGCGTCCTCCTTGTTCTTCGAGGCGGAATTGACGCCCATGGCGATGTCGACATGGTCGGAGATGTAGCAATCGGTCGCGCCGGGCGGCAGCGGCGGCTTGAAGGCGCCCATCTCGAACTGGGCCTGGGAGCGGAAGGTCGAGATGTCCCACGAGCCGGCGGGATAGATCGCCGCTTTGCCGAGCGAGAACAGGTTCTGGCTGTCGGGATATTTCTGCGCCTGGAAGCCCGAGCCCATGTAAGGCGCCCAGCTCGCCAGCTCCTTGAACACCGCGACGTACTGCGGGTCGGTGAACTTCTCCTTGCCGGCGATCAGGTCGAGGCGGCCGGTCTCGCCCTTCCAGTAGTTGGGGCCGATGTTCTGGAAGCCCATGGTCGCGGCTTCCCACTGGTCGGCGGTGCCGAGATCGATCGGCGTGTAGGTCCCGTCCTTCTTCAGCTTGTCGAGGATGTCGTGAAACTCGGCGACCGTCTTCGGCTCGGCGGCGCCGATCTTCTTGAAGGCGTCCTTGTTGTAGATGAAGCCGTGGATGACCGAGGCCATCGGCACGCAGAAGGTGGTCTTGCCGTCGTCGGTCGTCCAGGCGGCCTTGGCGATGGTCGAGAACCCCTCCATGCCCTTGAGATCGGTCAGCGCGTCAAGCTGATGCTTGTTGTAGAGGTCGAGCGAGGCGTCGAACGGACGGCAGGTGATGAGATCGCCCGCGGTGCCGCCGGCGAGCCGCGCGTTGAGCGACGCGTTGTATTCGGCCGGCGCCGAGGGGGCGAACTCGACCCTGATGTCGGGATAGTGCTTGTTGAAGGCGGGAATGATCTGGCTGTTCCAGATGTCGGCGTCGTCGTTGCGCCAGCTCTCGATCTTCAACGAACCCGCCTGGGCGGCGGCGATTCCGGCCAACAGGGCCGCCGTCGCGACGGCCGCCCCGGCGGCCAACCTGAAGCTTCTCTTCATCGTCATCTCCCCATGATGAGCTTTCACCCTGGTCAAGCCATGGTCCCTCGCTCGCCGCGACTATAGCGAGCGCGCCGCTTAGCGTCGACGCGCGCGCCGCGGGAAGCGCGGCGAAAGCGGGCCCTCCACGTCGCCTCGCCGGCGGCGGATAAGATACCACCGGAGGATACCTCTTGTATTTATCGTTAGCCTATCGCATACCACCTGTCCAGGGTCGCGGCTTGGGCGTCGCGACTCGCCGGATCGCGACCTCGGGTCGCGCCAAGGGGACGCGTCTTGGCCGAATCGAAACGCGCCGTCGGCGCTTTTCGCCGCGCCCTTGGCGGATCGAGCAGCCGACATGGCGACGAGGGCGGACGCCAATGAGCCTCGCTCGCAGAGCGCCGCGCGCGGGGCGGCTCTACGACGCCGCCGCCTACGCCTTGCGGCGCGAAATCGACGCCGGGCGCTTCGCCGAGACGCAGGTGCTGCCCGGCGAGCGCGCGCTCTGCAAGCTTCTTGGGGTGTCGCGCACCACGCTGCGCCGCGCCATCGCGCGGTTGATCGCCGAGGGCGCGCTCTTCCGCCGCCAAGGCGCCGGCACCTTCATCCATCGCGCGACGCCGCGCGTCGACCAGCCTTCGTCGCGGCTCACCAGCTTCAGCGAAGACATGCGGCTGCGCGGCTTCGCCGCCGGCTCGCGCGACCTTGAGCGCGGCGTGTTCCTGCCGACGCCCGAGGAGGCGATGATGCTCGGCGTCGGCCCGAACGAGCGGGTGCTGCGCCTCAGTCGCCTGCGCCTCGCCGACGGCGCGCCGATGGCGATCGACCGCACGGTGGCGCCGCTGCGCTGCCTGCCCGACTGGGACACCTTCGACGGCTCGCTCTACGACGCGCTCGCGGCGCGCGGCTTCAAGCCGGTGCGCGGCCTGCAGCGGCTGCGCGCGACGGCGCTTTCCGACCAGGACGCCGCGCTGCTCGGCGTCGAGCCGAAGAGCGCGGCGCTCTACATCGTGCGCATCGCCTATCTCGCCAACGGCGCCGGCGTCGAATACACCCGCTCGTGGTATCGCGCCGACGCCTACGATTTCGTCTCCGAGCTGACGCTCGCTTCCCCTCATCGCAAGGAGCGCCGATGACCGACCAGCCGACCTTCATGCGCGCGGAGATCGATGAGGCGGCCGCCACGCTCGCGCGCCAGCTGGCGCTGAACGGCGAGCGGCTCGCCGCGATCGGCGCGCGCCTGCGCGCGCTCGATCCGCCGGTCGCCGTGACCATCGCGCGCGGCAGCTCCGATCATTGCGCGCTCTATCTCCAGCACCTGATCGAATCCGAGCTGGCGACGCCCTGCGCGTCGATCGGCCCGTCGATCGCCTCGCTCTATCACGTGCGGCTGCGCCTTAACGGCGCGGCGGCGATCTCGATCTCGCAGTCGGGCCGCAGCCCCGACATCGTCGAGACCCAGCGCGCCGCGCGGCGCGGCGGCGCCTTCACCATCGCGCTGGTCAACGAGGTCGATTCCCCGCTGGCGCGCGAGGCGGAGGCGCTGGCGCCCTTGCAGGCGGGGCCGGAGCGTTCGGTGGCGGCGACCAAGTCGATGATCGCCGGGCTCGCCGCGGGCGCCGGCCTGGTCGCCGCCTGGCGCGGCGACGAAACGCTCGCCCAAGCGCTCGCCGACCTGCCCGGCGTGCTCGCCGGCCAGACCGCCCCGCCGCCCGAAGCGATGATCGAGGCGCTCGCCGAGGTCGAGGACGCCTTCGTGCTCGGGCGCGGCGCGACCTACGCGGTCGCCGCCGAAGCGGCGCTGAAGCTGAAGGAGACTTGCGCCATCCACGCGGAGGCCTATTCGTCGGCCGAGGTGCTGCACGGACCGGCGGAGCTGGTCGGCCCCGGTTTTCTCATCGTCGCCTTCATGCCGAGCGACGCGGCGCGCGCGAGCATGGAGTCGGCGCTCGATCGCCTCGCCGAGATGGGCGCGCGCATCCTCAAGGTCGAGGCCGGCGGCCTCGACGGCGACGATGCGCTCGCCGCCGCGCCGGCCGGCGCGCCGGTCCTGGCGCCGATTCCGATGATCCACCGCTTCTACGGCGTCGCCGAAGCGCTGGCGCGCCGCCGCGGCCGCGACCCCGACCGCCCGCGCAACCTGCATAAGGTGACCGAGACGCTGTGAGGGGCGACGAGAGGCGACGCGCGAGGCGGGCTGGCGGCCACGGACGAACCCGCGGCGCGCGGATGGGCGTGGCGGAGAAGAGAAGGAAGCGGCCTGATGTCCGCTCGGCGGCGGCGACTGGCTCGCGCCCAAGTTAGCCGTTCAGCCGATGGTCGCAGCGCCTCCGAAACGGACGCTGCGCCAACAGGGCCGCTTGCCAGCGAAACCGGACATTCGAAGGAGCGGCGGCGGGGCCAGACTTGCTGCCCCGAAGCGGCGTCATTTCACGAAGCGCCGCCCTAACCGGCCCTCGCGCCTGTGAAACGCTGCGATAGCTCGGCCCATTCCCACCTCTTGCATTCAATGTTTTCGCGCGCAGGCCGGCGCCGGAACCACGCGTCGATTCACGTTATGGCGCGTCAGCGGATCTCGATCGAGCGCAGGAACCGGTCCCGATAGGTGTCCAGAACGACCGCCAACACGATGACCGTCCCGATCACGATCGGCTTGAAATTGTCGCCGACGCCGAACAATTGCAGTC
>CAZKHF010000136.1:0-7983 GCA_964552445.1 uncultured Bradyrhizobium sp. | reverse complement strand
ACATCTCGCGGGCGATGTCGCAGCCGCCGACGAACTCGCCCTTGACGTAGAGCTGGGGGATGGTCGGCCAGTTGGCGAATTCCTTGATCCCCTGGCGGATTTCCGGGTCCTCGAGCACGTTGACGCCGACGACCGGCGCGCCGAGATAGTCGAGGATCTGCGCCACCTGGGCGGAGAAGCCGCATTGCGGCGCCTCCGGCGTGCCCTTCATGAACAGCACCACCGGATTGTCGTTGATCAGCTTCTCGATGCGCTCGCGAACGTCGGCCATGACCACCCATCCTTTCCCGACGGGGGTCAAGGCCCCGTCTTGAGAACGCATATAAGCTAGCGGCGGGGCGGCCGCTAGCCGGTGCGCGGGAGAGAATACGACGCAAGGCGCCCCCGGCGAAATGTCGCGGGGCGGAAGGCAAGCGTCACCCCGGGGCGACTGGAGTCGGCCTCTAGGCGTCGGATTGAGACGCGCGTTCCCCGAGGTCCCGCTCGATCGTTTGCGAGAGCACGAAATCGTGATCCAGTCTCGGTCAAGGCGCGTCGGCGAAGGTCGCCAGCGAAGCTCCATTGACAGAGCGATGACTTGGCTTCGCAGGGCGCCCCCTTTGAGCGCTTTCGCTCGACTGCGCGCCGTCGCGCGCAGGGAAAGGGTCGCGCATAGTGGGCTTCCAGCACAGCGCGCTTCGCAAACGCGAGCCTCCGCGCGCGGAGACGCCGTCGGATCGATCTCGCCGGCTATTCGCCGCGGGGGTGCGATGCCACAGAGCCGGTCGTCACGACGAAGCCGAGAAGGCTTACAGAATGGCGCTCGAGGACGACCCGACCAACGTCGCCGCCCTCAACAATCTTGGCTTGGTCGCGCCTCGGGCGGAGAAGGCGACCCTGTTCCGCAAGGCGCTGGCGATCGCGCCCGACAATGTCGACGCGCTCGCCAACCTCGCCGAGGTTCTCGCCGCGGAGGGCGACGTCGAGGGCGCCGTCGCGCATTTTCGGAAGGCCTTGCTGCTGCGGCCGGACTGGGTCGAGGTCCATTTCGCGCTCGGCAGGCTGTTCCAGCTAAACGATCGGCTCGTCGAGGCGGCGAGCTGCTTCTCGCTATGCGTCAACCTCAGACCCGACTACCTGCCGGCGATCTTCAACCTCGGCTGCGTGTTCGCGCTCGCCGGCGTGTTGCGGGGATCGAAAGAGGCGGACCAATTCGCCATCGAGTGGTTCCAACGCGCGGCGAAGCTGGCGCCGGGCGTCGAGGTCGTCAATTTTCAGCTCGCCCGGCTGCTCGAGGACTCCGGCCGCTTTGCCGAGGCGCGGCCCTACCACGATAAGGTCCCCCGTCCGCTTCCGCTCGAGATCGTCCCGGCCGTCGAACACCGCCGGACGGTATTGGTCCTGTGCACGCCGTCGAGCGGCAACACGCCGTTCCGCCAATTGCTGCCCGACCGGGTCAATAGCCTGATCCGCTGGCAAATCGACTACGCGACCGACGAGCAGCAGGCCGCTCTGCCCCCCTATGATTTGGCGTTCAACGTCGCGGCCAACGCCGACTGGGACCGCGAATGCTTTGCGCGCGCCACAAGCTTCGCGAGTCAGACCTCACGTCCGCTGCTCAATCCGCCCGACCGCATCGCCCGCACGCGGCGGGACATGACGCCTGAGCTGCTGGCCGGCGTTCCCGACGTCGCCGTCGCTCCGGTCGCTCGCCTCTCGCGCGACGAGATCAGGGCCGGCGGGCTATGCCATCGCTTGGAGAAGGCTGGCCTCACGTGGCCGATGATCGTCAGGCCGTTCGGACAGCAGGGCGGCGTCGGCGTCAGGCTGGCCAAGACCGCCGCCGACCTCGAAGCGATGTCGTTCGAAGAGGTCGATTTCTATTATTTCATCGCCTTTTGCGATTATCGGAGCGGCGACGGCCACTACCGCAAGTATCGCACCATCTTCGTCGACCGCCGACCCTACCACTATCACCTGGCGATCTCGCCAAACTGGCTCGTCCACTACTTCTCGGCCAGCATGCTCGGCGAGAACTGGAAGCAGGAGGAGGAGCGCCGATTCTTCGAACGCCCGGCGGAGGCCCTCGGCGCGCGCGCGGCGGCGGCGGTCGCCGCCATCGGCGAGCGACTCGATCTGGATTACGCCGGCGTCGACTACACCGTGCTGCCAGACGGTCGCGTATTCGTTTTCGAGGCCAACGCCACGATGTCGGTCTACTTCCCCGAGGAAGCGGAGTACGCTTACAAGATCCCGCGCGTGCAGGCGATCCTCGCCGCCTTCGAGGACATGATGGAGCGCCGGATTCAGGCGCCGCGCGCGCCGAAGCCGACCGCAATCGGCGGCTGATCCGCCTCGCGCGACCCGGCCTGCGCGCTGGGCCGCCGACGTGGAGCGCGGGCGGGCCGTTCAGCTCGGCGCGGCGCGAACGACCGGCGCCGCTCTCGGCGGGCTCACGTCGCGGGCGCCGCGAGGCTCTCGATGTCCTCGGCGAACGCGTCGATGTCGGCGGCGCGCGTGCGATGATTGACGATCGCGCAGCGAATTGTCGCGACGCCGTCGAGCCGCGTGATCGACGGCGCCCAGCGGCCGCCGCCGTGCAGCGCTTCGACCAGGGCGCGGTTGCGCGCGTCGCGATCGCCGCCTGTCAGCGTGAAGCAGACGATGTTGAGCGAAACGGGCGCGCTGAGCTCAAACTGTCGCGAGCGGCCGATATGGGCGGCGAGACGGGCGGCGAGGGCGCAGTTGCGTTCGATCGCGGCGCCGAGACGATCGGTCCCCAATGTGGTCAGCGTGAACCAGGTCTTCAGGGCGCGAAAACCGCGGGAGAGATCGGGGCCGAGGTCGCACGGCCAGACGTCGCCCGCCGCGAGCCCTGACCGCGCGCGGGTCAGATAGCCGCGCTCGGCGGCGAACGTGCGGCGCTGGGCCTCGGCGTCGCGGGTCAACAGGAACCCGGCGTCGTAAGGGACGTGCGCCCATTTGTGGAAATCGAAAGCGATCGAGTCCGCCCGCTCGACGCCGGCGAGCCGGCCGCGCAGCTTGGCGGAGAACGCCAGCATCGCGCCGAAGGCGGCGTCGACGTGGAGCCACAGCCCGCGCTCGGCGCAGAAATCAGCGAGCCGCGCCAGCGGATCGATGGCGCCGATGTCGACCGATCCGGCCGTGCCGACCACGAGGAACGGCGCGAGGCCGGCCGAACGGTCGGCCCCCCAGAGCCGCTCCAGCTCGTCGACGCGCATCGCGCCGTTCGCGTCGCACGCGACCAGCCGCAGCGCGTCGGCGCCGAGGCCCGCGAGTTGCATCGCCTGCGTCACGCAGCCGTGCGCGGCCCGCGACGCGTAGGCGACGAGACGCGTCTTCGCCGGCAGCCCGGTTCGACGAACATCGTCGCCGAGACGATGATTGCGCGCGACGAGAACGGCGAGAAAGTTGGCCATCGACGCGCCGGTGACGAACAATCCGGCGGAGGTCGCGGGAAAGCCGAGCGCCTCCGCCATCCACAGCGCGATCTGGCGCTCGACCTCGAGGCCGATATGGTTGCGCCCGCCGCAGTTGGCGTTGAGGCCGGCGGCGAGCATCTCGGCGACCATGCCGACCGGCGCGCCGGCGCCATGCACCCAGCCCATGAAGCCCGGGTGGCCGTTCCCGGTCACATAGGGTTTGACGTAGCGGTCAAAGTCGGCGAGCGCGGCGTCGAGCGAGCGGCCGGCCCTCGGCAGGGGCGCGCGAAACCGCGCGCGCGCTTCGTCGGGCGCCGCGGTCCACAGCGGCCGATCGCGAAGCGAGGCGATATGGTCGATCATGCCGTCGAGCGCGCGGTGCGCGGCGGCGCGAAAGCTCGCCCAATCCTCGGGATCGAGGCTGTCGGAGGCGGGATCGGCCTGGCTCACGCGGCCGCCCGCAGGCGCGCGTCGCTCGTTTCCTCGCTCTCCAGACGCCTGGCGAGGAGCCGCCATTTTTCGAACAGCGCCGCCACGTCGGCGAACAGAGGCGCATAGGCCGCGTCGAAGCTGAGTCCTGCGTCGATGCGGTCGGCGACGGCGTTGATCAACGGCGCGCTGAGGCAGATCCGCAACGCGGTCTCTTCGCCGACGCCGACCGGCTGGCCGACGTGGAAGCGTCGCGCCGCCACATTCCCGGCGCCGGGCAGGGGCTCGCGCAGGGCGACGCGCAAACGCTCCGCTTCCGCTTTGGACGCGACGCTTCCATCGCCGCGCCGCAGGCGCAGCGTGGCGATCGTCTCAGGCCAGCGGGCGACGTCGCCATCGCACGGCTCCAGGGCCGCCCGCCCGCATCCCTCTACGGAACGCGCGACATCGGCGCGGAAGCGCGCTCGCACGCGCCGCGCGAGCGCCGGCTCGATCTCGGCGAAGCGCTCCAGCTCGGCGAGCGCGGCGAGCCAGCGCAGGCCGAGGCCGACGTTGGCCCGGGCGACGGCGCGCCCGGCGAGCGCGCCGCGCAGGGCCGGCGGCCAGTCGAGCTCGGCCGCGTGGGCCGACAGGCCAGACGGCAGCAGCGAGGCGTCGAATCGCGCGAGCCATCCTTTTGGCGTGATCGCCGCGCCCGAGAATGGCGGTCCGCCGGCGAACTTGGACCCCGAAAGGGTCAGCAGGAAGCCCGCGTCGAGCAGGGCGCGCAGCCGCTCAGGGGCGCACCGCAACTGGCAGCAGTCGGCGACGACCAGCGTGCGCTCCGGCGCTTCGGCGGCGATGCTGCGCGCCGCCTCCAGGCTCAGGCCTTCGCGACCTGTCTTCGAGACGTCGAGGAGGTGCAGCAGCGCCCCGCGACCCGCCGCGATCGCTGCGCGCGCGAGCGCGCGCGCGTCGCCCTCGACGGCCGCCGGCGCGCGCGTCGCGCCGGCGGCGTCTCGGATTTCCACGGTCTCGACGCGAATGTCGGCATGCTCCCAGCCCGCCAGTCGCGCGCCGGCGGCGACGGCGGCGAAAGGCGCGCCATCGTGGAAATGCCGCCCAGCCGCCGCGACCACGACGCCGCGTCCGGTTTCCCCCGGCGCGAGCACGATATTGGTGACGGGCCGACGCAGGGCGCCCGCGGCGAGCGCGAGGACGATCAGTTCGGCGTCTGTCCCCGAGGCGGCGAGGACGCAATCGGCCTCGGGGGCCCCGCAGTATTTCAGGATGCGGTCGCGAACGGCGTCGAACCATGTCGGCAGCCGAGCGGGCAGGCGCTCCGGACTGGCGGCAAGCCGGCGCCAGCCGCGCCGAGCCGCGTCGAGGCTTCGCTGCGACACGCTGGACGCGGTCGAGGAGGCGAACAGCGCCGCCTCGGGCTCGGGGCGGTCGCTACAGCCGTGAGGGTCCCGCCGCGCGATTGGATCCAGCGCGAGGCGCTCGTCGCCGCCCGAACGAAGCAGCCTGAGGATGTCGAGGGTTTGTCCCAAAAGCGAACCGTCCTCGAAATCGTCCGGCCCCGAGCGGGTTGCAGCGGCGACAGACATCTGCGGCCAATCCTTGGGTGCGCGGCGAATCCAGCCTGTGCGTCGCGCGATCAACCGAACGTAGGCGTCGGGCCTCGCGTGAAGCTGAAGCGCCCAAGCGCCGCGCAGTCGCGCGAACGGCGACCCGTTTGTCTAATCGATAGCTCATCCGATCGGAAGCGCGCGCGACGCCGCTTCGCCGAAGACGACGATCGTCGGGCAGGTCGGAACTTCCGCCAAAGGTCGAATCCGGCCGTCGCGCCTTCGATCTTGCGGGTCGTGGGGCGCCTGCTTCAAGCCGCTACCCCCCGGTCACGCTCATGTGGCGTTCGGTCGAGGCGCGGCTCATGGCGCGGGTGATGACGAAATCGTGGCCCTTCGGCTTGCGGGCGATCGCCGCGCGGATCGCCGCGTCGAGCAGGTCGTCGGCTTCCGAGCGGCGCAGCGGCTCGCGCAGGTCGGCGGCGTCCTCGCGGCCGAGGCAGAGGTAGAGCTTGCCGGTGCAGGCGACGCGCACGCGGTTGCAGCTCTCGCAGAAATTGTGGCTGAGCGGCGTGATGAAGCCGATGCGGCCGCCGGTCTCCTTCACGTCGAAATAGCGCGCCGGCCCGCCGGTCGCGTGCGTCGAAGGCGTGAGCGCGAAGCGCGTCGCCAACCGGGCCTTCAGCTCGGAGAGCGGCAGGAATTGGTCGAAGCGGTCGCCCGCCACCGCGCCGAGCGGCATCACCTCGATGAAGGCGACGTCGAAGCCTCGCCCGTGCGCCCATTCGACGAGCGAGACCGCCTCGGCGTCGTTGAAGCCTTTCAGCGCCACGGCGTTGACGCGCACCGCCAGGCCCGCCGCGGCGGCGGCGGCGATTCCCGCCAGCGTCTGGTCGAGGTCGCCCCACCGGGTGACGGCGCGAAACTTCTCCGGGTCGCGCGTGTCGAGTGAGACGTTGACGCGGCGGACGCCGCAATCGGCGAGCTCGGCGGCGAAGCGGGCGAGCTGCGAGCCGTTGGTGGTCAGCGTCAGCTCGTCGAGCGCGCCGGCGGCGAGATGGCGCGACAGCGCGCGGAAAAGCGTCATCACGCCGCGGCGCACCAGCGGCTCGCCGCCGGTGACGCGCAGCTTGCGCGTTCCCATGCGCACGAACGCCGAGCACAGCCGGTCGAGCTCCTCCAGCGTCAGCACGTCGCGCTTGGGGAGGAAGTTCATGTCCTCCGACATGCAATAGACGCAGCGAAAGTCGCAACGGTCGGTGACCGAGACGCGCACATAGGCGATCGCCCGACCGAACGGGTCGATCAACGCGGGCGGCGCAGGCGGCGCAAAGTCATTCATCCGCAATAGATAATGCGGCGCCGCAGGCAAGGGAAGGAGGGGGCGGGCCGCGCGGGCGAGCGCCCGGCGCGGCCCGCGGGCGCCTTTTAGCGCAGGACGACGACCCGCGCGCCGACGCTGGCGCGCGCGTAGAGGTCGATGACGTCGTCGTTGGTCATGCGGATGCAGCCCGAGGAAACCGCCTGGCCGATGGTGTCGGGCTCATTGGAGCCGTGGATGCGGTAGAGCGTTCCGGCGATGTACATCGCGCGCGCGCCGAGCGGGTTGTCGATGCCGCCCACCATGTGGCGCGGCAGGTCGGGGCGGCGGCGCAGCATTTGCGGCGGCGGCGTCCAGTCCGGCCACTCGCGCTTGTTGGCGATGTAGGAGGCGCCCGCCCAGGTGAAACCGGGCCGGCCGACGCCGACGCCGTATTTCAGCGCCTGGTGGTCGGGCAGGACGAAGTAGAGCCGGCGCTCGGCGGTGTTGACGATGATCGTGCCAGGCGCGTAGGGGCCGTTGAAGGCGACCGTTTGGCGCGGGACCGGCGAGGCGAGCGGACGGTCGTCCGATTGCTGCATCTGGTAGATGTTCGGCGGCCAGCCCGGGGTCGCCGACGCGGCCGACGCCGCCAAAAGCGTCCCCGCGATCGCCAGGCCGGCGCAGAGCAGAGTTGAACGGCGCATTCCACAACCCCTCGGCTTCATTTGGCGCGCCCAGCCCGCCGCCGCCGGCGGCCGGCGAGTCGCCAATCGTCAAGACAATCGTGGAACCGCCGCCTTGGCGCAATCTTTCGCTTCGGTCTTGGCGGCGCGGGAGCGGAAAATGAGCCGCGGCGTGGCCAATTCGCCACAGTCGCCGCGACGGTCCCGGCGGCGGACGCCGTCCCGCTAAGCCGCTCTCCAGCGACCAGGGGACACAGGAGGGGGCCAGTTTCCGGCAAACAGGCAATCTGGCGGGGAACCGCCCCGAATGCGGGGTTCGAGCGAGGTTGAAGCGGACCCCGCAATTGCGACATTGAGATTTTGGCGACAGGGCTCAGCGAGAAGGAGCCTTGAGATGAGATCGCCGCCCCCATTGTCGACGCAAGAGAAGGAAGCGCTGGTTCGCCGGCTCGAGGCAGGCGAGCGGGTGGCGGCTTTGGCGGCGGAGACGGGGGGCTGCGCAAGTCGCGTTGCGAGTGGCGGGCGGCCTATCGGGCGATGGGCGCATTCGATAAGCGATTGACGAACCGCCGGGCTGAGCGGCCGCCCGCTCAGCC
>CAZKHF010000135.1:0-8017 GCA_964552445.1 uncultured Bradyrhizobium sp. | reverse complement strand
GCCGAGCCGATCGCGTAGCCCTTGGTGACCGCCTTGGTGGTGTTGCCGACCGCGTCGAGCGCGTCGGTCGAATGACGCACCTCCTTGGGCAGCCCCGCCATTTCGGCGATGCCGCCGGCGTTGTCGGTGACCGGGCCGAAGGCGTCGAGCGCGACGATCATGCCGGCGAGGCCGAGCATGGTGGTCACCGCGATGGCGATGCCGAACAATCCGGCGAGCTGGGAGGCGGCGAGGATGCCGGCGATGATGACCAGCGCCGGCAGCGCCGTCGACTCCAGCGACACCGCGAGGCCCTGGATGACGTTGGTGCCGTGACCGGTGACCGACGCCTGCGCGATCGACACCACCGGGCGCTTGCCCGAGCCGGTATAGTACTCGGTGATGACGACGATCAAGCAGGTGACGACGAGGCCGACAAGGCCGCAGATGAACAGCGCCCAGCCGGCGATCGACTGGCCGGCGACGACGCCGATCTCGCCCCAGCCGATGTACTGCGTCGCCAGCGCGAGGCCGATGATCGACAGCAGACCGGTGGCGATCAGGCCCTTGTAGAGCGCGCCCATGATCGAGTTGTTGGCGCCCAGCTTGACGAAGAAGGTGCCGATGATCGAGGTGATGATGCAGGCGCCGCAGATCGCCAGCGGGTACTGCATCGTAACGACGAGGTTGTCCTTGCCGGCGAAGAAGATCGAGGCGAGCACCATCGTCGCGACCACCGTCACGGCGTAGGTCTCGAACAGGTCCGCCGCCATGCCGGCGCAGTCGCCGACGTTGTCGCCGACGTTGTCGGCGATGGTGGCCGGGTTGCGCGGATCGTCCTCGGGAATGCCGACCTCGACCTTGCCGACCAGGTCGGCGCCGACGTCGGCGCCCTTGGTGAAGATGCCGCCGCCGAGACGGGCGAAGATGGAGATCAGCGAGGCGCCGAAGCCGAGCGCCACCAGCGCGTCGACCACGACGCGGTCGGAGACCGCGTGGCCGAGCGGCCCGGTGAGCACCCAGAAGTAGACCGAGACGCCGAGCAGCGCGAGGCCGGCGACCAGAAGGCCGGTGACCGAGCCCGCCTTGTAGGCGACGTCGAGGCCGCCGGCGAGCGACTGCGTCGCCGCCTGCGCGGTGCGGACGTTGGCGCGCACCGACACGTTCATGCCGATGAACCCCGCCGAGCCCGAGAGGATCGCGCCGACCAGGAAGCCGATCGCCACCACCCACGACAACAGCACGCCAAGCGCGAGAAACACCACCACGCCGACGATGGCGATGGTCGTATACTGACGCTTGAGATAGGCTTGCGCGCCTTCGCGCACCGCGCCGGAAATTTCTTGCATCCGCGCCGTGCCCGCGTCGGCCGCCATCAGCTTGCTGACGGTGTAGCCGCCGTATACGAGCGACAGCGCGCCGCACAATATGATCAAACCCAAGATCATGTGTTCAGCCCCCGTGTTGCGGCGCCGCGCGCCGCTCCATGCGAATCGCGGGCGCTATGCCAGAAACCGACGCGTGCCGCAATGCGGCCGCGCAGATTTGAACGGCGGCGCCGACGGCCCCGCCCAAACGACGCGCGCCCGCGATTCCGCGCGTCTCTGGCCATGCTGCGCAAGAACGTGAACGGGTCGATTGACGTTGTGACAATTTCCCCGACCGTCGTGATCTTGCGTCGCATTTCCGAAGTTGACTTGCTCTAACCTCCGCTAACTCCGACGGCGCGCCGCGATGCGCAATGCGCTGCGTCAAACGCGAGCGGCGGCGCTCACAATCTCGCGTGATTGCGCGGCGTCGCCGCCTCGCGCATCATCGCTCGCCGCCGCCGCCGCGACGGCGCCAAAAGGAGGGGAGCATGTGGAGATTCGCGCTTGCGCTTCTGACGATCCTCGCCCTCGCCTCGGCTTCGCCGGCCGGGGCGCAGTCGCGCTGTAAAGTCATGGACCCCACCGGCACGCCGCTCAACCTGCGCGCGGCGCCCGACGGCAAGATTGTCGGAACGCTGTCGAACGGCGCGTTCGTCTCGGTGGTCAAGGAGGGCGTCGGCGCCGACGGCAAGCCATGGGCCTATATCGCGCGCTACCAGGACGACGTCGCGCTAGGCTGGGTGTTCCGCGAATTCATCGCCTGCTACTGAGAGCGGCCGTTCCGGTCGCGCCGAACCGGCGCGCTCGTCCCGCCCGCCGGCCCTCAGCTTCGAACGGCGGGGGACGCCGCGCCGCGCGCGATCTCCGCCAGCCGCGCGCCCCTTTTCGCCGCCGCCCGTCGCGCCAAGACAAATTGCGCCGCCAGGACGACGAAGTAGAGCGCGGTAATTTCCAGCGTCGGAATGAACATCGGCGACCAGACGATCAGGGCGACGTAGGCGATCGCGAAAATCGCGCCGCCCAGCGAGGCGAAGCACGCGTAGTCGCGGAAGAACGCATAAGCCCTCTCGGCGCCGCGCGCCGTCGGATCGTCGCCAAGCCGCGAAGAGAGGCGGCGGCGCGCGGCCTCTTGATCGCCGGGCAACAAGGCCGCGCGCGCCCTGCCCTCGTCGCTCAATCGGCCGAACAGCGCGATCGCCGCGATCAACGCGACGAACGGTCCGCCGAGGTTCGGCGCCTGCTGCAAGAAATCGAAGGCGCCGGAAAACCACAGCGACTGAAAGAGAATCACCGCGTAGAACAACGCGAAGTTCAGAACGACGATCGCCCAGAGCGACGCCCCGCTCCGCTCGCCTCGGTTCGCCGCCTTCGCAGAATCCCGGTCGGTCATCGACATCCCCCACGCCCCGCGCGCGCCGGCGCGCCGCCGCCCAACCCGCGCGCGGCTTCCGCTAATGCTCGCTCTCGCCCTCCTCCACGCCCGCCAGCCGGTCGGCGAAATAGGCGATCGTCTTAGCGTAGACCGGCGCCGAGTTCCATTCCAGCAACGCCGCGTAGTTGGGCTCGCCCTCATGCCAGCCCTCGCCGCGCTTCCAGCCCTTCGCCTTGAGGAAGTTGGCGGTCGAGGCGAGCGCGTCCTCGGAATTGTCGATCAGGTCCGCGGCGCCGACGCCCGCGGCGGCGACCGCGTATTTGAGATAGGTCGAGGGCAGGAACTGCGTCTGGCCAAGCTCGCCCGCCCAGGCGCCGCGCATCTGCGCCGGCTCGAGGTCGCCGCGCTCGACGATCTTCAACGCGGCGAAAAGCTCGCCGCGGAAGCGCTCCGGGCGGCGGCAGTCGTAGGCGAGCGTCGCCAGCGCGGTGAAGGTCGGCACGGCGCCCGTGCCGGCGCCGAACTCGCTCTCCAGACCCCAGATCGCGACCAGCACCGGTCCCGGCACGCCGTAGCGCCGCTCGATCGCGTCGAACGCCTCGGCGTAGCGTATCAGCAGCATCCGCCCCTTCTTGACCCGGTTGGCGGTGACGCGCTTGCCGGCGAAGTCGGCGAAGTTCTGGCCGAAGCCGTGCTGGCGACGGTCATGCGCGATCACCTCGCCGTCGTACGCGACGTCGCCGAGCGCCGCGTCGATCGCCGGCCAGGCGACGCCTGCGTCCGCCGCCTGCTGTTTGAAGCGTCCGAGCCAATCGGAAAAGCCGTCGCCGTTCTGGCCGCAGTCGGCGGCCAGAGCCGGTCCCGCGATCAACAGCGCCGCCGCCGCGGCCAACGCGAGCCGCGGCGCGCGGCGGCTTGCGGCGACGGCGATTCCTTCCTTCATCGGCTCGAACTCCGGCTTGGCGACGCGAAGGCCCGAGCCTCGCCGCAAAAAGGGGCCGAAGCTTGACGTCATGCGCGGGGCGGTCGCCGCGCCGCAGCGCGCTCGGCCGCCTTCAGCGCATTGGCCATCAGCATCGCCACCGTCATCCGGCCGACGCCGCCGGGCACCGGCGTGATCGCGCCGGCGCGCGCGGCGGCTTCGGCGTAGGCGACGTCGCCGACCAGCCGCGTCTTGCCCTCGCCCTTCTCCGGCGCGGGGACGCGGTTGATGCCGACGTCGATGACGATCGCGCCGGGCTTCACCCAGTCGCCGCGCGCCATCTCCGGCCGGCCGACCGCGACCGCCAGCACGTCGGCGCGGCGGGCGACCGCCGGCAGGTCGCGGGTGCGCGAATGGGCGATGGTCACCGTGCAGTTGCGCGCCAGCAAAAGCTGCGCCAGCGGCTTGCCGACCAGGTTGGAGCGGCCGATCACCGCCGCCTCGAGTCCCTCAAGCCGGCGCCCGAGCGCTTCGCACGCCTTGTCGAGAAGCACCATCGCGCCGGCGGGCGTGCAGGGAACCAGCGCGCAGTCGAACGCGCCGGCGGCGATAAGGCCCGCGTTGACCGGCGTCAGCCCGTCGACGTCCTTCTCCGGCGCGATCGCCTCGATCGCCCGCGCCGCCGACAGGCCGGCCGGCAGCGGCAACTGCACCAGAACGCCGTGGATCGCCGGATCGGCGTTGAGCCGCTCGATCAGCGCGATCAGCTTCGCTTCCGGCGTGTCGGCGGGCAGCGTGCGCTGAACGGAGTGAAAGCCGCAGGCGACCGCGGCCCGACCCTTGCTCGCGACGTAGGTCTGGCTCGCCGGATCTTCGCCGACCAGCACGACGGCGAGGCCGGGCTGGACGCCGCGACGGGCGACGAGATCGCGCGCGCCGGCCGCGACCCGCTCCAGCACCTCGGCGGCGATCGCCTTGCCGTCGACAACGAAGGCGGAGGAACCAGTCATCTCAACTCCTTGCTCATCGGCCGGCGGCGGCGAGGAACCTATAGGTCGCGACGTGGCGCGCGCGCGCGCCGGGCTGAAGGACGCGCATCGACGGCTTCTCGAACAGGTCGCCGGCGAAGCCTTCGGGATCGCTGTAGCCCGTCCACGCCTCGAGGCAGAGAAACGGCGCGCCAGGGCGCGTCCACAGCGCGGCGAGGCCGAAGCCGGAAAAGTCCAGGGCGATCGCCGAGCCGTCGGCCTGCTCGAAGCGCAACGAGCGGCTCGCCGGGTTGACAAAACACAAAGCGTCGTCGGCGAACAGCGCGTCGGAGAGCGTCAGCGTCCGGTCGCGCAACGGAATGGGACGCCTTGCCTGGCTGACCATCCCGCCGGGCGCGATCACGGGGACCTCGGCCGGCTCGTCCTTCTCGAAGCGCACGACGGCGCCGTCGCGCCCGCCCGCGGCGAACGGCCAGCGGAAGCCCGGATGCACGCCGCAGGCGTAGGGGGCCGGCTCGTCGCCGGGATTGCCGACCTCCACGGCGACCTCAAGCGTCGTCCCGCCGAGGCGGTACTCGACCGCGAGCGTGAAGGCGAACGGATAGAGAGCGCGCGTCGCCGGGTTGTCGCGGAGCGTCAGCCGCGCGAAGTCGCCTCCCGCCGCCTCGACGAGGAAGTCCTGGGCCGCGGCGAAGCCGTGAACCTTGAGCGGATAACGGCGGCCGCCGACGCGAACGCCGCCGTCGCGCGTCCAGCCGACCACGGGATAGAGGATCGGGCTGATCTGGTCCCAGACCGCCGGATCGCCCGGCCACAGCAATTCGACCTCGCCGACGCGCCAGCCGCGCGCCTCCGCCCCGCGCGGGACGACGAGAAGCCGCGCCGCGCCAGCGGCGAGCGTGATCGTTTCATCGTTCACGGCGTAAGCCCTTCGATCTGCGCGGTCGCCAGCAGGACCTCCTTCAGGCCCGGCGCGCAGGCGACGATGGGGCCGCCCCTGGCGAGGCCGTCGCCGGCGAGGAAATCGCTGACGTAGCCGCCCGCCTCGCTGACCAGCGCCACGCCCGCCAGGCAGTCCCAGGCGTTGAGGTAGATCGCCGCATAGCCGTCGCGCCGGCCCGCCGCGACATAGGCCAGCGCCAGCGCCGCCGTGCCGATGTGCATCGGCGCCGCCCCCGTGGCGGCGACGCGCCCGATCAGGCGGAGAGAAGCCTCCGGGGCGCGCTGGCTCCACGCCACCTCGATCGCGGCGACGGCGAGGTCCCTGGTCGTCCCGGCGCGAAGCGGCGCGTCGTTGACCGTCGCGCCGCCGCCGCGCCGCGCCGCGAACAGCTCGTCGGCCAGCGGGTCGTAGATTACGCCGACCTCGACCTCGCGGTCGCGCACAGCGGCGATCGAGACGCAGAACGGCGCGACGCCGCGGGCGAAATTGGCGGTGCCGTCGATCGGATCGACCACCCAGGTCGGCGCGCCGGGCTCGGCGGCGCGTCCCTTCCCCTGCTCCTCGCCCAAGAAACCGTCCTCGGGGAAGGCTTCGCCGAGCCGTTGGGCGAGAAAACGCTCGATCTCGCCGTCGACCTCGGTGAGGAAGTCCTGCGGCCCCTTGAAGCCGACCGTGAACGACGCGCGATTCAAGAACCGCCGCCTGGCGATCTCGCCCGCCGAGCGGGCGAGCGCGCAGGCGGCGAGATGGCGGCTGGCGAAGCCGCGCGCGTCAACGGTCATGAAAGAAGCTCCTTGCTCGGCCGAGTTTCAAAAATGGCTGAACGAGCCGCGCCGGAACGCGGCCTCGCGGCCGTCGCGGCCGACGAAGCGCGGCGGCCCGGCGCCGGCCGCGGCCTCGCCGACCGGCGTCGCCGCGACGCCCGCCGCCGCCGCGGCCGCTTCGAAGGCGGCGCAGTCGTCGGGGGCCACAGCGGCGATGAGTTCATAATCGTCGCCGCCGGTCGCGGCAATCTCGAACAGCGCCGCATCGGCGGCGATCGCCGCCGCCGCGGCGGGCGACAGCGGCAGCCGGCCCAGCGCGACTGTCGCGGTGACGGCGCTGACGCGCAGCATCTTCGTCAGGTCGCCGACGAAGCCGTCGGAGACATCCATGCCGCCGCGGGCGTAACGCGACATCGCCGGGGCGAGCGCGAGGCGCGGCTGCGGCAGGAGATAGCGCTCGACGAGGAAGCGCCGGTCGGCTTCGCCGAGCCTCGGCCCTCGCCCGAGCCTGAGCCGCAGCCCCAGCGCCGCGTCGCCGATGGTTCCGCTGACGTAGAGCCGGTCGCCCGGCTTGACGCCCGCGCGCGCGGCGAACCGTCCCGCCTCGAGGGCGCCGACCGCGGTGATCGCCAACGTCAGCGGCCCCGGCGTCTTCACCGTGTCGCCGCCGAACAGCGGGCAGCGATAGGCCGCCGCGTCGGCGCCCAGGCCGGCGGCGAAAGATTCGAGCCAGGCTTCTGTCCAATCGTCGGGCAGCGCGAGGTCGATGAGAAAGCCGAGCGGCTCGGCGCCTTTGGCCGCGAGGTCGGAGAGATTGACCCTCAGCGCCTTGCGCGCGATCGCATCGGCGGGGTCGTCGGCGAAGAAATGGACGCCGGCGACCAGCGCGTCGGTGGTCAGGACGAGCTCGCGCCCCGCCGGCGGCCGCATCCGCGCGACGTCGTCGCCGAGCCCGAGCCCCTCGGGCGCGGCCAGCGGCGCGAAATAGCGGGCGATCAGATCGTCTTCCCCGGGACGGGCGGTCATTGGCGAAAATCCCTGGCTGGCCGCGTTCGAAGCCGCCGTTGAGGCGCGATCCAGCCGCGGAGTCAAGGACGCCGGCGGCGGTTCGCGCCGACGGGACGGCGGAAAGGTCGTTGCGTCGACCGGCTCACTCCTCTTGGTAGCCCGGCAGTCGAATTTCGCTGAATCGCGGGCGGCTCAGATTTCCCTTGGCGAGGAGCCGTCCCTGCGCGACGAGCGCGCGCATTCGCGCGACGACCGCCTCGAACTGGACGTCGGAGGGCGGGAGACTCAGGTCATCCAAGGCGCGGGCGCCGATCATCGCCGCCTTTAGCCATCGCTTGCCCGCGCGCGACAGGATCGCCGCGTCGAGCGCCTCGACGTTCATGCGCTTTCTCCCCCGCCTGGCGACGTCGGCGCGCCTCCGCCGCCCGGTTGCATAACCGCCCGCCGCCCCCTAAACCACGCCGCCGCATCCCCGTCGAGGAGCTCCCGGTGTCCGACGCGTTCACGCCCCGATCCGATTTCCTGTCCGTCCTCGTCGAGCGCGGCTACGTCCACCAGTGCTCGGACCTCGCCGGCCTCGACGAGAAGGCGGCGAGCGGCTCGCTGGTCGGCTATATCGGCTTCGACTGCACCGCGCCCTCGCTGCACGTCGGCTCGCTGGTGCAGATCA
>CAZKHF010000134.1:0-8306 GCA_964552445.1 uncultured Bradyrhizobium sp. | reverse complement strand
AGCAGATCAGCAACATCATCGGCGTGATCGACGAGATAGCCTTCCAGACCAATCTCTTGGCGCTGAACGCGGGCGTCGAGGCGGCGCGCGCGGGCGACGCCGGGCGGGGCTTTGCGGTGGTGGCGACGGAGGTGCGCGGCTTGGCGCAACGCTCCGCCAACGCGGCGAAGGAGATCAAGACGCTGATCGCCGCGTCCGGCGCCCAGGTGGAATCGGGCGTCAAGCTGGTGAACGCAACCGGCAAAGCGCTGGGCGAAATTGTCGAGCAGGTGAACCGTCTCAGCGCGCTGGTGACGAATATCGCCGCCTCCGCGCAGGAAGAAGCGACAGCGCTTGGCGAAGTGAACGGGGCGGTCACTCAAATGGACCATACGACGCAGCAAAACGCCGCGATGGTCGAAGAAGCCAGCGCCGCCAGCCGCGAGATGGCGGGCGAAGCGCAGCAGCTTCACCGGCTGGTTGGGCAATTCCGCCTCGACGGGGGTCCGGCGCGCGAGGCGCCGCCCAGATCCGCGACGCCGACGCCTTCGGCCGCCAAGCCCGCCGCCGCGCCTCGAAGTCGGACGGCGGCGTGACGGCCGCTCCCGCCGAACGAGGGAGAAAAAGGGAAATATGGGGGCTTTGCGCCGCCGCCGCTCCCCTTCTCCCGCTTGCGGGAGAAGGGTGCCCGGAGGGCCGGATGAGGGCCTGCGCGCAGCTTATCGTGGGGCTCATGGTTAGGTGAAAGGGAAATAGCCTCGTGTCGCCGTATTGCGTAATGAATAGATGCGCGTCTCCGTGATTTCACGTCACAGCGCTAGAAGTCTCAACGTCTTATTGTCGGGGAGCGCTATAGTGATCAATAATATTGCTTACGCGACCTTGATAATTGTCAATGCGTATTCTCTAAATGATGAAGGCTGGCAAATCCTGCAAGGATTCGCATGTTGGCTGTCGGGATATAGACGTCGTATAGATTTAATGGTCCCATCAGTATCTTCTGGTCACCAAACACGACCATTGCCGTTTCAGCTACGATGACACGGTCTTCTGGATGGTTATGCATCATCGGCTTTGAGACTCTGCCGCTTGTGTCAAATCCGTGTTCGTTGACGTCTCTAACACCAAGCACGCTGGCTGTGGCCTTCAGAAAACGAGTTCTTTCCAAACCATTCACGGCCAAAGAACCTCTGCTGTGTTCACAAATCCGGCGGGCTCTTACGACGTTGAAGACGAAGGATTTTGCTAGGGCCATCTGGATGCGGGGACCCGCTCTGAAATCATTGCGGTCAATGCGTGAGACTAGTTGTATTTCCTGCCTGATCAACCGCTGCAAAATTTCGAAATCTTCGCAGGCCGTTTCGAGCGTCAGCGCGAAACCGGCTGCAATGGAGGTTTCCCCTTTTGATGGCTGCGGGGGTGGGATCGGAGTAGTCATTCGAGTTTCAAGCTCCGAGAGCTCCGGGAGCCGCTATACCCGTCGCGGCCGCCTGTTCGCAAGTCCTTGTTGCTGGTCTAAACTTTCGGTTGAAGCGCCGATGTAAAAATCAAGGTATTTGCAGCCCACCAAGACGATAAGAACATCAAACCCTTAACCGTTGCAAGTCTCCGTCGCAAATATCCGCTCCGCCCCCCAACGCGCCCCCCTCCGCCTCCCCGCCTCCTCCCCTCCCCTACCCCGCCCGCGCGAGCCTCTTGTGCAGCCGCGCCATCAGCGCCGTGGCGAACAGCGGCGTCAGCAGGTTGAGCAGCGGCACAGCGACGAAGCCGGCGATCATCAGGCCGTGGACGAACACCGTGACCGCATGTCGGCGACGCATCGCGCGCGCTTCCGCCACGGGGCGGAAGCGCATCGCCGCCAGCTCGAAATAAAGCCGCCCGAGCAGATAGGCGTTGCCGGCGATCCAGACGACCGCGCCGAGGCCGGAGACGAACAACAGCGCCAGCGACACAAGCGCGACCACGAGCGACAGGCCGGCGAAGCGCAACCCCTCGAGCGCGCCGTCGATCAGCGGCGCGGCGCGTCCCGGCGCGCCGGCGGGGTCGATCTTAAGCTCGACGATCGCCGCGATCTCGTCGAAGAAAAGCCCGGCGACCAGCGAGACCGCCGGCGCGGCGAGGAAAGCCAGCGCCGCGAACAAGCCGAAGCCGACCAGGAACGAGATCGCCGTCGCCAGCCACGACGGCTCGACATGGATCGCCAGCAGCGCCAGACGATGGAGGCCGATCCAGGCGAGCAGCAGGATCGCCGCGGTAAGCCCAAGCGACTTCGCCGCCACGCGGCGGAACGGCGGCGACAAGACGTCGACGAGCGAATCGAACGCGTCCTCGAACATTTCGTCGTCCGCCGCCGAGCGGCGCCTTCACATCGCGCGGCGCTGGCGCCAGACGATGGTCGAGCTCGCCGCGTAGTTCCACACCACGCCGATCAGCGCGCCCGCCAAGCCCGCCGCCCACCAGGAGCGCTTCTGCGCGAACAGGAACGAGGCGATGTTGACGTTGGCGATCGCGCCGACGCTGCACAACAGCGCGAACTGGGCGAAGCCGACGATCAGGCCGGCGCCGTGGTAGCGAAAGGCGCGATAGGTGATCTCGTTGTTGAGCATGAAGTTGCTCGCCATCGCGGTCAGGGTCGCCGCGACCTGGCTGGCGAGAAAACTGCCGACGCCAAGCCAGTCGATCAGCAGCGTCAGCACCGCGAGATGGACGAGCAGGCCGATCGCGCCGATCAAGGCGAACAGCACGAAGCGGATCGGCAACAGGCCGCCCGAGGCGTGGTGCGCCACCAGCCCGAGGAAATCGAGGCCGACCAGCGCCGACAGCTTCGATTCGCCAGCCTGGCGCGGGCGGAAGACGTAAGGGACCTCGACGATCTTCAGCCCGCCGCGCGACGACAGCACGACGTCGACCAGGATCTTGAAGCCGTCGGGCGACAGATAGGGCGCGAGCCGCGCGACGATGTCGCGGCGGATCATGAAGAAGCCGCTCATCGGGTCGCTGACCGAAGCGCCGGCGAGGCGGCGGAAGAACCAGGTCCCGAGGTCGCTGAGCTTCTGGCGCGCGGGCGAGAGCCCCTTGGGCGCCGTCCTGTCGGCGACGCGCGCGCCGACGGCGAGGTCGGCGCCGCCGCTCGCCAGCGCCGCGTACATCTGCGGCAGAATCGATTCGTCGTGCTGCAGGTCGGCGTCGATCACCGCGACGAATTCGGCGCTCGACGACAGCCAGCCCTCGACCACCGCGCCGGCGAGGCCGCGGCGGTTGACGCGCCGGATGCAGCGCACGCGCTTGTCGCGCGCGGCGAGCGCGCTGGCGACCTCGGCGGTGCCGTCGGGCGAATCGTCGTCGACGAAGATCAGCTCCCACGGCAGGCCGGCGAGCGCGGATTCGAGCCGCTCGAACAGCGCCGTGACGTTGGCCGCCTCGCGAAAGGTCGGCGCGACCACGGAGAGCGTCGGACGAGCCCCCTCAGCCGTCGAAACAGAATCCATCTCGCGCTTCATCCGGGGCGCGCGGCGAAACTCCCGCGCAGCGACGTCAATGCGGATACGGCAGGGGAAAGGCGCGCGTCAAGCCGTGGGCCGGGATCAGCGCGAGCGAGATTTCGTCACGCCCGCCGCGTTGCAGCGTCAACGGCTGCGGCGCATCGAAGCGCGCGAAATAGGGGCCGAGCGCGGCGAGCGTCTCCTCGATTCGCCCCTGCGGCGCGACGATCACGCCGTCGCCGCCGACGAAGCGGCCGGCGTCGTCGACGAACGCCATGCCGCGCGGATCGGCGGAGAA
The DNA here is from genome assembly GCA_964552445.1 of uncultured Bradyrhizobium sp. GTDB lineage: Bacteria > Pseudomonadota > Alphaproteobacteria > Rhizobiales > Beijerinckiaceae > Roseiarcus. The sequence continues at coordinate 4,547 of CAZKHF010000134.1, read as the reverse complement.
GACGAACGTCGGCGTCTGTGGACCCAGCGCCAGCGCGATCTTGCCTCCCTCCCACCATCGGGCGGCGACGACGAACGCCGCGCCTTGCGCCGCCGGCGCCGCGCGTAGCGCGCCCCAATCGAGCGTCTCCAGCGTCGGGTCGGCGCCGCGCGCGGGACGGAAGCGATCGAGCCAGCCGGTCGCCGCCTGCGAGACGGCGACGGCCGCCAGGACGACCAGCGCCGTCGCCGCGCCGAACGCCCAGCGCTTGAGATGGACGCGCGCCGCCCACGGCTCGGCGAGCCAGGCGCCGAGCAGCGGAAAGACGAACAACCATCCCGGCATCGGCCAGTGCGGCAGGCCGCGCGCGCCCCACAGCGGCGTCAGGGTGAAGACGACGATCGGCGGCAGCGCCAGGCAGAGAAGAAAGAGCCGCCTCTCGTCGCTTCTCGCGCGGCGCGCGGCCTCGATGAGCGCGATCAGCAGCGGAACGAAGAGCCACGGCGTCAGGTAGGCGATCTGGCCGATCAGCGTCGCGCCGACCTGCGCCGGCCGCCAACCGCCGGCGAGCGCGGCGCGCCCGCCCTGAAAGGCGAACGAGACCCAGCCGTGGCGCGCGTTCCAGACGAACGCCGGCGAGACGATCGCCAGCGCGACCAGCGCCGCCGCGTAGGGCGCGGGATGGGCGAGCCAATGGCGCTGTCGCGGGCTGACGACGAGAAAGACGAGAACGCCGAGCGCGGAGAGGGCGGCGCTGTACTTCGACAGGCCCGCGAGGCCGAGGCAGACGCCGGCAAGGAGCCATAACGCCCAGGCCGCGCGCGGCGCGGGCGCGCCGAACAGCAACTTGGCGAGCGTCAGCGCCGCGCCGGCGAGCGCGAACAGCAGCGGCCCGTCGGGCACCACCCACGCGCCGGCGGAGGCGAAGAAGAACGGCGTCGCGTTGAGCGTGAACAGCGCGACGAGGCCGGCGCGCGCGCCGAACAGCCGCCGCGTCAACGCGAACGTCAGCCAGCCGGTCGCCGCGAACAGCGCGACGAAGGGCGCGCGCGTCGGCGCGCCTTCGCCGAGCGCGAGCGCGGCGAAATGGGCGATCCACTGGTGCAGCGGCGGGTGGTCGAAGTACGAGAGGTCGAGCCGGCGCGCCACCGCGATGGTGTAGGACTCGTCGTAGCCCGGCCCCAGCGCCGCCGCGAACAGCGCGCGCGCGGCGGCGAAGGCGGCGATCTGGATCAGCGCCGCGCGCGCCGCGGCGTCGAAGCGCGGAGCGCGGCCGAAGGCGTCGCTCACGACGCGGCCCGCCTCGCTTCGGCCTCGACGCCGGGGATGAACGCGTCGAACGCCGCCCAGAAGCGCTCGCGAAAGACGTCGCGCTCGCCCATCAGCTCGTGCGCCGCCCCTTCGATCATCACCAGCCGGCCGGCGCGCAGGCGCGCGGCGAAACGTTCGGTGGCGCGCGGGTCGACCACCCGGTCCGCGCCCCCGGCGATCACCAGGATCGGCGTCAGGGTGCGGCGCGGATAGTCGGGGTCCTCGAATTCGCGCATCAGCCGGAAGGCGGCGTTCAGCCACCCGACCGTCGGCCAGCCGAGACCGAACTCAGGATGGGCGGCGACGACCCCCGCGGCGCGCGCGTGGCGCGCGGGGTCGGAGGTCAGCGGATTGCCCTCGAACGGTCCGAGCGCGAGGATCTTCGACGAGCCGCCGGGCGCGTAGGCGCCGCCGAGGCCGACCAGGTCGAGAGCCTCGGCGAGGAAGCGCGCCAGGCCTGGGCGCCTGAGATTGCCGAGCGCGATCATCGGCGAAGCGAGGACCAGCCGCTCGAACGGGCAGCGGCCGGCCCGCGCCGCCGCGAGCAGCGCCGAGGCGCCCATCGAATGGCCGAGCCCGAACCACGGGCGCGGGCACGACGGATCGAGCACCTCGCTGACCAGCGCGTCGAGGTCGCGCTGGTAGAGCGAGAAATCGTCGATGTGGCCCTTGCGCGGATTCTTGAGCTGCCGCTGCGACCCGCCCTGCCCGCGCCAATCGAGGATCGCCACGGCGAAGCCGCGACCGACCAGCCGCGCGATCGTCTCGAAGTACTTCTCGATGAACTCCGCCCGCCCGCCGAAGATCGCCACCGTGCCGCGCGCGGCGCGCGCGGGAACCCAGCGCGCAGCGCGCAGCCGCACCCCGTCGGCCGCCCGCGCCGCAGAGACGACCGCGCCTTCGGGGATCGGGTTGTCGGGCGTGGAGACGAGGCGCATCGCGGCTCTCGCGAAGGAAAAACGAGCCGCCTTATAGGGCCGCGCCCGCGCTTCGGCAAAGGCGCGTGGGGGCGGCGACGCTTGCTCGCCTGGCGAGGCCGCAGCCCTCGCCGTCGGCGCGAGACCCTCCCGGCGGCTCTGGCTTTCGCTTCCCGTCAGCGCAGCGCGGTCGCCCGCACCCACCAGGCCGGGCGGGCGCGGCGTAGCGCGCGCGCCGCGCGCGCCGCGAGGCGGCGATCCTCGTAGAGCGCGAAGCAGGTGGCGCCGGAGCCCGACATCCGCGCCAAGCGGCAGCCTTCGGCGCGCGACAACGCCGCCAGCGCTTCGGCGATCTTCGGGGCGAGGCGAAGCGCGCTCGCTTCGAGGTCGTTGCGGCCCTGGCTGAGCGCGGCGATCGCCGCCTCGCGGTCGGCGCCTGCGGCAATCCGCGGCGAGGGGCCGAGGCCAGTCGCCGCGCCGCGCGCCAAGCCGAGCCCGGCGTAGACGGCCGGGGTGGCGACCGGCAGGCCGGGATTGGCGAGCACCGCGAACAACGGCGGCGTCTCCAAGGGCGGGCCGAGCCGCTCGCCGCGCCCCGCCATGTGGCGCGCGCGCGGCGAAAGGCACGCCGGCACGTCCGCGCCGACCTCGCCGGCCGCCTCCCACAGGCGCGCGTCGTCGTCGGCGAGGCGGTTCTCGTACGCCAGCGCGCGCAACGCCGCCGCCGCGTCGGCCGAGCCGCCGCCGAGCCCCGCCGCGACCGGCAGGAGCTTCATCAGGCGGAAGCGTCCGAGGCGCAGGCCCGGCATGCGCTTCGCCAGCGCGCGCGCCGCGCGCAGCACCAGATTATCGGCGATCGGCCCCGCCGCGGGGCCGGTCGGCCCGTCGACGGAAAGCGCGAGCTCGCCGCCGCTCTCGAAGCTCAGCCAGTCGCAGCAGCCGGCGAAGGCGACGACGCCGTCGAGCTCATGGAAGCCGTCCTCGCGCCGTCCGAGGACGTGGAGGGTCAAGTTGACTTTGGCGGGCGCCCGCCACAGCCGCGGCGCGGGAGACGGCGCGAGCAATTCTATCCGCCGCTCTTCGAATCGGGCGTGGTCGGGTCGGGCGGCGCCGACGCCGCAGGCGCCGGGGGCGCGGCCGGCGCCGCGGCGGCGGGCGTCTCCTTGACCGGCTCGTCGGGCAGGCCGACCTGGATCTTCTTGAGGATGTTGGGCAGGTCCTCCGGGTCGGGCTGCATGTCGCGCGCGTGGTTCCACTGGAAGCGCGCCTCGATGCGGCGGTTCACCCGCCAATAGGCGTCGCCGAGATGGTCGTTGACCACCGGATCGGCCGGCTTGAGGTTGATCGCCTTCTCCAGCTCGCGCGTCGCGTCGTCGTAATGGCCGAGCTTGTAGTGGGCCCAGCCGAGGCTGTCGACGATGTAGCCGTCGCTCGGCCGCAAATCGACGGCGCGGCGCAGCATCTTGAACGCTTCGTCGAGGTTGACGCCCTGGTCGACCCACGAATAGCCGAGATAGTTGAGCACCAGCGGCTGGTCGGGGAACAATTCGAGCGCCTTTTTGAAGTCGGCCTCGGCCTTCGGCCATTGCTTGGCGCGCTCGTAGCAGATGCCGCGGAAATAGAACAACGCCCAATTGCTGCGCTCCGGCGGACCGATCAGCGTGATCGCCTTGTCGTAGGCGGCGGCGGCGTCCTCGAACTTCTTCATCGAGCGCTGCAGGCTGCCGAGCGCGCTCCATGCGTCGGCGTCGGCGGGATGGGCGGCGACGATGTCGCGCAAGCGGCCCAGCGCTTCGTCGGAGCGCCCGATCGAATCCATCTCCAGCGCCGCCTGGATCTCGGCGCTTTCGCGCATCGGCGACGACGTCGGCACCAGTTCGTAGGCGCGGATCGCTTCGTCGTTGCGCTTCAGATCCTCGAACAGATTGGCGACCGTGACCGCCGCCAGATCGTGATCGGGGCGCAGGAACAGCGCGAGGCGCAGATAGATCAGCGCCGCCAGCTCGTCGCCCTGGCGCGTGCCCGCGCCGCCGAGCCCGAACAGCGCCTCGGCCGCGCCTTCCTTCGCGTCGCGCGTCACCGGCGCGAGGGTCTTGCCCGCCGCGAGCTGGGCCTCCGCGTCGAGCACCAGCGGATGATGGGGGATGAGCTGGTCGAAGTCGGCGTAGACCTTCTTCGCGCCGTCGACGTCGCCGTGGCGATCGAGGAAGCGCGCGTAGGCGTCGGCGAGACGCAGCGTGTTCTTGTCGGCCTGATAGGCCGACTGCAGCCGACGCTTCGCCTCAAAGCCGTCGCCGAGCAGATCGGCGATCAGGCCGGCGTGGTAGTCGCGGAACACCG
>CAZKHF010000133.1:0-8415 GCA_964552445.1 uncultured Bradyrhizobium sp. | reverse complement strand
ACGAACTGGCCGACGGAGACGTCGATGCGATCCATGCCCGCCAATATCACAGTGTAACCCCCGCCGGCGTTGATGATCAAGAGTTGCCCATATGACCGATAGGGGCCGGAATAGGTTACCGAGCCATCGACCGGCGAGGCCACCGTGGCGCGGGCGGGCGTCGCGATCGACACGCCCTGCTCGGCGCCGCCGAACGAATCGGGCGCGCCGAAATTCTTGAGAATGACGCCGGCGACCGGCAGCGGAACCTGTCCTTTGGCGTCGGCGAAGGCGATCGCCGGCTTCAGCCGCGCCGGATCGGCGTTCCGCGCGGCCGTCGCCTTGGCCGCGATGTCGGCGGCGGCAAATTGGTCGGCCGATTTCTCCGCGCCGATTTCACTCTCCAGCTTGGCGATCAAATCTTTGAGATTTGAGGCTTGTTCGCCGAGTTGGGCGGCGCGCTCGCGCTGCGCGCCGAGCGCCTGCGCGGCGTCGGATAGCGACTGCTGGCGCGCGTCGATCAGCGCCGCGAGCCGCGTCTTCTCCAGCGCCAGGCTGGCCGAGCGTTGCGCTTGCGCGTCGCGCTCCTTGGCGATCGAGGCGCGCAGGGAGGCGAGCTCGTCGAGATCCTTTTTCAGCGCCGCGGTCTCGCTTTCGAGCTCGCCGACGGTCGAGGAGAGCGCCATCGCGGCGCGAATCGCCTCGGCCATGTCCTGCGGCTTGACCAGGATCGCCGGCGGGGGGTCGCGCCCCATGCGCTGCAGCGCCGCGAGCACGTCGGCGATGACGTCGCGCCGATTTTCCAGCGAACGGGCGAGCGCGTCGGCGTTGGCGTTGAGCGAGGCGAGGCGGTCGTTGGCCTCGGCGATCCGCCGCTCCGCGTCCTGCACTTCCGCGGTGGTGTCGATCAGCGCGGCGTTGAGCCGCGCGCGGTCGGCGCGAAGGCTCTCGACGTCGGCTTCGATGCGCCGCCGCTGCTCGTCGGAGGCGCGCATCGTATCCTCGACGCCGCGCAGCCTGAGCTCCTGCGCCGCCTTCTCGTCGGCCTTGGAGACGATGTTGGCGGGATCGGCGCGGACGGCGCCGCCGGGAGCGAGCGACGCGACGGCGAACGCCAGCGCGCCGAGGCCCGCCGCCGCCCTCACGCCCGCTCGCATTCGCTTCGCCATCGTCGACGCTGGTTTCGCAAGAGCCGGCCGAACGAACCGTCCGCGATTCAGGCGCGATGATACGGGCGCCCGCCGAGAATGGAAAGCGCGCGGTAGAGCTGCTCGGCCGCCATGATTCGCGCGAGCTGATGCGGCCAAGTCATCGCGCCGAAGGCGATCAGCGCGCGCGCCTCGTCGCGTAGCGCCGGGTCGAAGCCGTCCGGCCCGCCGATCGCCACCACGTAGGCGGGCGCGGCGGCCTCGCGCGCCTTGACGATGTCTGCCGCCCATTGCGCGCTGGCGATCGCTGCGCCGCGCTCGTCGAGCAGGGTCAGCCACGCGCCCTTGGGAAGGGCGGAACGGATCGCGCGCGCCTCCTCGACGCGGCGATCTTCAGGACGCCGGGCGCGGCCTTCGTCGATCTCCCGCAATTCCACGCCCGAAAGCCCCAGCGAGCGCGCGAGGTCGCCCACACGCTTGAAATAGCGCTCGAATAGCTCGCGTTCGGGACCGGACTTCAATCGGCCGACCCCGATCAGGGTCAGGCGCACCGCCCGCCTATCCGCCGCGCTGCGCCGCCGCGCGGCCCTCGCCCGGACGGCCGGCGCTCCACATCTTCTCGAGGTTGTAGAACTGGCGCACCTCGGGCCTGAAGATGTGGACGATCGCGTCGCCTGCGTCGAGCAGCACCCAATCGCAGTGGGGCAGCCCTTCGATCCTCGGCGTCTTGAAGCCGGCCTCCTTGCAGGCCTTGACCACATGCTCGGCGATCGCGCCGACATGGATGTTGGACCGGCCGCTGGCGATGATCATCAGGTCGGCGAGCGACGTCTTGCCTTCGAGGTCGATGGCGACGACGTCTTCGGCCTTGGAGTTCTCCAAGCTGGCGAGGATGGTTTGCGGAAGGAGTTGCGCCTTCGTCGAGGCGCGGGAGGCGACGGGATTGTCGCGGCGCTGGGCCGCGGACTTCTCAAGCGTCTGAGTCAGTGTCGCGTTCCTCTTGCGTCGGCCTGGCCGATTCGCAGCCGCCGACCAGGGAAAACATGATCCGTCCCGGTTAAGATTTCAAGACGGGCGTCGGGCGCGGAAAAGCAATTTGGCGCAACGAGGTAGACGAAAGGTTGGAGCGCGGCCCGTGGAGGAAGAGAAAGGCCGGCGGGGAGCGGCGGGCGAAGGCGGCCGCTTCGCGCTCGGGCCGCCGGCGCGGCCAGAGCGCCGCGCCGGCGCGGCTGGAGAGCGCGCGCAAGGTCCACCCCGGGCGGTCGACGACGACGATCGGCGCGAGCGCGGCGATCTCGCGCCAGCGCCGCCAGCGGTGAAACTGGGCGAGGTTGTCGGCGCCCATGATCCAGACGAAGCGCGCGCTCGGCGCGCGGCGCTTCAGCCGGGCGATCGTCTCGTAGGTGTAGCGCGAGCCGATTTCGGCCTCGAAGCCGGAAACCGCGATGCGTGGGTGGCGGACGAGCCGGCGCGCCGCCTCGACCCGCGCGCGCAACTCGGCGAGGTCGGCCGACGGCTTCAGCGGGTTGCCGGGCGTGGCGAGCCACCACAGGCGGTCGAGCCCCAGCCGCTTCAGCGCGATCTCGGAGATCAGCAGGTGGCCTGGGTGCGGCGGGTTGAACGACCCGCCGAGCAGGCCGATGGTCTGGCCTCGTCCGTAAGGCGGCGGACGCGCGATCACGACGCCGCCTGCGCCGCGAGCAGCCGCGCCTGGCGGTCGGCGGCCAGCGCGTCGATGATTTCGTCGAGTCCCTCGCCTTCCATCACTCGGTCGAGCGAATGCAGCGTCAGGTTGACGCGGTGGTCGGTCACCCGTCCCTGGGGAAAGTTGTAGGTGCGGATGCGCTGCGAGCGGTCGCCGGAACCGACCTGGGCGCGGCGCTCCTGGGCACGCGCCTCGTCGGCGCGGCGGTTCTCGGCGTCGAGGATGCGCGACCTGAGCAGCGCCATCGCCTTGGCGCGGTTGCGGTGCTGCGAGCGCTCCTCCTGCACCGCGACGACGATTCCGGTCGGCAGGTGGGTGATGCGGATCGCCGATTCGGTCTTGTTGACGTGCTGGCCGCCGGCGCCGCTCGAGCGCATGGTGTCGATCTTCAGGTCGGCGTCGTTGATGGCGAAGTCGATTTCGCGCGCCTCCGGCAGCACGGCGACGGTGGCGGCCGAGGTGTGGATGCGCCCCTGCGCCTCGGTGGTCGGGACGCGCTGCACGCGATGGACGCCGCTCTCGAACTTCAGCCGCGCGAAGGCGCCGCGGCCGGCGATCTCGGCCACGATCTCCTTGTAGCCGCCGACCGCGCCCTCGCTCGCCGACAGCACGTCGATCTTCCAGCTCTTCGACTCGGCGTATTTGACGTACATGCGGAAGAGGTCGCCGGCGAACAGCGCCGCCTCGTCGCCGCCGGTTCCCGCGCGCACCTCGAGGATGACGTCGCCGTCGTCGGCCGCGTCCTTGGGCAAAAGGGCGACGCGGATCGCCTGCGCCATCGTCTCGACGTCCGCGCTCGCGCGTTCGAGCTCGGAGGCCGCCATCGCCCGCATCTCCGGGTCGAGGGCGGGTTCGGCGAGCATGGCGGAAAGGTCGGCGATCTCTTTCTCTTTGGCGCGCTGCGCCTTGATCGCCTCGACCACCGGCTCGAGCTCGGCGAACTGGCGCGACAGCGTCGCATACTCTCCGCCGCCGACGCCTTCGGCGAGGCGCGCGGCGATCTCTTCGTGACGGCGCAGAATGATGTCGAAGTTTCCGAGGTCTGTCATGACACGAAAGCGGAACAACGCATTGCGGGAGGAAGCGGCGGCGTCCGCTGCGCTAGAGGCGGACGCCGAGGCGCTCGACGAGCGCCAGCAGCGGCGCGCGCAGCGATTCTCCACAATCGGGCTTCGCCAGCTCTTCCTCCAGCGCGCGCGCGGCCGCGCCGGCGTCGAGCGAAAGCACCATCGCCTTCATCGGCCCGATCGCCGTCGGCGCCATCGAGAAGCTGCGATAGCCGAGCGCAATCAGCGCCATGGTTTCGAGCGGGCGGCCGCCGATCTCGCCGCACAGCGTCACCGGCGTTCCGTGGCGCAGGCCGGCGTCGACGATCGCCTTCAGCGCGCGCAGGAAACCCGGCGACAGCGTGTCGAACCGGGCCGAGACCCGCTTGTTGTCGCGATCGGCGGCGAACAGATATTGCATGAGGTCGTTCGAGCCGACGGAGAGAAAGTCCGCCGCCGCCGCGATCTCGTCGAGTTGCCACAACAGCGAAGGCACTTCGACCATCGCGCCGAACTTGATCTCGCGCGGCCGCTCGCGCCCGCTGTGGTCGACGAAGGCGAGCTCCTTGTCGAGCATCGCGCGCGCGGCGCGGTATTCGCCGACGGTCGACAGCATCGGAATCATCACCCGCAGCTCGCGGCCGGCGGCGGCGCGCAGCATCGCCCGCAACTGCATGCGCAACAGCGCCGGGCGGTCGAGGCCGATGCGGATCGCGCGCCATCCCAGCGCCGGATTCTCCTCCTCCAGATCCTTCATGTACGGCAGTTGCTTGTCGCCGCCGATGTCGAGGGTGCGGAAGGTGACGGAGCGGCCTTCCGCGGCCTCGAGGATCGAGCGATAGAGCGCCTCCTGCGCGCTTTGGCGCGGAAAGCGCGGCGCCAGCATGAATTGCAGCTCGGTGCGGAAGAGGCCGATCGACAGCGCGCCGGTCTCGCGCAAGTGCGGCATGTCGATGAGCAGGCCGGCGTTCATGTGCAAGCCGATCTCGACGCCGTCGCGCGTGACCGAGGGCAGGTCGCGCAGCGCGCGGTACTGGTCCTGGCGGCGGGCGCGCATCCGCGCCTTTTCCATGTACGAGGCTTCGACGTCGGCCGGCGGCCGCACCTGCACTTCGCCGGTCATGCCGTCGACGATGATCGCGTCGCCCTGCTCGACGATCTCGGTGATGTTGGGAATGTCGCTGACCGCCGGAATCGCCAGCGCGCGCGCGACGATGGCGATATGGCTCGAGGCCCCGCCCTCCTCCAGCACCACGCCGCGCAGACGGGCGCGATCGTAGTCGAGCAGCGCCGCCGGGCTCATCGAGCGCGCGACCAGAATGGCGTTGTCCGGCAGCTCGCTCGGCTGCAGCACCAGGCTCTGGCCGGCGAGCTGATGCAAGAGCCGGTTGGCGATGTCGGTGAGGTCGTGCAGGCGGTCGCGCAGGTAGGGGTCGGTCTGGCGCTGCAGCTTAGCGCGCGCGTCGTTCTGCACCCGCTCGACCGCCGCTTCGGCGGTGAGCCCGCTGGCGACCGCCTCGCGTAGGCGGCGCAGCCAGCCGCGGTCGTGGGCGATCATGCGGAACGCCTCGAGCACGTCGCGATGCTCGCCCGCGGCGCCGTCGTCGCTGCGATCGATCAGCTGGTCGACAGAGGCGCGCATGGCGTCGATCGCGCTCTCCAGGCGGTTCATCTCGGTGGTGATGTCGTCGGCGACGATCTTCGTCACCGCGACGCGCGGCTGGTGGAGGATGACATTGCCGATGCCGAGCCCTTCGGCGATCGGCGCGCCGACCAGCGCGGAGGGACGGCGCACCGCGATCGCCGCGGTCTGCCCGTCGACCGACTGCAGTTCGCCGGAAGCGATCATCTCGGCGAGCAGCATCGCCGTGGTTTGCAGCGCTTCGATCTCCTCCTCGGAATAGCTGCGGCGCGCGCGGTTCTGCACCACCAGCACGCCGAGCGTCGCGCCGCCGCGCAGCACCGGCACGCCGAGGAACGAGTGATAGACCTCCTCGCCGGTCTCCGGCTTGTAAGAGAACGCGGGATGGTTCTGCGCGTCGCTGAGCGCCAGCGGCTCGGCGGTGGCGGCGATCAGGCCGACCAGCCCCTCGCCGGGACGCATGGTGGTCAGGTGCACCGCCTCGCGATTGAGGCCTTCGGTGGCGTAGAGCTCGAACGGTCCGTCGGCGCGCGCGACATAGAGCGAGCACACTTCGGCGACCATGTTCGAGGCGATGAGGACGACGATGCGGTCGAGACGCGCCTGCGCCGACACCGGCTCCGCCATGACCTCGCGGAGGCGTCGCAGCAAGAGTCGCGGTCCGCCCGGCGCGCGCATCAACAATTCCTTATCGTCTTCACGCGAAACGCGCGATTGTCCCGCGCCCCTGCGCAAGCCGGCGCGTCCTGGCGTCGCGCCCTCGGCCGAATCGTCGGCCCCGGCGCGCCGTCGGCCGCCTGCCAGCGGTATAGCCAATCCCTTGGCCGCGCGGCAAGAGCCGTGCGGCCAAGGCGTTGCGCCGCCGCTTCAAATCGCCTCGCCGCGCGCGCCGGACCGCCGCGGCGCGTTGACTCGACAAACCGCGCCAATTAGGGGTTGCGGCCGCGGCGCGCCGCCGCCCGGCCGCCGCAGGGCGGAGGATTCCCGCGGTCATGAAGGTGCTCGTGCCCGTCAAGCGGGTGGTCGACTACAACGTCAAGATTCGCGTGAAGCCGGACGGCTCGGGCGTCGACGTCGCCAATCTCAAGATGTCGATGAACCCGTTCGACGAGATCGCGGTCGAAGAAGCGTTGAGGCTCAAGGAGGCGGGCAAGGCGAGCGAGGTGGTGGCGGTGTCGATCGGGCCGGCGCAGGCGTCCGAGACCTTGCGCACGGCGCTGGCGATGGGCGCCGACCGCGGCGTGCTGGTCAAGACCGACGCGATCGTCGAGCCGCTGGCGGCGGCCAAGATTCTCAAGGGCGTGTTCGAGGCGGAGCGGCCCGACCTCGTCATCATGGGCAAGCAGGCGATCGACGACGACTGCGGCCAGACCGGCCAGATGCTCGCCGCGCTGACCGGCCGGCCGCAGGGAACCTTCGCCTCCAAGGTCGAGATCGTCGGCGACCGGGTCGAGGTGACGCGCGAGGTCGACGGCGGCCTGCAGACGGTGTCGCTCGCCTTGCCGGCGATCGTCACTGCCGACCTGCGCCTCAACGAGCCGCGCTACGCCTCCCTGCCCAACATCATGCGGGCGAAGAAGAAGCCGATCGCCGAGCGCGCGCCCGCCGATTTCGGCGTCGACCTCGCGCCGCGGCTCAAGGCGTTGAAGACGGTCGAGCCGACCGGACGCAAGGCGGGCGTCAAGGTGGCCTCGGCGGCGGAGCTGATCGCCAGGCTGCGCGACGAAGCGGGGGTGATCTGACGATGGCGGTCCTGGTGCTCGCCGAAACGGCGGACGGCCGCTTGAGCGAGCTCACCGCGCGCGCCGTGACCGCCGCCGCGCAGATTGGCGCGCCGGTCGACGTCCTGGTCGCGGGGCTCGGCGTCGGCGCCGCCGCGGCGGCGGCGGCGAAGCTTTCCGGCGTCGCCCGCGCGCGCGTCGCCGACGACGCGCTTTACCAGCACGGCCTCGCCGAGCCGCTGGCGGCGCTGATCGTCGCGCTGGCCGCCGATTACGACGCGATCGTCGCCGCCACGAGCCCGTTCGCCAAGAACGTCCTGCCGCGCGCGGCGGCGCTGATCGACGTCATGCAGGTCTCCGATTTCACCAAGGTGGTCGGCCCGAACACCTTCGAGCGGCCGATCTACGCCGGCGCGGCGATCCAGACGGTCGAGGCGACCGACGCCAAGATCGTCGCCACCGCGCGCGCCGCCGCCTTCGCGGCGGCGGGCGAGCAGGCGCCCGCGCCGATCGAGCCGGTTCCGCCCGCCGCCGACCCCGGCTTGTCGCGCTTCGTCTCCGAGGCGCTGGCCAAGCCCGACCGGCCGGAGCTGACTTCGGCCAAGGTCGTCATCTCGGGCGGCCGGGCGATGCAGAAGGCGGAGAACTTCAAGCTCTACCTCGAGCCGATCGCCGACAAGCTCGGCGCGGCGATCGGCGCCTCGCGCGCCGCGGTCGACGCCGGCTACGCCCCCAACGACTGGCAGGTCGGCCAAACCGGCAAGGTCGTCGCTCCCGACCTCTACATCGCGGTCGGCATTTCCGGCGCGATCCAGCATCTCGCGGGGATGAAGGATTCCAAGGTGATCGTGGCGATCAACAAGGACGAGGAGGCGCCGATCTTCCAGGTCGCCGACTACGGCCTGGTCGCCGACCTCTACTCGGCCCTGCCGGAGCTCGCCAAGGAGCTGGAAAAGATCGGGCGGTGAGGTCGCCGCAGGGGCTCGCCCGGCCCTGGACCCGCGCCAGCGCTCAGCTATGATCGCGGCCGCGGAGAGGGGCCGCGTCGCTTCGGGATGGGGAAAATGACGTTCTCGGTCAGCAAGGTCGGCGTCATCGGCGCGGGACAGATGGGCTCCGGCATCGCCCAGGTCTGCGCGCAGGCGGGAATCGAGGTTCTCCTCAAGGACGTCGC
>CAZKHF010000132.1:0-8446 GCA_964552445.1 uncultured Bradyrhizobium sp. | reverse complement strand
TTCTCGCCGCCGGGGGTCGTGATGTATTTGGCGTTCATCGTCAGGGCGCCCTTCAATCGTAGATCGAGCCTCGCGGCCCAATCCTCGACACGATAATCTCCGTCGCCGTTTCTTCGAACAGAATCCTGAATTCGCCGACCCGCAAGCGCTTCAACGGCGACCCTCGCAACTCGGTCACGCTGTCGGCGAGCGAAGCCGGGTCAACCGCATAGGCGGCGATCTTGTCGCGAAGCCTCGGGGCGATGTTGCGATGCTTGCGCAAAGCCATCGCCGCCTGCTTGAGGATCACGACCCTCTTCATTGTCGTCAAATTATAGAGATTTCATATAATGTCAATCGGCGTTCAGCGGCCGCGGCGGCGAACCGCGCCCTCCCGCAGGCCCTCGCGCAAGCGCGCCGAAACCGCGGCCTCGCTCCTTCTTCCTCACCGCCCCAAATTCCCCGGCCCGAACGAATGCGGCAGCAGCTCTTCAAGGGTGAAGCTCGCCCGCACCCCCTGCGGCCCGGCGACATGCACGCGCGTCGAAGCTTCGGCGAACTCGCGCAGGCGCTGGCGGCAGCCGCCGCACGGCGCGCATAGCGCTTCGCCCTCGCCGACCACGACTATCTCGACGATTCGCCGCTCGCCCGCCAGCGCCATCGCGCCGATGGCGTTGGCCTCGGCGCAGGCGCCCTCGGGGTAGGCGGCGTTCTCGACGTTGCAGCCGCAGTAGATCGCCCCGCTCCCGGCGCGGATCGCCGCGCCGACCGGAAAATGCGAATAGGGCGCGTAAGCCTTGGCCTGCGCCGCCTTGGCGGCGGCGAACAGCGCGTCGAGCGCGCTCTCGCTGTTCTTTGACATAGGGAATTCCCGAAGCCCGAGGCGACGTCGTCTCGCCGATGAAGCCGGCGAGCGGCGCGGCCGTCAGTCGAACAGCACCGAGACGCTTTCTTCCTTGGCGATGCGGGCGATCGCCTCGCCGACCAGCGGCGCGATCGAGATCACCCGGACGTTGTGGGCGACCCGCACCGCCTCGGTCGGGGCGATGGTGTCGGTGAGCACCAATTCCTGCAGCTCGGAGGCGGAGATGCGCGCCACCGCGCCGCCCGACAGCACGCCATGGGTGACGTAGGCGGAGACGCTCGAGGCGCCCTTCTCCAATAGCGCGTGGGCGGCGTTGCACAGGGTGCCGGCGGAATCGACGATGTCGTCGACCAGGACGCAATGGCGGCCGACGACGTCGCCGATGATGTTCATCACTTCCGATTCGCCGGCGCGCTCGCGCCGCTTGTCGACGATGGCGAGCGGCGCGTCGAGGCGCTTGGCCAGCGCGCGGGCGCGCACCACGCCGCCGACGTCGGGCGAGACGACCATCACGTTGTTGGCGATGCCGCGCTCCTTGATGTCGCGCACCATCGTCGGCGCGGCGAACAGGTTGTCGGTCGGAATGTCGAAGAAGCCCTGAATCTGGCCGGCGTGGAGATCGACGGTGAGGACGCGGTCGGCGCCGGCGCGGGTGAGCAGATTGGCGACGAGCTTGGCCGAGATCGGCGAGCGCGGCCCCGGTTTGCGGTCCTGACGGGCGTAGCCGAAATAGGGGATGACCGCCGTGATGCGGTGCGCCGAAGCGCGCCGCAGCGCGTCGATCATGATCAGAAGCTCCATCAGGTTGTCGTTGGCGGGATAGGACGTCGACTGGATGATGAAGGCGTCGCGGCCGCGCACGTTTTCCAGAATTTCGACGAAGATTTCGAGGTCGGCGAATCGGCGCACGCTACAGCGCGTCAGCGGCTCGCCGAGATAGGCGGCGATCGCTTCGGCGAGCGGCGCGTTGGAATTGCCCGCCAAAATCTTCATCTTTGCTTGCATGACGGGCTCCCGGCGCTTGGCGGCCCGCGCCGCCCGATGGCGGGGCGGAGGCGCGGCGGACGGGGCGGGTCATAGCAGCCGAGGCCGGCTGGAACAATACGACGGCGCGGTGACGCGGCCGCCGCGACCCTTCCATGTCCACAGAATGCGCGCAAGATCTCCGGGCGCCTCACATCGGCGCGTAGCTCAGCGGCGCGGCGGCGGCCGTCTCCGCCGCCGCAGGCGCGCTCGCCACCGCGGCCGCCTCCGGCGTGTTGGAGAGGTAGGCGGCGAGATCGTCGGCGCTGCGCGCCGCGACGCTCTTCAGCGCCGCCTCGTCGGCGAGCGCCCACGGATCGGCGCCCGATCCCTTGATCGCGATCTCGTCGCTCAAGCGCTGGACGCGCCGCTTGTCGGCGGAGAACAAGTCCCAGACATAGTCGATCGCCGCGCCGTCCTCAGTCGGCGTGGCGGAAAGATAGCCGCGCACCAGATAACGCGCCTGGGCCGCGTCGACGACGACGATGTCGCGCGCGTGCGCCTCGCCCGCCAGCGCTTGGGAGAAACGGCCGGCGACGGCGCTTGGCGCGCCCTCGACCGAGACGATGGCGACGCTCGCCTGGGCGAGGTCGGCGCCCTGGCGCAGGACGAACTGGCGATGGGCCTCCGGGTCGGGCGCGATCTGCGCCGTGGTCTCGACGCAGCCGCTGAGCGCCAGCGTCGCCAGCGTCGCCGTCAGCCGCGCCAACGTCGCGGCCTCCTTCGCGCGCGCTCCCGTGGTCCAACCCGTCAAGCTCAACGCTCCGTCGCCGCGCCGCGCGCCGGGCGCGGCGAGCGGCTTTAACGCTTTGCTAACCCTATTCGGACGGGAGGTCCAGATTGCGCGCATTCAACGCTTCGGCATGGTGAACGCCGTCGCGGCGCGCGGCCGGGGGGCGACGTCCCCTGCGCCGTCAGCGATAGACCAGCACCGGAATGGCGCTGTGGCTGAGCACCTTGGCGGTCTCGCTGCCGATCACCAGCGCGGCGACGCCGCGGCGGCCGTGGGAAGCCATGACGATGAGGTCGCACTGATGGGCGCGCGCGTAGTCGATGATTGCGCGGTAGGGACGGTCGCTGGTCTCTCGCGCGGTCTCGATCGTCGCGTCCGCCGCCTCGGCGGCCATCGTCGCCTGCTCGAGAGCGCGGTCGGCCTCGCGCCCGACGCTCGCCTCGTGCTCTTCGACGGTCTCGGCGATCAACACCGCGTCCATCGAAGCGGCGCGATAGGGGACCATGACGGTGAGCGCGGTGGCGCGCGCGCCCAGCGCCTTGGCGAGCCGCACGCCGTAGATGACCGCCTTGCGCGACAGGTCGCCGCCGTCGGTGGCGATGAGAATGTGCTTGAACATCGCGCTCCTCCCGCTTTGCGCCCTCGAAGCGAAATGGCGCCGCGGCGCGCCGCGCGCCAGCCATGCTTTGCCACAAATCGCGTCCGCCGGCGCGGCGCCGAAATGACGCGGATGTGACTCGCCACGTCCCGGGCGGCGGCGGACAATCGCCGCTTGCGATCCTCGGACGAAGGAGAGGCCGCGATGGACGACGAAGCGCCGAGGGCGCCGGGCGGGCGAGCGACCCGCCGCGCCGTGGTCAAGGCGAGCCTCGGGCTCGGCTTCTGCGCGGCGATCCCGCCGGTGTGGGCCCAGACGATCGCCACCTCCGCCGACGGGCTGGAGGCGGGCGAGGCGAGCGTCGACGCCGGCGACGCCGACATCCCCGCCTATCGCGCACGGCCGACCGGCGGCGGGCGCTTTCCGCTGCTCCTGGTCGTCCACGAGGTGTTCGGCGTCCACGAGCATATCAAGGACGTCTGCCGGCGCTTCGCCAAGCTCGGCTATTACGCGATCGCGCCGGAGCTGTTCGCGCGCCAGGGCGACGCGGCCAAGGAGACCGACGTCGCCAGCCTGATGGCGACGATCGTCGCCAAGAAGCCCGACGCGGAGGCGGCGAGCGACCTCGACGCGACGCTCCGCTTCGCCGCGGCGAGCGGCGCCGCCGATCCCGATCGCGCCGCAATCGTCGGCTTCTGCTGGGGCGGGCGGCAGGTCTGGCTCTACGCGGCCCACAACCCGCGGCTGAAGGCGGCGGTCGCCTGGTACGGCCCCCTCGCCTATCCGGCGAGCGCCCTCACGCCGAACAATCCGCCCGACGTCGTCGACGCGCTGAAGGTTCCCGTCCTCGGGCTCTACGGCGGCCGGGACAAGAGCATTCCCCTCCAAGAGATCGAAGCGATGCAGGCGAAGCTCGCGGCGGCGGGCGGCGCCTCGCGCATCGTCGTCTACCCCGACGCCGGCCACGCCTTCTTCGCCGACTATCGGCCGAGCTACGTCAAGGCCGACGCCGAGGCGTCATGGAGGCTGGCGACCGCGTGGTTGAAGGCGCACGGCGTCTAGCGCAAAGCTCGCCGCGAACCTCGGCCGCAGGGCTGCGCGCGACCCCGGCGGCCGTCATGTCAGCGACACCCCGAGCGCCGCCCCAGCGCCGTAGGTGACGGCGGCGGCGGCGCAGCCGATCAAGACTTGCCGGAAGGCGGAAAAGGAGAGCAAACGTCCGTTGAAGAGGGAAGTTAAAAGCCCAAGAACGGCGAGCGCCGCCGCGCGCCCGCGCAAGGTTTGAAGTGGGAAATACGACGACCTCGCCAAGCTGGCCAAGTAGGAGCCTTGAACCGACTGCGCGGCGTTATCCGCGAAGGCACATCGCGCCAAAAGTCCTGACTTGAGAGGACTCCTTCCAAACCCGACTCGGAATAGGGGCGGAAGTAGAAAGGGCGCCGGCGTGGACCCGCGAAGCCGACATCCGGGCAGTGAGCGGTTCCCTCCGTTCAGCTTCGTCGAAGCAGATTCGACGAAATTACGCCGAGCGCCGCCATCAGCGCCGCGCTCACCGCGAACATCGCGGCATAGCCACCCGCGGCCGATATATAGCCGGACAGAATCGGCCCGAGCCCCTGGCCGATATATAAAGACGCCGCGAGCAGGGCCACGGCGGCGCCGCGCGCTTGGGGCGCCAGTTCGGTGCTTTCCGTCTGCATCGTGTTGTGCAACAGGTAAAAGCCGAAGCCGGAAAAGGCGAACAGCGCCGCCATCGCCGGCCACGGCACCGGCGCCGCGATGACGCCGTAACAGACGCCGATCAGGACGCCGCCCGCCGCCATCATCCGCCACGGACCAAGCCGCGCGACCGCCAGTTTCGCGCTGAGGCCATAGATCACGGCGCCCAGCGCATAGGCGCCGATGCAGAGGCCGGCGGTGAGCGCGCCGCCTTGACCGCGCGACAGCAGCGTCGGCGCGACGAAGGGAAAGACGCCAAACATGAACATCCCCTCGCATACCACCGTGCCATAGACGACGATGGCGCGTCGGCTGGTCATCAGGAAACCGTAATCCGCGGCGATGGCGGCAAGCGAAAAGCAGCGCCGCGGCTCTCCCTCGCCATGGAGCCGCAGGAACGAGGCGGCCGCGATGCCGCCGGAGAACAAAGCCGTCAGGGCGAACACGCTACGCCAGCCGGCATAGGAGGCGATCGCGCCCGACAGCGCCGCGCCGATCATCTGCCCGGTGATGGCGGCGATGAGGAGGCGCGACAGCGCAACCTGCCGTTTTCCATAAACGACGCGGTCGCCGACCAGCGCCATGGCGATCGGGAAAATGCCGCCCGCCACGACGCCGCTTACGCCGCGCGCAACCAGTAAGCTGGTGAAGCCTGGAGCCACGGCGCAAATCATGAAGCTCGCCGCCAGCAGAGCCAGGCAAACCTTGATGATCAGCGACTTGCCGAACGCATCCGCCATCGGCCCGAGGAACGGCTGTGACAGCGCGAAGGAGATGCCGTAGGCGGTGGTGAGCCACGCCGCCTGTTGCAGCGTCACGGCGAACTGATCCGCAATCAGCGGAAGCATCGGATCGGCGGCGCGCGCCGAAACATTCGAGGCGAAACAGGCGAGGCCGATCAGGAACAGCGGCGCCGGAACGACAGTTGGCGCGTCGCCGTATGTCGGCGTTCCATCGGCCTGACTTGTCACTGTCGCCGTCCTGTCCACTGACCTTTGGCGCCTTCAAGCTTGAGCAGCGCGCTCCTGACATTTTTCGGAAAGAAATGGGTGAGTGCATCGACATAGAGCATGGGCTTCTCCCGACATCACTAAATGGAATCCGGCGTGCGGTAGTGGGCTTCGATGCCGGCATGGCGACACCAATATTCCCAGGCGCGGTCGTAGCCTTCACTGGGTTTGGCGTCGGCAAGGCGTTCGCTGATGATTTTGATCTCGCCATCGGAAAGAAATTTGACCGGCGGGAAACGGCTGGCCTGCAACTGCAGCGCGGCGTTCACCTCCAGATACACCGCGGTATAGACCGCTTCGCGAACCGAGCGGCCGATGACCGTGCAGCCATGGCCACGCATGAGGGCGGCGCTGTTCTGCCCAAGGCTTTTCGCAAAGTCCTGGCCCATCGCCACGCTGGAGATCAGCATGTTGGTGTCGCCGAACGTCGTCTGCGCGTCCCACACCGGTACATGACCGCCGATGGTTGCACAGCTATGCACGATGGGGCGGAGCTTTTCGTCAGTAACGCTGTAAGGAATTACGCTATGGCTATGACTGTGGACGACGGATTTAACGTCCGGCCGCGCCTCGTAAATGGCGCCGTCGATGAATCGCTCAAGATAGGGCTTGCGCGTATCGCCGTTCACGACCTCGCCGGCTAGGGTAATTTCCATGATGTCTTCCGCGGCGACCAATTCGGGCGGCAGAGCGCGGGCGATGAGATAATGGCCCGGGTTTTCCGGATGGCGGGCGCTGACATGGCCAAATGCATCGACGACATTCTCGGCGGCCAAAATACGGTTGGCGGCGACGATGTCCTCGATGAGGTCTTTGATTCTCGTGACGGCATCCATGAACGTTCCTCCGTACTGTCGATCGGTCTCGAACTTTGACCCGTTCATACCGTTAGGGGTCAAAAATTCACGACGCCGATCGGCGTCGGGACCCTGCGCGGAATGACATCCTCGCGATCGATGACGGTCGCCGGGCGACCCCGGCAGCCGTCATGTCGGAGACACCCCGAGCGCCGCCCCAGCGCCGTAGGTGACGGCGGCGGCGGCGCAGCCGATCAGGACTTGCCGGAAGGCGGAAAAGGAGACCGAACGTCCGTTGAAGAGGGAAGTCAAAAGCCCAAGGAGGGCGAGCGCCGCCGCGCTCGCGGCGACGCTGACGACGATCGCGACTTTCCCGGACAGCAGCGACAGGGGCAAGACGGGCACGATCGCCCCGATTGCAAATAAGGCGAATGACAGACCCGCTGCGGTCCAGGGATTTCCGCCCAGTTCGTCCGGATCGACGCCGAGACCTTCCCGCGTGAGCGTATCCAAAGCGGCGGGGCTGTTCTGCATGATTTGCGCGGCGACGCGCTGAGCGTCAAAATGCGTCAGTCCCTTCGCCTCGTATATCGTCGCGAGCTTCTGTCGACCCGATTCCGGCGCCTGTTCCAACTCGTCGCGCTGTTTTGACACCAGCTCCGTCGCCAGTTCGCGCGCATTGCTCACCGACAGCCATTCCCCGAGGGCCATCGAGCAGGCGCCGGCGACCAGGCCCGCCAACCCAGTCAGGAGCATGGTGTGTTGCGACGTTCCCGCCCCGGCGACGCCCATCATCAGGCAGAAGTTCGACGCGAGGCCGTCGTTTGCGCCCAGGACCGCTGCGCGCAGGTCGTTGCCAGAGGCGCCGCGGCGCCCGGTCGCGGCTTGCCGCCCCGACTCGGCGACGGCGGCGACCGCAGCGGCGGCGTCAATCTCTTCGGCGCCCAGCGCGGCGGCGGCGTCTTGTTTCTCGTGTCGACTCTCGTCCGCCAGTTCGGCGGCCACAACGGCGGGCAAGACGAACCGAGAACCAAAAAGCGCCGCAAGGGCGGCGAGGATGCGCGCCCGAAAGCCGTCCCTGTGCGCTCCGAGCGTCGCGCCGTGAGAAATCAGCCACTGGCGCCGCGCCTCGGCGTGCGCGCGCTTGGCGTGCGACGCGCGGGCAAAGAGATCTCTACGAAAAGGACGACGCTCCGCCGCGGCGAGCGCCTCATAGAGCCCCGCGCCGTCGAGCTCATGCCTTAGCTTCGCTTCGTAGAACGCGATGTCGTCGTCGCCAGTAGGCTCCGCGAACCCAGCGTATCTCAGATGTCGATGATGTCGCATCGCCAGGCTCTCGCAGATCGGCGCCGTGAAAACTCCCGATCAGCCTCCTTGCGAGAGGCTGATCGGGCAGCCGTGAACGCGCGCATCTCAGACCCGCTCGATCGCCTTGGCCGCTGCGTCGAGCGCGTCGGCGATCGCCTGGATTTGCGCGGGCGTGGCGTCGCGACGCTTGGCCCGCAGGCGCACCGC
This sequence comes from uncultured Bradyrhizobium sp., assembly GCA_964552445.1. Lineage (GTDB taxonomy): Bacteria > Pseudomonadota > Alphaproteobacteria > Rhizobiales > Beijerinckiaceae > Roseiarcus. Next base: position 207 of record CAZKHF010000132.1, on the reverse strand, counting down.
CATGCGCAGGTTCTCCATCGCGCGCAGCAAGGGGGCGAAGTCGCCGCGCCGCGTTTCGTTGGCGCCGTCAAGGCGGGCGAAGATCGCGTCGACTTGGGCGCGGTTGGCGGCGAGGAACGCCTCGCCCTCAGGCGTAAGGGTGTAGAGCTTGCGGCCGCCCTGATCCTGGGCGGTGGCGTAGCCCATCTCCTCGATCAGCGTCAGCGT
>CAZKHF010000131.1:0-8492 GCA_964552445.1 uncultured Bradyrhizobium sp. | reverse complement strand
CGAGCCGGCGCCCGGCAGCTCGCTCTATCACATCGTCTGCGCGCTGTCGGAGCTTTGCCGGACCGCCGGCGTCTGATCGGCGGCGGGTTCGAACCGAGGACCTTTCGAAGACGCTTCTTCTGCGACGCGCGGCCCGCCGCGAGCGCGCCGGGGGCGATTTTGCGCGCGGAAAGACCCGGTCCGGGCGCCGCGACCCGCTGCGACGGTGAAGATCAGCTTACCTATGGGAATTGGCGCTCTGCGAGAAAGAACAGGACGATGGCAGGAAATAGCACGAAGGTAGTAGGGCGGTGGTCTGGAAATTGCGAACCTTCTGTTGCCACAACGGTTAAATAGGTGTTAATCTCTTATTCTAAGTCTGTCGCAAAACAGACAGAGTTTAAGTCGAGACTTCAACCGTTCTTCTGGGAGCAGCCGTGAATACTCTGCGTCAATGGAGCTTCGCGCCCCTCTCTGCGGCGCGGTCGTACCAACTCTCCAGCCGGGTCATGCCGTGGATTGCGCGGATCGCAGATGCGGTTTTGCTGATCGCGGCCAGCGTTCTTGCGAGCGCGCTTTATCAACTCCAGACGGTTGGGATTTTCGCGCCGCTCGACGGCGCGCTTGGCGTCGGCGTGATCGCCGCGGCCATCTTCTGCCTGCTTGCGCAAATCAACGGCTTCTACCGGCTTCGCTATCTGCTGATGCGCAACCCCAACCCGATGCCGCTGGCGCAGACTTTCGCCATCGGCCTGCTGGCGCTGGTCTGCATCCTGTTCCTGCTCAAAATCGGCGCGCAATATTCGCGCGGCGCGATGCTGCTGTTCGCCCTGTTCGGCCTGGTCGCGATCGTGGCGGGGCGGCGCGCGCTGGCGGCGGCGTTCGGCGCGGCGGTCGAAGGCGGCCTGATCAAAGGGCGCGCCGTAATCGCCATCGGCGATCCGCGCGAAATGGAGCGGCTCAGCGCGAACGACCGGCTGCATTTCGGCTTCAACGAAATGGCGCGCATCACCTTGGTCGGCAGCGACCTCTCCGACGGGCTGACCGAGGCCGACCGGCAGCGGGTCGGCTACGCGATCGAAGCGGCGCGCCGCCTGCGCGCGGCGGAGTTCGCGCTGCTGATGCCGTGGAGCCGCGACCGCGCGCTGTCCGAACTGAAGAGCCTGTTGCGCGCTTCGCCGCTGCCGGTGCGGCTCTACCCCGACTACAAGCTGCGCGAGGCGTTCCGCGGCGAGACGGGCGGGGACTTCGACCCCCATTTCTCGATCCTCGCCCAGCGCGAGCCGCTCAGCGCCTCCGAACGACTGGTCAAGCGGGCGCTCGACATCGTCGTCGCGGCGTCGGCGCTGCTGTTGATTTCGCCGCTGCTGGCGATCACCGCCGTGCTGATCAAGCTCGACACTCCCGGGCCGGTGATCTTCCGGCAGCGGCGCGGCGGCTTCGACAACCGGGAGTTCGTCATCTTCAAGTTCCGCACCATGACGGTGCTCGAAGATTCGTCGCAGACCATCGTCCAAGCGCGGCGCGACGACGCGCGGGTGACGCGGGTCGGCCGGGTGCTCCGGCGCACCAGCATCGACGAACTGCCGCAGCTGTTCAACGTGCTAATCGGCGACATGTCGGTGGTGGGGCCGCGCCCGCACGCCATCGCTCACGACGACGAGTACCGGGCCCGCATCAGCAATTACGCGCTGCGCCACCACGTGAAGCCGGGGCTGACCGGCGCCGCTCAGGTGTCGGGGCTGCGCGGCGAGACGCGGGAGATTTGCGACATGGAGCGGCGCGTCGAACGCGACCTGTGGTACATCAACAACTGGTCGCTATGGCTCGACCTCAGGCTGCTCGCGCAGACCGCGGCGACCCTGCTGCGCCACGAGGCCTACTAGAGGCGCGGACCGGCGTGTCGGTTGTCGGCGGCGCGCGGGGGCGCGCCGCGCGCCTTGGCGCGATTCCAGCCGAGCGCGCGCGAGAAGCCGAAGGCGCCGGTGGCGTAGCCGACGTTCAGGGCGACGAGGGCGGACGCCGTCACCAGCAGCGGGTGCGGCGCGCCGAGCGCCACCAGGCCGGCGAGGCAGATCGCCGCGAACACGGCTGCGAACGACAGAAGCGCGAAGACGTTGAAGGCCAGCCCGAGGACGCAGCCTGCGCACAAGACGATGACGAACAACATGACCGGGTGTGTCTCCCACGGGAAGGCCAGCGCGAAGGACACTATCGGAGTCCGGTTAACAGGTTGCTTGCGGTCTTTCTCCGCGCGGAACTCGGCCGGCGGCGAAATACGCGCCGTCGCCGAAGCAAGGATGCGCGTCGTGACGGCGCGCCTTCCGCTCGGGGCCGCAATCGCTGCGAGGCGATCGACTCGACGCCCTTATCGCTGACTACGCTCCTGATACCGCGTCGCCCGGCGCAAAACATTGAGGCCCCTCAATATGGTTAATGGTTAGCGGACGGCGGCCGGCGCGCGGCGCGGGCTTTCGCCGTTGGCGACTCGATAGGGCCGCGGGGGCGTTGAAGCGGAAGCGCGCGATCGTGGCGGGACCGCTGGGCGCCGGCAGCCGGGTTGCGGACGGACGCGAACAACAGATTGACGCCTCCTTGCAGGCGGAGGTTTCTCTTCGGACGCGCGCCAGTTCAGCCGACCGCGGATCGGCTTGTCAATGACGAGCGCGGCTTTCGCCGAAGCGGCGTGGGGAAAACCCGCCGTCCGCCCGCCGAGCGGGCGGCGACCTTCCGAATCGGACAAAGCGAGCGCGGGGCGAGCGGCTTCGCGTTCGCTCCTGTCGCGACGGCGGCGCGCTCGGCCGAGGGGCCCTCAGGCGATCGTGAACGTCCGCGACGCGGTGGCGGTCCGGCCGTAGACGTCATCGACGGCGGCGATCAGGGTGTGCGACCCAGCCGAGAGGTTGCGGGTCTGCTCCGTCCAGTAGCCCGCCGAGTCGGCCAAGACTTCGCCGAGGTACTTCGCGCCGTCGTACAGCTTCACTTCCGTGTCGGGCGCCGTCCAGCCGCAAAGCGTGGGGTCGGTCGAATAGACGCCGTTCTTCGCCTGTCCGGCGACGTAGGCGATCTCCTCGCTCAGGTTGATCGGGCTCTCGTTCAACATCGTGGCGAGGGAAGCGGAGGCCGAATTGCCGTAGGAATTGGTCTCGTCGACGGTGAAATCGTGATAGCCGTTGGCGAGCGCGGTCGGGTCGTAAGTCCAATCGCCGCGCGCGTCGGCGGTCACGCTGGCGAGCAGCGTGGAGCCGTCGTAGATCGTCACCTTGACGTTGGCGTCCGCCTTGCCGGCGAGCGTCGGGTCGGTCGTGTAGACCGTCGTCCCGACCGTCGATCCCGTCGCGTCCTTGAGAGCGAGCGTGAGCTTGGGCGTCGGCGCCGTAGTGGAATAGGAGACCGAATCGTCTTTGATCTGCAGCGAGCCGTCGCCGCTCAAGGTCTCCACGCCGAGCGCCATTCCGTTGAAATAGAGCCCGCTGCTCAAGCCGGCGTTCGACACGAGGTAGTTGAGCATGGCCTTCAGGTCGATTGTGCCCGACGTGACGTCCTGACCATTCGCCGGCGCGATCAAGTAGTCCGGGATTCCGCAGCCATTGGTCGTGACCGCGACCTCCCATGTGACGCCGGAAATCTTGACCTCGCCGATCGTCTTCGCCGACGCGATCCATTGCGCCGCGGCGGTCGAAGCGTGCAGGAACAATTCAACTTCGTCGGCGTGCGCGCTGTTTCCGCCGGCGGCGTTGGTGAGGAAGAGGTCGTCGATGACGTTGAAGCCGGCTGTATCGCCCGACAGGCTGAGGGAGATTTTGTCCGTCAGCTTGGCGATGTCGCTGATCTTGCTCGAAGCGATTGGCGTCGCCGCCGCGGTGTTGTCGTAATTGCCGTAGTCGACGGCAAGGAAAGAACGGATTGACGGCGTGGTTTCTGTCGGCCAATCCCAACTCATTGTGACCTGATTCGGATCGTCCAGTTTCGACAGTGAAATGCTTTCGCTGTAATCGGCGCCTTCGACCAGTCCGCCTTTGTTGTACGCCGCGATGTAATCCGTATACGAGCCGTACTGGTAGATTTGTCCATCCGTGAGTTTGATCGCTACGCTCATGGTTTCACGCCTCGCCGCCGCACGCCTCCGTCGATCTCGCCGGCACACTAACTATTGAAACTTTATGAATTCTTTCATGCGCTACATCAAATCCGCATCATGGCGAATTGTTGACCGGCGCCCTCAACGACGTACTGGACCGGCGCGCGAAAAGCGGCTGCTATGCTCGGCTCTCACGTGGAATACCTGACGCCTTTGACCGTCCGGCGTCGGTTAAACTGGCGCGGCGCCGCGCGCCGCGGCGCTTAACGGCTGCGCATAATCCGCCCTGCCGACCGCATGCGCCGACGGGGAGGGCGAGAAGGGCTTTCGGCCGCCGAGCGGCCGCGGGGCGTCAGGACGCGCCGGCGCGGCGCGCCGAGATGATCTCGGTGTTCATGCCCGCCCAATGCAGCCCGCCGCGATAGCGGCCGTGCTCCATCTTGACGCAACGGTCCACCACCACGGCGAGGCCGGCGGCCCGCGCGCGCTCGGCCGACTCGATGTCGATCAGGCGAAGCTGCAGCCACAAGCCGCGCGCCTTGATCTGGATCGCCTGATCCGTGATCCGCGGGATTTCTTCGACGGGGCGAAAAATGTCGACGACGTCCACTTTGTCGGGGATCGACAGCAGGTCCGGGTACGCCTTGCGCCCGAGAATCTCGGTCGCGCGCGGATTGACCGGGATGACGTTGTATCCCTCGTGGGCGAGGTAGGAGCCGACGAAGTAGCTCGCCTTCTGGCTGTCGGTGGAGAGGCCGACGATGGCGATGTTCTTGGCGCTGTCGAGCAGGTCGCGAATGACGTCTTCGTTCTGATAGAGGGCGCGCTGCTCCGGCGTCAGCGTCGTGTTCAGGCGAATGCTGCACGCAAAGCTTGATCCAGATCCCACAGCAAATCCTCCAAAGTTTCCAGCCCGACCGACAGGCGGATGAGCTCCGGCCCGACGCCGCAAGCCTCGAGCTCCTCGTCGGTCAGCTGCTGGTGCGTGGTCGACGCCGGGTGGATGACCAGGCTCTTCGCGTCGCCGACGTTCGCCAAGTGAGAGAACAGGTGCAAGGACTCGATGAAGGTCTTGCCCCTTTCGCGCGCCGCGGCGGGCGAGGGCGCCTTGAGGCCGAAGGAGAAGACGGCGCCCGCCCCTTTCGGCAGGTATTTCTGCGCCAGATCGTGCTGCGGATGGTCGGGCAGGCTGGCGTAGGCGACCCAGGCGACCTTGGGATGGTCATGGAGATGGCGCGCGACGGCGAGCGCGTTCTCGACATGCCGGTCCATGCGCAGGCTCAAGGTTTCGAGGCCTTGGATGAGCAGGAAGGCGTTGAAGGGCGAAAGCGTCGCGCCGACGTCGCGCAGCGACTCCGACCGCGCCTTCATCAGGAAGCCGTAGTGCCCGAAGGTGTCGAAGAAGCGCAGCCCGTGATAGGACGGCGACGGATCGGCGATCGACGGATAGCGGCTGTAGTCGAAGCGGCCCGATTCGACGATCGCGCCGCCGATGCTCGTGCCGTGGCCGCCGATGAACTTGGTCGCCGAATGGGTGACGATGGTCGCGCCCCAGTCGAGCGGACGGCACAGCGCCGGCGTGGCGAAGGTGCTGTCGACGATCAGCGGGATGCGATGCGCCTTGGCCAAGGCCGCGAGCGCTTCGAGGTCGAGCACGCTGCCGCGCGGATTGCCGATGATCTCGCCGTAGAGCGCCTTCGTCTTCGGCGTGACCGCCGCCTCCCAGGCGTGGAGGTCGGTCGGGTCGACGAAATGGACCGTCACCGACAGCTTGCGCAGCGTCTGCGCGAGCTGGGTCACCGAGCCGCCGTAAAGATGGGCGGAGGCGACCAGCTCGTCGCCCGGCGACAAAAGGGTGAGGAAGGTCACGAACTGCGCCGAAAGGCCGCTCGCCGTCGCCACCGCGCCGGTCGCGTTCTCGAGCGAGGCGAGGCGCTCCTCGAACACCGCGGTGGTCGGGTTGCTCAGCCGCGTGTAGATATTGCCATATTGCTTGAGGTCGAAAAGCTGCGCGGCGTAATCGGCGTCGGGGAAGACGTAGGAGGTGGTCTGGTAGATCGGCACCGCCCGCGCCCCGACGTAAGGATCGGGGATGTGCCCGGCGTGGAGCATTCGCGTCTCAAAGCCGAACTGCCTCTTTTCCGTTTTCGCCACGGCTACACCCTGATGAAATCCTTGACCGCCGGATTGGCGCCAAGCGCCTTCAGGTCGTCCTCCGTCGGCAGCCGAGGCCGGTCGCGGTCGCGGCTGACGACGCAGAAGAAGCCCAATGGCTCGCTCCCGGTCGCGCGGAACTGGTGCCATGTCAACGGGGGAATCATCACGGCGTCGAGCGCGCCCACGGCGAACACCTCGTCGCCCACCAGGCAATGGCCGGCGCCGCGGCCGATCAGCGCCATATGAACGTGCTGGTGCCGCTCCAAGGTCGAATGGCCGCCGGGCGCCACCTCGAAATAGCGCAGCTCGGCGGGGAAGTCGGCCGAGTCGGGCGACAGAACCTGGCGCGTGACCTGGCGGAAATGCGTTCCCGGCTCCTCCTTGTAGGCGAGCAGCGGCACGCCGTCCCAAGTGAAGTCTTCGCGACGACGAACAAAGGTCTTCATCCAAAAAGCTCCCGAGAAACCTTCTCCACCTCGGCGACGAACGCCTTGGCGCGCCCGACGACGTCGCCCGTCTCCAGCAGGCTGCCGCCGACCAACAGGAGCGTGTCGGCGCCGTAGAACTCCAGCGCCTCGCGCGCCCGGCTGGTCTTGATCCCGCCCGCCGGCGCTGGGAACGCCGGCCGAAGCCCGCCCTCGGCGGAGCGGAGCCGCTTGGCCAAGGAAAGGCAGGTCTCGCGGCTGTAGCTGAAGCGTCCGCCGAGATGCGGATAGATGACCGCGTCCGCGCCGAACCATTTGAAAACCTGGCCGAACAAGGCGTCGGGGGCGACCCGGGCGCAGCCGCCGAGGGCCGGATGGGCGAGGATCGGCAGGCCCGTCTCCGCCGCCGCCAGCTCGTGCAGGAAGGCGGGTCCGACCAGCATCGGCGAGATCAACAAGGCGCCGACGCCCGCTGCCCTAGCGAATTCGAGTTGGCGATAGAGCGTCTCGGGACCGCCGATCAGGTTCGGCGCGTAGAGGGTCGTCCCGCCGGTCTCGGCGTTGGCCTTCCCGACCGCGCGCTGGCACAGCTCGACGCGCTTCTCGAACGGGCAGAATTCGTGATCCGCCAGCCCGTGATCGTCCTTGACGATGTCGAGGCCGGCGACGGCGAAGTCATAGGCGAGCGACGCCGCGGCTTCGGGCGACAATCCCATCGGCTTCAGCGCGGTGAAGGTGAGCGCGCGTTTCGGCGCGCCGAGCTTGGCGCGCAGACCCTCGACGCCGAAGCGCGGCCCTTTGAAGGTCGCGAAGAACGCGTCCGGCGGCTCGATCGAGACGAGCGTCACGTCCGCCTGAAGCGAGGAATTGCCGAACGCGACGTTGAGGAACTGGGCGGGATCGAGCGCCGTCGCGCGCAGCGGCTGGGCGAGCGCGACGGCGTAGAGCCCGGCGCCGACCTCCTCGATCGACAGCACTTCGCCGAGAATGTTCTCGCGCACCCACGGGTCCCGCGTCACCGCGCGCGAAAGCTCGACCGTCTGCTCGAGCAGCAACGCGTCGGCGCGCGCCGCGATCTGGTCCGGCTCGCTCTCGACCTGGTAGCGAAAGATGAGGTTCGGCATCAAGCTTCTCGAATGAAAACGCCGATCGGCGGGGGACCCGGGGATCGACCGGCGTCGCGGCCCATTGAGAGCCTGCGGCGCCTCCGGGTCAAACGGCGGCGACCGTGTAGCGCTATATCTCTAGTCTGTCTATAGACAACATCATAGGTTCATGCTAGTTCCCGTGCCCGAACCCGGCGGGCGGGGCGAGCGACCTTCGGCGCGCCAGGCGAAGGGTCTCCGCCACATGTGACGACAGTAAATCGATAGACAAAGTGCTATTATGAACCGGCATTCGCCTTCCTTCGCTCCTCAACGGCCGGTCCCCGGCGGCGGGCCGCGCCCCTACCGCGTTCTTGACGCCGCGGGCCTCGTCGAGGTCCTGGCCGCGCTGCCGGACGTGCGGGCTCGGCTCGGCGGCAAGCCCGAAGACTGGCGGGCGCGCGACGTCGCCGACGGCAACCTCAACGCCGTCTACCTGATCGACGGGCCCGCGGGCGGAGTCTGCGCCAAGCAGGGGCTGCCCTACGTGCGCGTCGCCAAGGACACTTGGCCGCTCGACGCCAACCGCACGCGCTTCGAAGCGGCCTACGCCCAGCGCGTCGCGCCGTTCGTCGACCGCCTCGCTCCGGCGATCCACCATTTCGATCCCGATCTTCTGCTGATCGTGATGGAGAAGCTCGAGCCGCACGTCATCCTGCGCAAGGGCCTGATCGCCGGCCGCCGCTATCCGCGCGTCGCCGCCGA
>CAZKHF010000130.1:0-8539 GCA_964552445.1 uncultured Bradyrhizobium sp. | reverse complement strand
TGGCGATGGAGGGCACCTGCACCGGCGAGCACGGCGTCGGCCAGGAGAAGATCCCGTTCGTCGCCGAGGAGCTCGGCCCGGCGGCGCTCGATTTGATGCGTCGCCTCAAGGCGGCCCTCGACCCGCAGAACCTGTTCAATCCGGGGAAGATTTTTCGCGAGTGAGACGCCGGCGCGCCATAGTTCGTGACATCGGCTGGAGGTTCGGCTACGTGCGCAAACAAAGCGTTATCCAGAATGCAAGACAACGAGGATGTTGCGGTGACGGGGCCAAAATCCCAGCGGGTCAGAATGCCGTCGATCTCGTACATCGTCGCGCGCAGCTACCCGGACTGCGTCATCGGAAATAACGACAAACTTCCGTGGCACCTGGCCACCGATCTTAAGAATTTTCGCAAGGTTACGACCGAACATGTCGTCATCATGGGCCGGAAAACGTATGCGTCAATTGGAAAGACGCTACCAGACCGCATCAATATCGTTATGACGAGGGACGATTCCGCTTCCAATAGACCAGAACTCGATTTAGATGCTGACACTCAGCGTATTTTTACTAGCTCAATTGAAGATACACTGTTTTTTGCAGACATCATTTCCATTTGTCGCGGCAAGAAAGACATATTCGTAATTGGCGGAGCGCATATGTTTGAACTATTCGGTGATTTAGTGAATAAGATATACTTAACTGAGGTATACACTGGGAAAATAGAGGGCGACGCGATATTTGATATGAAGTTCGACCGGAGGACGTGGAAAACGATCTTCGAAGATAGCATCGTCAAGAGGGAGGGGATCGACGACTACGGCTTCCTATTTTCGATTCTTGAGCGCAGAGAGCGGAGAAATCGCTATGCGTTTGTCAGACAATTCATGACTGACATTGACTCAAAAGAAGAATGGTTGAAGAACAACGTAAACAAGCATAAGCGCGAACTTGAGCGATATCTCACCGAGAATCTCGAACTCGGACTTTAGTGTCCAGCGCGACCACCGGCGCGCTCACACCGCCACCGGCGCTTTGATCGCCGGCCACGGGTCGTAGCCTTCGAAGCGGATCGCCTCGGCCTTGAGGTCAAACAGCGGCCCCCGCGGCGAGGCTTGCGCCGGCGCGAGGACAAGGCGCGGCAGGGGCCGGGGGGCGCGGGAGAGCTGCTCGCGCGCCTGCGCCTCGTGGTTAAGATAGAGGTGGGCGTCGCCGAACGTATGCACGAACTCGCCCGCTTCGAGGCCGCACTCGCGCGCGACGAGGTGGGTTAGCAGCGCGTAGCTGGCGATGTTGAACGGAACGCCGAGGAACAGGTCGGCCGAGCGCTGGTAGAGCTGGCAGGAAAGCCGCCCCTCGGCGACGTAGAACTGGAACAGGCAATGGCAGGGCGGCAGCTTCATCCGGCCGATGTCGGGGACGTTCCAGGCCGAGACGATCAGCCGGCGCGAATCCGGGTTGCGCTTGATCTCGCCGATCACCCAGGCGATCTGGTCGATCGCGCGCCCGTCCTCGCCCTCCCAGGCGCGCCACTGTTTGCCGTACACCGGGCCGAGGTCGCCGTTGGCGTCGGCCCATTCGTCCCAGATCGAGACGCCGTTATGCTTCAGGTAGGCGATGTTGGTGTCGCCGTTGAGGAACCAGATCAGCTCGTGGACGATCGACTTGAGGTGCAGCCGCTTGGTGGTGACCAGCGGGAAGCCTTGGGAAAGGTCGAAACGGATCTGCCGGCCGAACAGCGAGCGCGTCCCGGTTCCGGTGCGGTCGCCCTTGACGACCCCTTCTTCCAGCGCTTCGCGTAAAAGTTCGAGATAAGCGCGCATCGGAGCCCCGTCGCCTTGCCGAGAGCCCCTCTTAGACGATTCGGCGCGCTTCGATTAGCCCGCCGCCCCACGCCCCTCGACGGGGCGTCCGGCGGGCTCGCGTCAATGCACGCTCACCGTCTGCAGTTCATGCTGCCAGGCGTTGGCGATGGCGGCGTCCCTCGAATCGGTCAACATGATCGGCGAGCCGTCGGCGCTGAGCAGCGCGAACAGTTGCAGGCCGGGCCGGATCGCCGGCGCCTGGGGGAAGAGGCGCTGAGCGTCCTCGGAGCGGATCGACTTGACGTAGGCGATCGTTCCGTCGCCGAGATGGGCGAACTCAAGCGGCGTCATTTCGCCGAACCTTTCGTTTTCGCTCGTCATGATCCACTCCTTTCCGGGCTGTCCGAAACAGGACCCGCCCTGACGCGCACGCTAGCTCAGTCGCGCGCCGCGACATTGATCTTTCTCACGACCCGTTCCGGCTGCGGCCGCGCGACGTCGATCGACAGCAAACCGTTGGCCAACTCCGCGCCGCGCACCTGCATGCCGTCGGCGAGCAGGAAGCTGCGCTGGAATTGACGCGCGGCGATGCCGCGATGGATGTACTCGCGCGTCTTGTCATCCGGCTGGCGGCCGCGGATCGACAGTTGGTTCTCCTCCTGCGTCACCTCGACCTGGTCCTGCGTAAACCCCGCCACCGCAAGGGTGATGCGCAGGATCTCGGGCTCGCCGTCTTTTCCGGCGATCCGTTCGATGTTGTAGGGAGGATAGCCGTCGGCGGCCGATTTCGACGCCTTGTCGAGCGCGCGCTCGATCCCGTCGAAGCCGAGCAGGAGCGGAGAACTCAATGCCGTCACGCGCACCATGATCGAAGCCCCTTTCAGGCGCTCCGCCGAACCGGCCTTGCTGCGAACGACCCGTTCGGCTGGGGAAACCCCAACGCCCGGCCGCCGCAAAATTGGGCGCCCCGGACGCCGATCAATATGGCGTCGGCCGACCGGGGTTCAAGGTCCCGGCGGCCGGCCGCCCGAATGGGCGCCCGCGCTCGTCCGCCAAATCAGACTATGCTCAAAACTTGAAGGAAGTCTCACTGACCGCCGGCCGGGACGGCCTGCGCGCCGAGGCGCCCGGGCGGCGCGACAGGCGGCGGCCTTTTCGGCTATCACGGCCGCCGAAACGCGAAGCGGCGGTTCGGCCCAATAAAGCCGAGGCGCCGCTCGCGTCGCCTCCGCGGAACTGCGATGCGCAAGAGCAAGCTCGGATCCAAGCGCCAATGCCAGGCCTGCGAGGGGCGATTCTACGATCTCGGCAAGCGCCCAGTTATTTGTCCGCTTTGCGGCGCGGAGGTCGACCTCGATCGGCTCGCCAAGCGCGCCCGGCGCGCCGTCGCCGCGACCGAAGATGCGCCGGGCGAACCCCGCCCCGCTCCCGCGGCGCCAGCGGCCGCGCGCGTCGCCGCCCCGGCGCCGCAGTGGTCGGCCGAGCAATCGGCGGCGCTCGACGCGGTCGGGCGATGGCTGAAGGCGGAGGAGCCGCAGGTTTTCCGGCTGTTCGGCTATGCGGGCGTGGGCAAGACGACGCTCGCGCGCCATGTCGCCGCTGCGGCGCAGGGCGAAGCCGCCTTCGCCGCCTTCACCGGCAAGGCGGCGCTGGCGATGCGCGCCAAAGGCTGCGTCGGCGCCACCACCATCCACGCGCTCATCTATCGCGCCAGCGAGGGCGAGGACGGCGAGCCGACCTTCACCCTCAACCACGAAGGCCACGCCTCGCGCGCCGGCCTGATCGTCATCGACGAATGCTCGATGGTCGACGCCGAGCTCGGCCGCGACCTCCTCTCCTTCGGCAAGCCGATCCTGGTGCTCGGCGACCCCGCGCAACTGCCGCCGGTCAAGGGCGGCGGCTTCTTCACCGAGGCCGAGCCCGACGTCATGCTGACCGAGATCCATCGCCAGGCGAAGGACGACCCGATCATCCGGCTCTCCCAGATCGTGCGCTCCGGCGGCGAGATCGCCTACGGCGACTATGGCGAAAGCCGCGTCGCGCGAAGGAGCGAGATCGACGCCGAGGCGGTGCTCGCCGCCGATCAGGTGCTGGTCGGCCTCAACCGCACGCGCCGCCTCTACAACCGGCGCATGCGCGAGCTGAAAGGCTTCGACGGCGAGCTGCCGGCGGCCGGCGACAAGCTCGTCTGCCTGCGCAACGACCGCGCCAAGGGCCTGATCAATGGCGGCCTTTGGCGCGTCGAGGCGCTCGCCGGCATGCGCAAGGACTTCGTGCGCATGACGGTGCGCGCGGAGGACGAGGCGACCGGCGGCGCGAAGAAGATCGCCGTGCTGAAGCAGTTCTTCGAGGGCGCGGAAGCCGACCTCGCCTACCCGCAGCGCCGCGAGTCGGACGAGTTCGACTACGGCTACGCGCTCACCGTCCACAAGGCGCAAGGGTCGCAATGGGACAGCGTCATGCTGTTCGACGAAAGCCGCGCCTTCCGCGAGCACCGCGCCCGCTGGCTCTACACCGGCCTGACGCGCGCCGCGCGCAAGCTCACCGTGGTGCGCTGATCACTTCAGCATCGGCAGGTAGCCCGCGTGCGCCGCCAGCCCGAGCACCGCCAGCGCGACGACGATAGCCCCCGCCGCCAGCGCCGTTCGCGCCAAGCGGGCGCCCTTGTCCGACGCGCCGTTGGCCGCCGGCGGCCGCGGCCCCTGCCCGGCGAGCGTCGCGGCGGCGAGGTGCCGGTAGGTGTTGAGGCGCCGCTCGGTGCTTTCGCCGATGATGTAGGCGCGCGATTCCGCCTCGGTCGGCGCGCGGCCGGTGGCCTTGATGAAGTCGTCGAGCCAGGCTCGCTTATTCTGCTTGTAGAGAGAATAGGCGACCAGGCCGACGACGTCGTCGTCCGGCGTCACCAGCGCGTCGAAGATCGGATTGCGCTCCGCTTCGGCGCCCTCGCCCAGATCGGCGCCCGAAGCCTCGGAGTACGACGACGACGCAACGTCCGCCGCGCCCTCGCCCGCCTCGATATCGCTAGCCGCGTCCATCGTCCTCTCCTCGGATGAGATATTACTGTCGAGGATATAGCGCGGCGAAGGCGCTTGTCACCCGGCGCGCGCGCCAAACGGCGTGATTTCAACAAGCTCGCGTGGATTTGGGGCGTCGCCCGCGCCGTCAAAGCAGAGGATAGGCGGCTTCGACGACGTAAGGGCCGCCGCCGACCGACTCGCGCGCCGAAAACAGCACGAAACGGGTCGCCTGGAACGGCGGCGCGACGAAGGCGCCGCGCGCGCTCAAATAGTCGGCGACCGACGCGGGCGAGGCCGCGCGCAGCCGCGCCAGCGTCACATGGGGGGTGAAATTGCGGCCGTTGGGCGCGAGCCCGATCCGCCTGAGCCGCCGCTCGTGCTCGCCCTGCAGCTCGATCAGCGGCGCCGTCCGCTTGACCTTGACGACGATGGCGCGCGGCCTGTCGGCGCCGAACCAGCCGAGCCCGTCGAAGCTCACGTCGAGCGGCGGCCGGCGGATCTCGGCGAGCGTTTCGGCGGCGTCGCGCGCCGCGCCGAGGTCGATGTCGCCGATGAAGCGCAGCGTGATGTGGAAGTCGCTCGGCTGGACCCAACGCGCGCCGTAGACGCCGCCGCGCGCCGCGGCGAGGGCGGCGACGCTTTCCGCCGGAATCTCCAGGCCGGTGAAAAGGCGCGGCATCGCAGGCTCCCGAACTCGACGCCGCGGCCTCCGTCGCGGCGGATCTTGCTACCATCGCTTCGCCGCGCGCCGCCCGCCGCCAAAACGGCGCCGAGGCGCGCGAAGCGTTTCGCCGAGGCTCGCGGCGGCGCTCAGCCCTGGTTGGCGAGCGCTGCGGCGACCCGCATCTGGATCTCTTCGGAGAGCGCGCGGGCGATGCGGATCTCCGCGTCGCGCGAGGCGCGCAGGTTGGCGAAGTTGTCGAGGCTGCGGTCGTAGACCGCCGATGCGAACGCGTCGCCCTTGAACAGCACCTTGCCGCCGTCGATCTTGGTCAAGGTGAAGCTCGCCTTGCCGATCACCGTCGCCGCGTTGGCGGCGTTGATCTGCGAGGAGACGGTCGGGGTCTGCGTGGACTGCGCGATCGTGACCACCAGGCGGAATTTCGCCGCCGGCGTCTCGCCCGTGCCGTTGAGAGCGGAAATGAGATCGTCGCCGACATAGTGGCCGATGCGGTCCTTGATCGGCGCGACCTCGACCGCCTTGAGATCGTCGGTGAGCCCTGGATGCGTCGCCTCGCCATAGAGCGGCTGGAAGCATCCCGCCAGTCCCAGCGCCGTGAGCAGCGCGACGGCGGCGCGCGCGCGATCAAACCACGACATTGACGATCCTCTGCGGCACGATGATCACTTTTTTCGCCGGTCTATTATCCATCGCGCGACGCACCGCGTCGAGGGCCAGGGCGGCCGCCTCGACGCTTTTCCCATCGGCGTCGCGGGCGATGGTGAGGTCGGCGCGCTTGCGGCCGTTGACCTGCACCGGCAGCGTCATGGTGGCGGCGACGATCAGGCTGCGGTCGACCGTCGGCCAAGGGCTCTGCGAAATCAACGTCTCGTGGCCGAGCGCCTGCCAGCACTCCTCGGCCAGATGCGGCATCATCGGCGCGAAGGCGTGGACGAGGATGTCGCCCGCCTCGGCGAAGGCGAAGCGCAGGTCGTCGCCGATCTCCGGCGTCTCGACCGCGCCCACCGCCGCCGTCAGCGCGTTGGCGAGCTCGTAGATGGTGGCGATGCAGACGTTGAAACGCAGCCGCTCGATGTCGTCCTCGATCTTCGCCAGCGCGCCGTGCGCGGCGCGGCGCAGCGCCGCGGCCGCCTCGCCGAACCCGGCGGGCTTGGCGGGCCGCTTCGCGCCGACCACGCGCTCGATGTCGCAGGTCAGGCGCCACAGGCGCTGGACCTGCTTGTAGGCGCCCTGCACGCCCATTTCGGTCCAGATCACGTCGCGCTCGGGCGGCGAATCCGACAGCATGAACCAGCGCGCGGTGTCGGCGCCGTAGCTCGAGATAATCTCGTCGGGGTCGACGGTGTTGCGCTTCGACTTCGACATCTTCTCGATCGGGCCGATCTCGATCGGCCCGCCGCCTTTCAGCGCGAAGGCGCGGCGGCCTTCGGCGTCGGATTCGAGGCGCACCTCGTTCGGCGCGACCCAACGCCCGTCGGCCTCGCGGTAAGTCTCGTGGACCACCATCCCCTGCGTGAACAGGCCGGCGAACGGCTCGTCGAGGTCGAGATAGCCGCACTTGCGCATCGCGCGGGTGAAGAAGCGCGAATAAAGCAGATGCAGGATCGCGTGCTCGATGCCGCCGATATAGAGGTCGACCGGCATCCAGCGGTTGACCGCCGCCGGCGTGGTCGGCGCCTTGGCGTTCCACGGGTCGGTGAAGCGCGCGAAATACCACGACGAATCGACGAAGGTGTCCATCGTGTCGGTCTCGCGCCGCGCCGGCCGGCCGCAGTGCGGACAGGCGACCCGCTTCCAGGTCGGATGGCGGTCGAGCGGGTTGCCCGGCGCGTCGAAGGTCACGTCCTCGGGCAGCAGCACCGGCAGGTCGTTCTCGGGAACCGGAACCACGCCGCAGGCGTCGCAGTGGATGACCGGGATCGGACAGCCCCAGTAGCGCTGGCGCGAAACGCCCCAGTCGCGCAGCTTGAAATTGACCTGCCGCCGGCCCTGGGGCCGATTGCCAAGCGTCTGCGTCTCCAGCCGGCGCGCCACCTCCGCCTGCGCCGCTTCGATCGTCAGCCCGTCGAGGAAGCGCGAGTTGATCATCAGGCCGTCGCCGTCATAGGCGACCTTGTCGACGGTGAAGGTCTTGGGATCGACGCCGGGCGGGCAGACGACCGGCGTCGCGCCGAGGCCGTAGACGTTGACGAAGTCGAGGTCGCGCTGGTCGTGCGCCGGGCAGCCGAAGATCGCGCCGGTGCCGTAATCCATCAGGATGAAATTGGCGACGTAGACCGGAACCTTCCAGCCGGCGTCGAACGGATGGACGGCGCGCAGGCCGGTGTCGTAGCCCTTCTTCTCCGCCGTCTCGATCGCCGCCACCGACGTGCCGATCTTGCGGCATTCCTCGATGAAGGCGGCGAGCTTCGGGTCATGGCGCGCCGCCGCGGCCGCCAGCGGGTGATCGGGCGCGATCGCCATGAACTTCGCGCCGAACAGCGTGTCGGGCCGGGTGGTGTAAATCTCGAGTTCGCGCGCCTCCGGCTCGTCCGCCAGAGCGCCGCGCGAGGCAGGGTCGATGGCGAAGCGCACCAGCATGCCTTCGGAGCGGCCGATCCAGTTGCGCTGCATCAGCCGGACCTTCTCCGGCCAGCGGTCGAGCGTGTCGAGCGCGGCGAGCAGCTCGTCGGAATAGTCGCTGATCTTGAGGAACCATTGCGTCAGCTCGCGCTGCTCGACGACCGCGCCGGAGCGCCAGCCGCGGCCGTCGATCACCTGCTCGTTGGCGAGCACGGTGTTGTCGACCGGGTCCCAATTGACCTTCGACTTCTTGCGCACGACGAGGCCGGCGGCGAGAAAGTCGAGGAACATCTTCTGCTGGTGGCGATAGTAGCTCGGATCGCAGGTCGCGACCTCGCGCGACCAGTCGAGCGACAGGCCCATCGACTTCAATTGGGCGCGCATCGTCGCGATGTTGGCGTAGGTCCACTTGGCGGGATGGGTGGCGTTCTGCATCGCCGCGTTCTCGGCCGGCATGCCGAAGGCGTCCCAGCCCATCGGATGCAGCACGT
>CAZKHF010000129.1:0-8548 GCA_964552445.1 uncultured Bradyrhizobium sp. | reverse complement strand
CCATCACGTCGACCTCGCAGGCGCTCGGCGTCAGCTTCTCGCCCATCATGCTCATGGTGAGGCAGGTCGCGCAGCCGAAATTGTCCTGCAGGCTGCGCCAGCACTGGATGGCGCTGGCGTCGCAGCCGTTGTCGTCGATCCAGCGATTGACCGCGATCGTCCATTTCGCCTGGCGCAGCACCTGCTCGCGCTCGATGTGCGCGGGAATCCGGCCGTAGGCGGCGATCTCGTCGAGCTTCGCCTTCACTTCCGGCGCGTCGTCGCCGAGCGCCTTGGCGGCGAAGATGATCTCCGACAGGTCGACCGTGACCACGGTGAGGCCGGAGGCCTGCAGCAGCTTCTCGCTGAAGCGCATGGTCTGGAAAGGCGCGGTGCGGGCGCCGATCGCGCCGACGCGCGCGTGTTTCAGGCCGCGCGCCACCCGGCAGACGCGGACGAAGCGGTCGAGGTCGGCGGCGAACTCCGCGCCGTCGACGTCCGAAGTGTGGCTGGTGGTGTCGGTGAAGGGCACGCCGTACTGATAGAAGTTGTTGGCGACCGAGAACTTGCCGCAGAAGGCGTCGCGGCGGCTGGCGACGTCGACCTTGTCGATCTCGTCGTTGCTTGCCTGCAGCAGGATCGGGACGCCGAGCCGCGCCTGGATGACCAGCTCGATGATGGCGATTTCGTCGCCGAAGTTCGGCAGGCAGACGACCAGGCCGTCGATCAGCTCGCCCTGGGCGCGGAAATGCTCGGCGTAGCGGCGCGCGTCCTCGCGCGACTGCACCGCGCCGTTCTTCGTCGCCTCGATTGGCAGGACCGAGTAGGCGACGCCGAGCTTGTCGAGCTGGGCGATGAGCTGTTTGCGCGTTTCGAGCGCCGGCGCGCCGTTGAAGAACTCCCGGCTGCCGACAACGAGCCCGAGCGTGATCGGGCGCAGATTGGGTTTAGTCATAGGGTCGACGTCCCGCGATTGCAGGCGGTCCGGCGCTTCGCCGCGCCGTTCCTCCTTGAGTTTCCCTGATGCGAACCGTTTCGAAAAATGAGGACTAGTTGCATTTAGTATCATTTCCCCTGCCTGTAAAGGGGCGTCCCGGGCGAAGCGTCAGGCGGAAGGGTCGGCGATTGTCGCCCCACGGCCAATTCGCGGCCATTCAAAAGCCGCCGAAGCGCCAAATCGTCGCAATAGGCGTCGTTTGGGCTTCGTTTGGGCTTCGTTTGGGTGTCGCCGTTGACAGCAACCAAAATCAATGCGAGATTATCGACAGAATACGAACCAATCAAAGGAGAGGGAGGAGGTTGGCGGCGCGCCAGGACGCCGGGAGACGAGACCGAAAAGGGTCGATGACGTTTCTCCCGCGGACCGCGTTGAAGGCCGTCCTTTCGACAAAGATCGGGTGAGCGAAAATCCCTTCGGCAGCGCTGAAGGGAGCGTTGTTCATTTACAATCAGCAAATTAGCGCGGTGTTTCGCTCCGCTCGGAAAAGGAGAGGCAAATGTGGAGGACATGTAGCGTTGCGTTGGCGACCGCCTTGGGGTGCGCCGTGATGGCGCCTTCGGGGGCAGCGGTCGCCGGCGGCCAGCAGGACTTGATTAAGGCCCCGACCAAGCCGCTTACGTTCGTTTTCATTCCGAAACTGGTCCATCCCTGGTACCAGGAAGTGCAGAATGGGGCGAACTTCGCGATCGCCGAGCTGCAGAAGCAGGGCGTCAAGATCACGCTCAATTGGGACGCCCCCCCGCAGGCCGAGATCGTCGATCAGAACAAGAGAATTGAGACCGACATCGGCACCCATCCGGACGGGCTGGCGGTGTCCTGCCTGGATCCGCCGACGAACACCAAGATGATCGACGAGTCGATTAAGGCTGGCGTGAACACCATCACCTTCGACACGTTCTGCGGGCCGGCGTATCCGTTCGTCGGCCATCAGGGCGACGAAGAGGACGGCTACCGCATCGGCAAAGCGCTGGTCGAAAAGCTGGGCGGAAAAGGCAAGGTGGGAATCCTGTCCGGAAGCCTCACCGCCACCAATCACGTGAACCGGGTCAAAGGGTTCAAGCGTGCGATGGCGGAGTATTCCGGGATTCAGATCGTATTCGAACAGCCCGACAACGACGATCTGCCCAAGGCGGTGACGCTGACGGAGAACGCGCTGCAGGCCCATCCGGACCTCGACGCGATGTTCGGCTGCAACGCTTCGAACCCGGTCGGCGCGGCGCGCGCCATCACCAATGCCGGCAAGGCCGGCAAGGTGCTGGTGGTGGGCTTCGACGACCTGCCGGAAACGCTTCAGTTCATCAAGTCCGGCGGCATCTACGCGACGATGGCGCAGCGCCAATGGGAAATTGGCTATTGGGGCGTCTATTATCTGCTGGCCATGAACGAAAACCACACCGTGCCGATGATTCATGACACGGGGTCGCGAATTGTGACGAAGGCCGATTTGGGCCAGTGACCGGGACGCGAAGGTTGGACGAGGGCGCAAGCTCTTAGGATCTTCGCCGCCAAAGCGCCGGACGTCAGCCGCGGTTGATGTCCGGCGCCTGTGTGCGACGGGCGCGGGGCAGGAGGAATCATGGCCGGCGGGTATGCTCTTGAAGCGCGCGACATTTCGAAATGGTTTGGGCCGCATCAAGCGCTCAAAGGGGTCAGCCTCGGCGTCCGCGCCGGCGAAGTGCACGCGGTCATCGGCGAGAACGGCGCCGGCAAGTCGACCTTGATGAACATCCTGTGCGGCAAGTTGACGCCCAGCGACGGAGAGCTCTACCGCAATGGCGAAAGGGCGCTGTTCTCGCAGCCGAGCGACGCGCGGCGCGCCGGCGTTTCGATGGCGCCCCAGGAGCCCACGCTCTGCCCCCTCCTCAGCGTGGCGGAGAACATCGCGCTTGGCGCTCAGCCGCTCGGGCGCTTTGGCGTCGACTGGGACGAGATGCGGCGACGATCGCTCCAAAGGCTCGCCGAGCTCGATGAAGACATCAGTCCGGACATGCCGGTCGGAAAGTTGAATGCAGCCCGTCAGCAAGTGGTGCAGGTCGTCCGGGCCACTCCGGACTGGGCGTCGATCGTTGTCTTCGACGAACCAACGTCGTCGTTGACGATGCGGGAAACAAGGCGGCTTTTCGACTTCATCGACGCACTCCGCGTCAAGGGCCGCGCCATTTTCTATATTTCGCATCACTTGGACGAGGTGCTGCGGCTGGCCGATCGAATCTCCGTCTTGCGCGACGGCGAGCTGGTGGCGCAACTCGACGCCAAACAGACCGATCGGGACGAGATGATCCGGCTGATGGCCGGTCGGACGACCACCCGACCGCCGCAGAGGGAGCAACGCCCTTACGAGGCGGGCAAGCCGATCGTGCTGAAAGTCGCGGGGCTGACTCGCGCCGACGAGTTTCAGGACATCAGTTTCGACTTGCGCGAGGGCGAGATTCTCGGCGTCTCGGGGCTCGTCGGCGCCGGCCGCACCGAGCTCGGGAAGTGCTTGTTCGGCGTCACCAAGCCGGACGCGGGAACGATCGAGATCAAGGGCAAGGCGACGCGCCATGCGTCGCCCGCCGAGGCGATCGCCCGCGGCCTGGTCTACCTGCCCGAGGACCGCAAGAAGGAAGGCATCTTCCCCATCCTGACCGTCGCCGAGAACATCTGCGTCGCCAACCTCGGCGCCTTTCGCGCGACGCTGGGCCTGAGCTGGGGGCGGATCGCGGCGGCGGCGATCGATTACGCGAAACGGCTGGGAATCCGCGTCGAGTCGCCACGCCAGGCCATCGTCAGCTTGAGCGGCGGCAATCAGCAGAAAGCCATTCTCGCGCGATGGATGATGAAACGGTGCGACGTCATGGTGCTCGACGAGCCGACGCGGGGAATTGACGTCAACGCGAAGTTCGAGATCCAGCAAGTGTTGCGTCGTCTGACGCAAGAAGGATTGTCTATTATTTATATTTCTTCCGAGATGAAAGAAATTCTCGATATTTCCGACCGGGTGCTGGTCATGGCGGAAGGTCGCATGAAAGGAATCGTGGACCCGGCCAACCTCAGCCAGGAATCTCTGCTGCAGATGGAAATGACATGACTAGCAAAGAAGCGGGAAAAGCGAAACCGAACTTCGACGTATGGTTGCCGTTGCGGAGATTGCTACAGCTCGAGGAGAGCGGCATCCTCATCGCCCTGGCGCTTCTTTGCCTCGTGCTGGCGGTGGCGTCGCCGAATTTTCGCACCGCCTACAACCTCGCGGTCGTCGTGCGGCAGGCGTCGTTCGTGGCCCTGGTGGCGTTGGGCGAGACCTTGGTTCTCCTGCTGGGAGGCATCGACCTGTCGGTCGGCAACGCGGCGGGATTCTCGGCGATTGTCGGCGCTTTGATGTTGACGGGCTTGGGCCTGCCGGCCTGGCTCGTCATCCCGGCCACCGCGGCGTTCGGATTCGTCATTGGACTCGTAAACGGATTTCTCATTTCCTGGGTCGGGCTTAATCCTTTTATTGTCACACTGGCGTCTGGCGAAGTGTTCGCTGGCCTGACGCTGGTGATCACGAAGGGGTACCCGGTCGGCCCGCTCGGACCGAATTTTTCCATATACGGGAACGGAACGATCGCGGCGATACCGGTGCCGATTCTGTTCTTTCTTGGCGCCGCTGTCACCTTCAGTTGGGTGCTTAGGTACTCTCGTTTTGGTCGTAACATCTACGCGATTGGCGGCAATCACGACGCCGCGGTGCTGGTGGGCGTTCCGGTCCGCCGCGTGCAGGCGATCGTGTATGGCCTGGCTGGATTGTTCGCGGCGATCGCCGGGATCCTCTACGCCAGCCGCATGGATTCGGCGGAGCCGGCCGTGGGCGGAAGCTGGCTCATGCCGGCGATCACCGCCGCGATCATCGGCGGCACCTCCCTGCAAGGCGGACAAGGCACGATACTCGGCACGGTGCTGGGCGCCGTCCTGATGGCGATCATCGCCAACGGCATGACGCTTCTCAACGTGTCCGGCTACTGGGAGCGCGTCGTCATCGGCGGCGTGGTTCTCGTCGCCGTCCTGGTCGACTTCCTGCGCAAGCAACCCGGCGCCGGACTTCCCAGGTACCTGACTTTTCATCGAAAGACGTAGCGCCGCGCGCGGTTCGCGCCGCCGCCTGCGGGCTCCGGCCGGCGGCGCCCGAGGATGCGCTCGAAAGCCCGCGATCGGCGGGCGCCCCGCGGCGCCGGGCGACGTCGCGCTGGCGTTTCCAGTCTCTTGGTATTTCGAACATATTCGAGTTTTCGTGTTCAATCGCATTTCGGCGTTGTTCCGGGGGGCGCGCGCCGCTCCGCGCGGCGCGGCGGCGCGATTCTCAATAATCTCGCGGACGTCCGCAAATGCGCGCTTGACAAGCCGCGTCGCGCGTCCATGGCTGGTTCGCGGCTTGACAGAAATCCAAATCAATGCATCATTATCCGACAACAATACGAACCAATCGTAGGCGATGGGAGGTTTCGCATTCCCGAAAACCAGACGGGCGGCCCTCGTCGTCGAGCCGGAGGCCCGGCGGCGCGCGGGGCCGCCGGCCGAGACCCGCTCGCGCAGTCTCAGCGTTCGTCGCCGGCATCCGACGGAACGCGCGCGGCGCCTGTCGCGCGCCGCAAGCGATCGATGCTGTTAGGGAGCAAGGAGAGTCAGATGAAAGTTCGTTATGCTTTGGCGGCGGCGCTGCTCGCCAGCGCCGCGTTGATCGGCGGGCGGGCTTCCGCGGCCGACCTTATCGCGGTGATCACGCCGGCCCACGACAACCCGTTCTTCAAGGCCGAGGCGGAAGGCGCCGAGGCGAAGGCGAAGGAGCTCGGCTACGACGTCATCTCGCTCGTTCACGACGACGACGCCAACAAGCAGTCGCAGCTCATCGACACCGCGATCGCGCGCAAGGCCAAGGCGATCGTGCTCGACAACGCCGGCGCCGACGCGACGGTCGCGGCGGTGAAGAAAGCCAAGGACGCCGGCATCCCGTCGTTCCTGATCGACCGCGAGATCAACGCCTCGGGCGTCGCCCTGGCGCAGATCGTCTCCAACAACTACCAGGGCGCGCAGCTCGGCGCCCAGGAATTCGTCAAGCTGATGGGCGAGAAGGGCAACTACGTCGAAATGGTCGGCAAGGAATCCGACACCAACGCCGGCGTCCGCTCGAAGGGCTATCACGACGTCATCGACGAATACCCGGACCTCAAGCTGGTGACGCGCCAGTCGGCGAACTGGAGCCAGCCGGAAGCCTATTCGAAGATGGAGACCATCCTGCAGGCCAACCCGAGCATCAAGGGCGTGATCTCCGGCAACGACACGATGGCGATGGGCATCGAGGCGGCGCTGGTGGCGGCCGGCCGCAACGACGTCATCGTCGTCGGCTTCGACGGCTCGAACGACGTGCGCGATTCGATCCTCAAGGGCGGAATCAAGGCGACGGTCTTGCAGCCGGCGTATCGCGAGGCGCAGGTCGCGGTCGAGCAGGCCGACGCCTACATCAAGAACAAGACGGCGCCCAAGACCGAGAAGCAGCTGATGGACTGCGTGCTCATCAACGCGGCCAACGCGGCCAAGCTCGAGACTTTCGCGCTCAAGCCGTAAGGCGCGAGCCAATCCCCGGCGCGCGGGGGGCCCGCTCCTCGCGCGCCGTCCTCTCAATCTCGGAGCCGATGATGCGGTGGGGCCGATACGCGCTGGCGCTGGGCATGGCGGTGCTTCTGGCGTCGTGCCGGTTCATTCCGACCGCCGAGGTCAAGGCGCTCGGCGACACCAGCCTGATGAACGGCGCCGCGTCGTTCGACCCCGACAAGATGGTCGCCTCGATGTGGGCGTCGAAGGTCGTGCCCTATTTCGAGAAGAAGGCCGGGCCGTTCCTGGCCGTGCGCGACCTCGCCGCCAAGTCGCCCGACGAGGCCGGCGCCAAGTACGGCTATCGCGCCAAGGCCGAGGACACGCCCTGGACGCTGATGGCGCGCGTCGAGGGAACCATCGTCGCCGCCAACACCGAATCGCGCGCCGGCGCGATCGGCGTCGACGTCAGCGGTCAGGGCAAGGCCGAGGCGACGGTGCAGATTGGCCCCGCCGTGCGCGGCGCCGCCATCCGCGACGCGCTCGATTTCATTTCATTCGGCGATTTCACCAATCAGATCGACTTCGCCCGCTTCGGCAAGGCGTTCAACACCTATGTCAACCACGAGACGCTCGAAGCCCTGCCGCGCGACGACCTCGTCGGCCGCAAGGCGACGGTCGTCGGCGCCTATCCGCTCGGCGCGCCCGGCGAGACGCCGCTGGTGACGCCGGTCGAAATCACGATCGGGCCGAAGCCGTGAGCGACGCCGCCGCCCTCGACGACTCCGACGTCGTTCTGCGCCTCGAAGGCGTGACGAAGGCCTATTTCGGCACCGTCGCGGTTAAGCACGCCGATTTCGCCGTGCGGCGCGGCGCCGTCAACGTCCTGGTTGGCGAGAACGGCGCCGGCAAGTCGACGCTGGTCAAGATGATCGCCGGGGTCGAAAGCCCGACCATGGGGCGCATCCTGCTCGACGGCAAGCCGGTCGTCTTCGCCGACACGCGCGACGCGATGGCCCACGGCATCGGCATGGTGTTTCAGGAGCTGAACCTGTTCGGCAACCTCTCGGTGGCGGAGAACATCTTCGCCAACCGCGAGATCGTGCGGCGCGGCCGTATCGACCACGCCGAGCAGGAGCGGCAGACCGCCGCGCTGATGGCGCGGCTGCAGACCGCCGTCGACCCGCGCGCCAAGGTCGAGGACCTGATGATCGGCCAGCAGCAACTGGTCGAGATCGCCAAGGCGGTGGCGCGCAACGCGCGCATCCTGATCATGGACGAGCCGACCTCGGCGCTGAGCGCCCCGGAGGTCGAGATCCTCTTCCGCGTCATCGCCGATTTGAAGGCGAAAGGCGTCGCCATCGTCTACATCTCGCACCGGCTCGAGGAGCTGATGCGGATCGGCGACTACATCACCGTGCTGCGCGACGGACGCGTCACCGGCGCGCGAAGGATGGCGGAAGCCGATCTGCACTGGATCGTGCGGCAGATGATCGGCTCGGATGCGAAGGATTTCTCGACCCCGAGCGAGCATGGCTTCGGCGCCGAGGCGCTGCGGGCGGAGAACGTCTCGCTCACCCGCGTCACCGGCGGCCTCGCCGTCGACCACGTTTCGCTGTCGGTCAGGGCGGGCGAGATCGTCGGCCTCTACGGCCTGATGGGGGCGGGGCGCAGCGAGCTGCTCGAATGCGTCATGGGCCGCCATCGGCGCGCGGCCGGCCGCATCTTCATCGACGGCAAGCCGGTGCGCGAGCATGACGTCGGCGGCCGCATCGCCCGCGGCCTGGCGCTCATCCCCGAGGATCGCCAGCGCGACGGGCTGGTGCCGATCCTGTCGGTGGCCGAAAACCTGACGCTGGCGAGCCTGACCAAGCTCGCCAAGTGGTTCCACATCCCCGCGCGCGCCGAAGCCGAGAGTGTCCGCCGCGAGGTGCAGGACCTGTCGATCAAGGTCGCCGACCCGACGTTGCCGGTGTCGTCGCTGTCGGGCGGCAACCAGCAGAAGGTGGTGATCGGCAAGGC
>CAZKHF010000128.1:0-8618 GCA_964552445.1 uncultured Bradyrhizobium sp. | reverse complement strand
GCTTGGTCTTGAGCTCGCCGGCGGTCGGAATGTAGGGCAGCAGCGTCAGGTGGATATAGACGACGTGGCCGCGCGGCAGGTCGTTGCCGAGCTGGCGGATCGCCTCGAAGAACGGCAGGCCCTCGATGTCGCCGACCGTGCCGCCGATCTCCACCAGCACGAAGTCGGTCGCCTCGGCCCCGTCGAGGATGAACTCCTTGATCGCGTTGGTGACGTGCGGGATCACCTGCACCGTCGCGCCGAGAAAGTCGCCGTGGCGCTCTTTCGCGATCAGCTCCTGATAGATGCGCCCTGAGGTGATGTTGTCCCGCCGGTTGGCCGAGCGGCCGGTGAAGCGTTCGTAATGGCCGAGATCGAGATCGGTCTCGGCGCCGTCGTCGGTGACGAACACCTCGCCGTGCTGGGTCGGGCTCATCGTGCCCGGATCGACGTTGAGATAGGGGTCGAGCTTGCGTAGGCGGACGGAATAGCCGCGCGCCTGTAGCAGGGCGCCTAACGACGCCGAAGCCAAACCCTTGCCAAGCGAGGAGACCACGCCGCCCGTGAAGAAAATGAAGCGCGCCATGGGATTTGACCTCTAGCCGATCGGCGCCGATTCGGCGAGCGAAGAATCCTCCGGCCGCGAAAAAGCATAGAAGCCGCGTCCCGCGCGCAGGGCTCGCGCGCCTCTTTGCGGCGCGGGGCGAGGCTTTTCCAGGGGCGGAAGAGGGCGGGAGCTGCTGTGGATAACTTACTTTTCGCGCTTCTGGCGGGATTGGCCCGCCCTTTCCGGCTCGCGCCGCCGACCGCCTCCGCGGCGGCCGAGATCGCGCGAAGCCCCGTCTCGATCCGCCGCGTCGCCGTCGGTCCTGCCCCTCCGTGCGGCGCGCCTGTCCTGCTGGCGGGCGACGACAGCGCTATTGGCATGGCGCCGCCGCCGCCCTTGCGTCGATGACGATGTCGAGGCGTTCGCTCTTCGCGGCGGAGTCACGCCTCTTCGGGGCCGCGAAACCGCCCGCCGTTCGTCACTTGTAGTTGGACGGGTCGGCCCTGCACTTGTCATACTGGACTTGCCAGGCCGCGCCCTTCAGCCCTTTATTGTTCACTGCGTCGCGGCAGACCGTTGGTGCTGTGCAGGACAAACGGGTGCAGTGCTGAACCGCGCCGGCGGGGACGCAGTAAGCGATCGTCACACCAATAGCCAAGGTCGCAATGGCAATCTTTCGCATCGCACAATCCTCCTCTTGCGATTACGGCGAAGACTTCGATTCGTTTTGTCATGTTCGCCTTGTCGCTCGCTCGCCGCGCAAGGCGCAATCAACTTATAGCAGTAAGTCTAAACGAGCAATTGCGGCGAACGAATCAGGCTCGTCCGCCGTGCGCGTCGAGGCCGCCGGCTCGGAGGCGAGGCGCGCCGCAACTACCCCGCGCTTCCCCACAAATCGTAGGCGTCGGCGCGCTCGATCTTCACGCTGACGATATCGCCGGCGCGCAGCAGGCGGCGGGTTCTCAGATGAACGAGGCCGTCGATCCCCGGCGCGTCGCCCTTGCTGCGGCCCTTGACGACGCCGACGCCGCCCTCGTCGACGATGACGTCGAGCCGCTTGCCGACCTTGGCGGCGAGCTTCTTGGCGCTGATCGCCTGCTGGCGCGCCATGAAGCGCTTCCAGCGGCTCTGTTTGATTTCGTCGGCGACCGGCGCGAGGCCGAGGTGGTTGGCCGGCGCGCCGGCGACCGGCTCGTAGCGGAAGGCGCCGACGCGGTCGAGCTTCGCCTCGCCGAGCCAATCGAGCAAAAGGCGGAAATCCTCCTCCGTCTCGCCGGGGAAGCCGACGATGAAGGTCGAGCGGATGGTGAGCTCGGGGCAGGCGGCGCGCCAGGCGCGGATGCGCTCGAGCGTCTTTTCCTGGTCGCCGGGCCGGCGCATCGCCTTCAGCACCTTGGGCGAAGCGTGCTGGAAGGGGACGTCGAGATAGGGCAGGACGTTTCCGCCGTTCATCAGCGCGATCACGTCGTCGACGTGCGGGTAGGGGTAGACGTAGTGCAGCCGCACCCAGGCGCCGAGCGAGCCGAGCTCCTTGACGAGGTCGAAGAACTTCGCTCGCACGCTTCGGTCGCGCCAGATGCTCTCGGCGTATTTGAGGTCGCGGCCGTAGGCGCTGGTGTCCTGAGAGATGACGATCAGCTCCTTGACGCCCGCCTTCACCAGCCTCTCGGCTTCGCGTAACACTTCAACCGCCGGCCGCGAGACCAGGCCGCCTCGCAGCCTGGGGATGATGCAGAAGCTGCAGCGATTGTCGCATCCCTCTGAAATCTTGAGATAAGCGTAGTGGCGCGGCGTCAGCTTGATCCCCTGCTCGGGGACGAGGTCGACGAAGGGGTCGTGGGGCGCCGGAGCGGCGGCGCGCACCGCCGCCATCACCCCGTCGAAGTCCTGCGGCCCGGCGATCGCCGCGACATTGGGATAGACGTCGCGGATCGACTGAGGCTCCGCGCCCATGCAGCCGGCGACGATCACACGACCGTTTTCGGCCATCGCCGCGCCGATCGCCGCTAGCGACTCCTTCTTGGCGCTGTCGAGAAAGCCGCAGGTGTTGACGATCGCCACGTCGGCGCCGGCGTGGCTTTTCGCCAGCTCGTAGCCTTCCGCGCGCAGGCGCGTGAGGATGCGTTCGCTGTCGACCAGCGCCTTCGGGCAGCCGAGCGAGACGAAGGAAACGCGCGGCGCGGGTTTTCCGGCGGGGGAGTTTTCGCTCATGGCGGAAGCGCTTGCCACGGGCGGGGCGGCCGGGCAAGGCTCGCTTCTCGCGCAACGGGGGAATTATGCAAGGGTTGCGGCAATCGCGGCCAGGGCCGGCGCCGATTTCCGGCGATGGTTTGCTTTCAGCGGCTTGCCCGGCGCTTTTCTTCCGCCTCGCCGCGCGGGCTTTGCTCGCGAGGCGAGGCGGCGCGTGGAGGGGGTGAGGTATCGTAATACCGTAGCCGTCTTCAAGCGGCCCGACCTGAACCGGCGCCGTTCCGACGGCGCGGTGTGTAGCGGGGAGGGGCACGGCGGCGCCGGCCGGGAAAGGCGGGACGCTACGGTCAGGTCGCGAAATTGCGCAATTTGCATCCCGTCCCCGTAATTAGGAATCAAAAGCTGTATCCGGCGCTGATCGTCGCGGCTGCCGCGGCAGCTTTTGGGGAAGTGCCAAAGGCGCACCGAAAGGCGTGTGTGAAAGCACTTTGAGATGTGTAGCCGAGTTGGTTAGCGAGTCTGGCGATGTCGGCATCGCCCCGCGCCAGTGCGGCGCGAGCGATAGTGAGGCGCCACGCCCGCACATATCCGAGCGGTGGCTGTCCCACGCGGCGGGTGAATAATGCCGAGAAGGCCGCCCGTGACATACCGGCCATGCTGGCGAGCCGCGCCACCGTCCATGGCTGCGCGATATCCCCATGAATGGCGCGAAGCGCACGACCAAGCCGTAGGTCCGAGAGTGCGCCAAGCCATCCCGTCGGGACATCCTGGGCGCCCTCCGTACAGGCGCGGATCGCCTCCACCACGAGTATATCGGCGAGGCGGGCGCTCACGAGCTGACTCCCCGTGGCGCCGCGCTCAATTTCGCCATTCAGCAGCGCCAGAATCGTCGTCACCGCGTCAGATGCTGCCGACAATCTGGGAACGAGCAGGAAATTTGGCAGCATGTCGAGGAGGAAGTCCGCGTTGCCCGGCGAGAAAGAGACGGTTCCTCCGATTCCGATCGTATCGTCACCACCGAGACGCACCACATCGCAGCTGTCGTAAAGGGACCGGCCATCGATGAGTCGAATCTCAGGGTCACTGGCTACCGCGTAAGTCGTGCGTCCGATGAGACAAACATCACCCGCGCTCAGGAGCTGCGGGTCTCGTCCTGGCGTCATCAACCAGCAGGTTCCTCTCAGCAGCGCCACGAACTTCAGTCGATCAAGAGCCGGAAACGTGAGCGCCCACTGGCCTGCCGCTTCCAGGCGCGTGAGACGGGTCACCTTAGCGCCGAGGATCGTCAGAACGTCCGATAGCGGGTCCGTTCGCGGATTAGACGATTGCGATAAGTTCATGGGAGGTTCTGCGATAGATAATCTTGCTCTTACGCGCATATGTCCGTCTTGAAGGAGATCCGCAATGGGCATCATGGGCAAGGTCATCGTCATAACTGGCGCAAGCAGCGGGATCGGGCGGGCCACGGCGAAGCTTCTCGCAGAACGGGGCGCTGTCGTCGTCTTGGGCGCACGCCGTGAGGATGCGTTGTCCGCAGTAGTTGCGGAGATCACCGCCGCAGGCGGCAACGCCGTGCATAAGCTGACCGACGTTCGCCATCGAGGTGACCTTGAAGCCCTTGTCGACTTGGCAATCAAACGAGGTGGCAAGCTCGACGTCATGGTGAACAATGCCGGGGTCGGTCCCATATCGCGCTTCGACGCCCTGCGCGTCGAGGACTGGGACGCCATGATCGAC
The DNA here is from genome assembly GCA_964552445.1 of uncultured Bradyrhizobium sp. Lineage (GTDB taxonomy): Bacteria > Pseudomonadota > Alphaproteobacteria > Rhizobiales > Beijerinckiaceae > Roseiarcus. Next base: position 4,165 of record CAZKHF010000128.1, on the reverse strand, counting down.
GTCAATCTGCGCGGCGCGCTCTATGGAATCGCCGCTGCTTTACCTGTGTTCCAGCGCCAGCAATCGGGCCACATCATCAACATCGTCTCGACGGCGGGGCTCAAAATCGTCCCGACCATGGGTGTTTACGCCGCGACTAAGAACGCCGTACGCACAATCACCGAAGCTCTGAGGCAGGAGGCGGGACCGAATTTGAGGGTGACCGAAATCTCTCCGGGCATGATCTCCACTGACTTCGCAAACTCGATGACCGATCCCGCCATCAAGGAAGCCATGGGAAAACGCCTGACTGGCCTTGCAATTCCGCCCGATTCAATCGCGCGCGGCATCGCCTATGCGATCGAGCAGCCAGCCGATGTAGACGTGGGCAGCATCGTGATACGACCGACAGCTCAGGATTGACGGTCAGATTATTGGACCGCACCCCACCGTTGAGACAGGGGGATTGCGGCGCCAGGTTATCGATTCCCCCCATCGGTGGGTCGCCGAGGGGGCGCGCGTCGGTTTGCGCGTGGGCTTGCTTGCCGCGCGTTTTTGGCGGCTAAACGTTTGATAATCCAAGTTCGGCGTACCGTTCATGCGGCCAGGCCTCGCCGCTCGAATGTCTCACGCGGCGGGCTGCGGGGCCGCCCGGCAAGGCTCATGGGCGGCCCGAACCGCCCGCCGCAGCCGCCCCCAAAATCGCCGGAGTTGAGCGCGAAGCTGATCCTTTCCGCCAACGCGGGAGGATCCACGTGAAATCGCCGCTCATCGCCGCCGCTCTGCTGCTCGCCTTGTCGGCGCCCGCCTGGGCGCAGAGCCCGCCGTCGCCGCCCGCGGTGCGCGGCGTCATCGAACGCGTCGCGCCGGACCGCGAAACCTTCGACGTCAGGACGCGCGGCGGCGAGGAGAAGACCTTACGGCTCGCTCCTGACGCGACGGTGGTCCGCGCGCGCGCCGCCGGCCTCGCCGACGTCAAGCCGGGCCTGTTCGTCGGCGTCGCGGCGCTGCCGGCGGTCGACGGAGGGGCGCTCAAGGCCCTGGAGGTCCATGTCTTCCCCGAATCGATGCGCGGCGTCGGCGAGGGCTCTCGCTCGTTCGACCTCGCCCCCGGCAGCAGCATGACCAACGGCGCCGTCACGGCGCGGGTCGACCGGGTCGAGGGCGCGCGCATCGTCGTCTCCTACAATGGCGGCGAGCAGGCGATCGCGCTCGATAAGTCGACGCCAGTGGTCGCCCTCGAGCCGGGCGGGCTGAGCGATCTGATGGCGGGCGCGGCGATCGTCGCGCGCGGCGTCGCGGCGCCGGACGGCGCCGTCGAAGCGCGCCGGGTGGTCGTCGGCGTCGGCGGGGCCGTCCCGCCGATGTGAGGGCCGGGCGCTCTGCGCTTCGCTTTGCGGCGAGAAGAAAGGCCGAGCGTCGTTTGCGGCGGGCCGCCATTCCGATTTTCAAAAGCGTGAATCATCAAACATTCGGAAATTCTTGACAAAGGAACAAAACAGGAACATCATATCGTCGCAGGAATGGACGCCCCCCCAATGAATTTGGCGCTGGCGCGAATGTATCGGCTCGCTCCGCGCGGCGGAGGCGGACTCGCGTGCGACGAGGCGGGCGTCGCGCTGGGCGCGGCGGCCCTTGCGCGCGTCGGCGCCGACGCGGCGGGACGACGACGTTGCGAGGCGCGGCCGCCGCAAGGACTGAGGCGAATTGTGAGCGCCGCTTTTGGGCCTCAGCCCGACGACGTCATTCTTCGCCTTCACCGCGGCTTGCGCCGCGCCGCTGCGGCGATCGAGGCCGGCGATCTCTGTCTCGCGGGCGTCGAGACCGTCCTGCTCCGTTTGCCGGACCTGACGCCGCAAGCGCTCGCCAAGCTCGCCGAAGTCGCCGAGCTGGAGAAAGGCGGGACAGCCTGGCAAGACGAGCCGCGCGTCCCGGCCGGACAGCCGGACGGCGGTCAATGGACGACAGGGGAAGGCGCGGGCGGCGCGCCCGCCGTCGCCGCCAAGCCCGCGGCGCCCGTCTCCCCTGACGAGACCCCTCGCGCTCAGAATCCCCGTCTCCCGCTCGGCGACGGAGTCTATCGGCCCGGGGTCGACGACCGGCACATCATCCTGACCGGCGGCGCGGAGGAGGAAGAGGCGTCTCGCCGGTCGAACGGGCCGCCGGACGATTACACGAGACTCGAAGACGTGTTTCCCGGCCTCCGGGAGGCCCCTGGTTTGGCCATTCCCTTGGCGCCCATCGACGGCTTTCTCGGCGTCAGCGCTGTCTCCGACGAGGCCAATCTGGAGGCGACGTTGGGCCAGTACCGGGCTCTCGTCGAGGACATCGGACAGGTCGACCCCACGTTCGTGGACGACGAACTCCTTCCGCCGGGCGGCGTCGCCGGCCTGTCCTGGCGGGGACGCGCCAATCTGATCAACCATCTGCTGATGGAGCGGGCCGCCGCCTATTATCGCGTGCGCGGCGACGTCGGGTTCCTTCAGGTCGAGACGCTGCGGTTTCTACAAAACGCCGTCGACGCCGCTTATGAGGGAGCCGTCGCCGCCGCTGACGCCGGCCGCCTTCAGCCGCGGCTGTCGCGAGAGGAGGCGATCGGCAACCGGGTTGATTTCATAGTCCGAGCCGATCTCAGGCAGCTGTTCGACGAGTACGGCATTCCCTATGGTCCGCGCGCGAACTTGACGATCAACAATCGCGACTACGAAACCTCGGAGAGTGATAATCTCTATCGGATTCCGGACGCTAGGCTCGGAGACGTCGACTTTGAGTGGACCCTTTCGCAGAAGACGATCAGCTCGCCGCAAATCCGCGGATTCTTCCGCGCCGATTCACAGCCGCGCGCGGTGATCATCATTCGACCGAGCCAGCTTGGTCGGGACAGCATTTATTTGCTACCGAGACCCACCGATCTGCCGTTGTAAAGGTGACTCATGAAATCCGCGAAGATCCGTGTCCCACAAAACTTGATAGAAATCTTGGAGATCTTAAGCTCTATGCTGGTATCGGCTCCGAAGTTTCTGGACAAGACTGGCTATTTCCCGTACATGAATCTGGATTATGTCTTCCGCCAATTGAACCAAGGACTCAGCCACAACCGGCAGACCCTCGGAGAAGAGCGCTACCAGGAACTGACGCGGATGTCCGACCGGATGCGGGCGCATTTCGAGGCCGACCCGGAAGACAAGACCGGAGATACGTTGAAGGGCTGCAAAATCATCCATGAGATGGAGGACATCCTGAGACAGGCCCGGCAAGAGTCCTAACCCGCCAAGCGCCTCCGCCTCTCCGCGGATTTTTCCGCGCCGACTCGCAACCCCGCGCGGTGATCATCATTCGTCCGACCCAGCTTGGCGAAGACAGCACATACCCGATTCCTCGACCCTACGACGATTGGCTATAAAGGTGACTAATGAAGCCAAAAAGGATGTACATCCCAAGCGACGTTGGCGAGGTCCTTGATCATTTAATCCACATGCTGCTCGGCGCTCCAAAATTCCAGGATAAAACCGGATATTTTCCTTATCGTAATCTTGATTACGATTTCCAACAATTGAGCGGGGGGCTCAGCAACATCCGGCAGACGCTCGGCGAGGATCGCTTCCATGAACTGATGCGGATGTCGGGCGAGATCCGGACGCTGTTCGAGGCCGACCCGGAAAACGAGACGGGCGAGACGTGGAAGGGTCGCGAAATCATCCTCAAAATGGAGGACATCGTGAAACAGGTCCGGTGAAAATCCTGACCCGCCGGCCGTCTCCGCCTCGCCCGCTTCCGCCTCGCGAAGGCGCGTCGACTTCGGCGATGGCCAGATTCTGGACGCAAGAGTCCGAGCCCCGCCGCCGCCTTTCGCCTCGCGCATCGCCGCCTGTATAAGTCCGCCATGCGTCCCGCTGTTCTCGACCCCGTGTTCGCCCCCGTCGCCAGCCTGCCCGGCGTCGGGCCGAAGAACGCCAAGCTGTTCGACAAGCTCCTCGACCGGCCGCAGGGCGCGCGGGTCATCGACGTGCTGTTCCATCTGCCTTACGCGGCGCTCGACCGCCGCGCGCGGCCGAAGATCCGCGACGCTACGCTCGACGCCATCGCCACGCTCGAAGTGCGGGTGGTCGAGCACCGGCCGCCGCCGAGCCGGCGCTCCAAGGCGCCCTACAAGGTGCTGGTCGAGGACGACACCGGCGACGTCGAG
>CAZKHF010000127.1:0-8654 GCA_964552445.1 uncultured Bradyrhizobium sp. | reverse complement strand
GTCAACGTCTTCGCCGGCATCCCGGCCGACAAGACGGCGGCGATCGATCTCGACGTCTATGTCGACAGAGAGCTCTACTTCGTCGGCGCCAGCGGCTCGGAGATGAAGGACATGCAGCGGGTGCTGGCCAAGGTGACCGCCGGCGAGCTCGACACCAACCTCTCCGTCGCCGCGGTGTCAGGCCTTGAGGGCGCGATCGACGGCATCCGCGCGGTGGAGAGGAGCCTCATCCCTGGCAAGATCCTCGTCTACCCATCGTGCCGCGGTCTGAAGCTGACGCCGCTCGGCGAGCTGGGAGACGACGCCGCGCTCGAACGCGGCCGCTGGAACGCGAAGGCCGAAGCGGCGTTGCTGAAGCGGTTCGCCAAGCCATAGCCGCATCGCTCGCGGGCAAGTCCGCCGTCGTCGCCAGCCGCCAGGAGATGAAGCGAGCGCGCGGGGGGCTCCGCGGAGCGGCCGCTTGAACCAGACCGCGGCCGCGTTTCTTCACCTCGACCGCGAAAGCCGATATCATCGCGCTCAACATAAGGACTGGGCGGGCGGAAATGCCTACGAGCGATCTGAGGGGCGTCGCGGTCGTCGACATCGGCGCGACCAACAGCAAGGTCATCCTGTTCGACGCCGATCTGCGGATCATCGACCAGCGCAAGACCGAGACCATTCACCAGGAGGGCCCACCCTACCGGCATGTCGATTCGCAGCGCATCGTCGACTTCGCGGCCAGCGCGATCGGCGAGCTCGACGCCATTCTGCCGGTCGACGCGATCGTGGTCAGCGCCTTCGGCTCGACGCTCGCTTGCGTCGACGACCAGGGCGCGCTGGCGACGCCGATCATGGATTACCTCGCCGAGCCGCCGGCGGCGATCGTCGAAGGCTACGCCAAGATCGAGCCGCCCTTCTCCGAGACGTTCTGCAACACGGCCCCCGCCGCGCTGTCGCTCGGCCGGCAGCTCTACTGGCTCGAGACCGCCTTCCCCAAGGCGTTCGCGCGCGTGCGCTCGATCATGACCTGGAGCCAGTATCTCGCGTTCCGCCTCGGCGGCCGGATGACCTCGGAAATCACCGCGCTCGGCGCGTTCACGCAGTTGCTCGATCCGCTGAAGGGCGACTTCTCCTCCGTCGCCAAGCGGCGCGGCTGGGCGGAGCGCTTCGCGCCGATCACGCCGGCGTGGGCGGAGGTCGGCGAACTGAAGCGGGCGCTGCGGCCGCCGAACTTCGCCGGGCGTGGGCGCGTCCTCTGCGGCGTCCACGATTCCGACGCCAACTACCTGCGCTATCTCGCCTCGGGCTTCAGCGAGCTCGCGCTCCTGTCGACCGGAACCTGGATCATCGGCTTCGAGAGCGGCGCGGACGTCCGGCGGCTCGACATCGCGCGCGACACCTTCTCGTTCACCGACGTTTTCGGCCGCCCCGTCGGCTGCTGCCGATTCTTCGGCGGCGGCGAATTCGAGAAGCTGCTCGCCGGCGCTTCGCCCGCGGCGGCGTCCCTCGCGGGGATCGAGGCCCTGATGGCGCGCGCGGCGTTCGCCTTGCCGTCGTTCAGCGACACCGGCGGCCCGTTCCCCGGCAGCGGCGGCGCCGGACGCATCGAAGGGGCGCTCTCCGACTCCCGCCCCGAGCGCGCTTCCCTCGCCACGCTCTACACCGCGCTGATGACTTCGGAGGCGCTCGACGCGCTCGGTTCAAGCTCGCCAATCGTCGTCGACGGGCCCTTCGCCCGCAACGATCTCTATTGCGCGCTGCTGGCGGCGCTGCGCCCGCGCCAGCCGGTGGCCTCGTCGCTGCTGCAGGAAGGAACCGCGGCCGGCGCCGCCGTGCTGGCCCTGATGAGCCCCGCCGGCGACTTGCCGGAGCGCCCGGTCGAATTGAAGCGCCACGACCCGGCGCCGCTCGCGGGCCTCGACGCCTATCGATCGTCGTGGCGCACGATGGCGCGCGCGGCGGCCGGCTGAGTCGTCGACGCGCCGCATTGTGCTGCGTCGACCTAGCACTCTGCCGGTCGTGCGTGAAGCCAGAATGGGGCGGCGCGCCAGTCACCGCGAGGCTGGGGTCTGACGAGGAGATCGCGCCGGGCGCGGCGAGCGGAGGCGATGTTGTCGTCGAAGGCGTCGAAGCAGGCGTTCCACAGGCGGCGGACCCGCAGGCGTCGCCCGACGCCGTGGACCGGATTGAGTCCGGGCGCGCGCGAAGGCGGGCGGGTCGGCGTCGTTCGGCCGGCCCGGCTCGTTGACGAAGCCGGGCCCGGCGCTTCGACGGTTCAGACGAACCGGTTGACGACCCCCTCCAAGTATTCCTGACGTCCCGACCGCGGCTGCGGGTCGAATCCGGACGCGAGCGCGCGGTCGGCGATTTCGGCGAGCGTGCGGCGGCCATCGAGGATCGCCCGGCCCTCCGGGCCGTCCCAGCCGGCGTAGCGCTCGGCGAGCGGCTTGGTCAGCGCGCCCTTCTCGAACAACTCGGCGGCGGCGATGAGCGCGCGCGCGCACGCGTCCATCGATCCGACATGGGCGTAGATCAGGTCCTCGGGATCGAGCGACTGACGGCGGATCTTGGCGTCGAAGTTGAGCCCGCCGGTCGTGAACCCGCCGCCGCGCAGAAGCTCGTGGAAGACGAGCGCCAGCTCCGGCGCATTCATCGCGAACTGGTCGGTGTCCCAGCCGAGCAGCTCGTCGCCGCGGTTGATGTCGAGCGAGCCGAACACGCCGAGCGCCCGCGCGAGCGCGATCTCGTGCAGGAAGGTGTGGCCGGCCAGCGTCGCGTGGTTCTGCTCGATGTTGAGCTTGACGTCCTTGGTCAGGTCGTAGCGCTCGAGGAAGCCGTAGCAGGTGGCGACGTCGAAGTCGTACTGGTGCTTGGTCGGCTCCTTGGGCTTCGGCTCGATGAGGATCGGGCCCTTGAAGCCGATCTTGTGCTTGTGCTCGACCACCAGGCTGACGAAGCGGCCGAGCTGGTCGAGCTCGCGCTTGAGATCGGTGTTGAGCAGCGTGTCGTAGCCTTCGCGGCCGCCCCACATCACGTAGTTCTGCCCGCCGAGCCGGTGGGTGACCTCGAGCGCAGCGCGCACCTGGCCGGCGGCGTAGGCGAACACGTCCGGGTCGGGGTTGGTCGCCGCGCCCGCCATGTAGCGCCGGTGGCCGAACAGATTGGCGGTGCCCCACAGCAGGCGGACCTTCGCGTCGGCCATCTTGCGCTCGAACAGGTCGGCGATCGCGTTGAGGTTGGCGACCGACTCGGCGAGCCCGGCGCCTTCGGGCGCGACGTCCGCGTCGTGGAAGGTGAAGAACGGAACGTCGAGCAGGCGGAACAGCTCGAAGGCGACCTCCGCCTTCTCCTTCGCCGCCGCCATCGGGTCGGCGCGATGGTGCCACGGACGCAGGAAAGTCTCGCCGCCGAAGGGATCGTCTCCGACCCAGCCGAAGCTATGCCAGTAACAAACCGCGAAGCGGAGGTGATCCTCGAGGCGGCGGCCGGCGACCACGCGATCTTTGTCGTACCAACGAAAGGCCCGCGGCGTCTCGGCCTCGGGGCCGGCGTAGCGGACGGGCGTGTCGATGGCGAAGAAGCGGCTCGAAGCGCTCACCTTGTATCTCCTTCCTGTGGCGGGCGGGCCTCGCCAGTTAGGGGATGTTGTCCCGCATGATGATATCGATGCCGATCTTTTCCAGATCGTGCAAGATCGGTTCGCCGCGAGCCAGCGCGAGCAAAACGCGCACTGCGGCGTAGGCTTCACGCCCCGGATTCTGTGAAATGACCGCCGTCATCTCGCCGCGCGTCAGCAGACGCCGGGTCAGCTCCGTGAGGTCGTGGCCGAGAAACACCACTTCGCCGGCGCGGCCCGAGTCGATCAGCGCCTTGGCGACGCCCGGCGTGCCGGCGCCGACGTTGTAGAGACCGATGATGTCTTTATGCTCGGAAAGCATCATCGTGGTGAGGCGTTCGGAGCAAACGTCCTCATCGCGCCCCTCCGCGACGGGCAGCACATCGAGGCGTGGAAACTCGGCGCACATCACCTGCCGGAAACCGAGGATGCGCTCGGCGTGGTCGCGCAGGCTCTGCGAGCCGGCGACGACGGCGACGCGACCCGCGCGCTGGCCGAGAAGACCGCCGAGAAGCGCGCCGGCGGTGCGGCCGGCGGCGATATTGTCGACGCCGACGTAGTGGTGGCGCTGCGACGCGGGCACGTCCGAGACCAGCGTCACCACCTGCTTGCGGTTCTTGACCAAATCGTCGATGGCGACGCGCACGCGCGGGTGGTCGAGGGCGACGACGGCGACGCCGTCGATATCGTCCGGAAGAGATTCCAAAGTTACGGCAAGGGTTTCGGGATCGAAGACGTTGGTCGCGACGATCTCCGCGCTGATCCGCCGCGCCAGCATCCAACCGGACATTTCGGCGACGCCGTCGAGGATCTGCCGCATGAACGGGTTCGGCCCGGAGGGCATGACGAAGGCGAACCGCCGCGGCCGGCCGCGCGCCAGCTCCACCGCGCCGCTATGGGGGCGGAAGGCGTGGCGCTCCATCGCCTCCCTGACCCGGACCGCCGTCTCCGGGCTCACGCGCGGACGATTGTGCAAGACGCGATCGACGGTGGCGAGGCTGACGCCGGCGTCGCGCGCGATGTCGCGCAGGGTCATGAACTGGGGCGGCGTCGAGTCATTCACGGCGACGCCGAGCTTAGCCACGCCCCATGAGGCGCGCAACTCATTTCCGTCCCGCAGCGCAAGGACGGATTGACGGCGCCGGGGCGGCGCCAAACATTTAACCGGAGAGGCGCTTCGCCCGGCCCCATCGCCGTCCACAATCGGTCCCAGGGAGCGAGGGACGAAAGCGCCTGCGAGCGCGGCCGACTTGCGCGGCCGCGCTCGAAACTTTCACGCCGCGTCCGCCCCTTACTTAAGGTCGTTGGCGACTTCGCTGAACTCGCTGCTAAGCGAATTGCCGAGGAGCTGCAGCGATCCGATAATGAACACCGCAATCAACGAGGCGATCAACGCGTATTCGATTGCGGTCGCGCCGTCTTCGTCAAGGATGAAAGAATTTACAAACCGCAGCACTTGTATTCTCCCGTCCGCCGACATGGTAAAAGGCCGCGCCTGCCGCCTCCTCCCGTCAGTGTTCGAGAACTTACAAACTGGCTATTACCACTCCGTTAAGCGCCACACTCCAAGTCTATTCGCCTGGACGCCACACGAAAACGTGAACCATGGCCGCCTCGCGCGACGACCGGCGCGAGCGTCGGCGGCGCCTACGGCGGCCGATCGCGGTTCCGGCGACGGGTCGGAAATGGTAGTTTCGCCCCTCGCGGCGACTCCGCCGCGCCGGGGAAGATCGAAATCGCGGCAAACGACAAGGATCGCGGCGCATGAGGGGATTTTTGATTCGCGCGGCCGTGGTCGCGCTGGGGCTGTGGCTCGCCGCGCAGATCGTGCCGGGCGTCGAGGTCCGCTCGGTGGGGACGCTGATCTTCGCGGCGCTGCTGCTCGGCGTGATCAACGCGGTGGTGCGGCCGATCCTGGTGATCCTCACCCTGCCGATCACGCTGCTGACGCTCGGCCTGTTCCTGCTGGTGATCAACGGCCTGATGATCGAGCTGGTCGCCCACCTGCTCGACGGCTTCCATGTCGCCGGCCTGTGGCCGGCGATTCTCGCCTCGGTCGTCGTGGCGATCACCAGTTGGCTGATGTCGGGCTTCGTCGGCCCGCAAGGCCGCATCGAGGTGGTGACGGTGCGGCATTACAGCCGGTACGAGTGAAGGGCGGCGGCGCCCTCGCGCCTCCGAACTCGCCGCGCCGAGCCGATCGCCGTGAACGAGCGCGGCGCCGCTCCCCGACCTCGCCCGTCGGCGTCGCCCGAAGTGCGGTTTTTCGCCTGCGGGAGCACGCGCTTCGGGCCTGCGCCCCGTCTTCGAGGGCCCGTCGTCGTCTTTCCGCCGCGCGGAGCGATCGTAGAACCGGCGCGCCGCCACTGTGGCAAGATTGGAGAGAACTGAGAAGTTGGGGAAAACCTGCGACAAAATACCGCGACTGTAAATATATTTCACGCGATCGAGACGATATTTGAAGGGATAGCGCGGTTCCGTTTCGTGATCGCGCGTCATCGGCGCCAGTCGCGACGGCGGTCGGCCCAACACTTCTTGCGTATGCCTGCGCCGCGTCTTCGGGCTTGACAAGTTGCAAATTGGCGGTTAATTCGATTTATACGTGGTGTAAGTCTTTTGCTAACTATATGAGAATGCGATTGACTGGTCATTGCGGCGTGACCGGCGGGAAAGGAGAAGGGGCCCAAAAGACGCTTGTCGACGGCGTGTCGGGTTTCATTGCAGTTGGCGGGTGATTTGCTGCTGACATCGCCAGCGTGGCGCGCATTGTCAGCGATCGGTGCGACGGCGACGTGTGTTCTGTAGGGGGAGTGGTTGTGTCTGAGTTGTGGGGTCCAGCAAGACCGAATGGGAAGAAGACCGCGTTGCGCACGCTTCGAGGCGCGGACGCAGGCGATTCGGTCGCCGCGACGCCGCCTCCGATCGGCAATCGTCCGCCCGCCAACGCGACCCGGCCGACGGCGTGGGAAGCGCGGGGGCGCCGAGATCCGGCGCCCGAGGGCGCGGCCGCGGTAGGCGAATACGGGCGAGTCCTGACGCTCATCGATGGCTTGCGCCTCAGGCGCGAATGTCTGACCCATCTTTTGAAGGCGGGACTGCCCGATTTCGACGTTGTGGCCGTCGACGACATTCAGCCGGTGGACGCCTGGCGCGTCGCGCGACCCGAGGTCGTGCTTTTCGCCGCGCCGGCGACCGGGCGACGCCCGATCGACGAAATCGCCGAGGCGGTCGCGGCGGCCGACGACGTTCCGGTGCTGCTGTTGTCCGACGCCGGCGAGGCGCTCGACGCCGATGCGGCGGCCAAGGTCGGCGTCGCCGGCCTGTTCCCTTCGACTTGCGGAATTTCGTTGCTGATCGCGGCGATCCAACTCGTCTTGGCGGGGGGCCGGTTTCACATTCCGGCCTCTCAACCCGGCGCGTCGCCGCGGCCTTTCGGAGGCGGCGCGCCGCGGTGATGGAAGTTTCCGGCTGCGCGAGCGGCGCGCCGCGGGGATCGGGAGATTGATTGTCCGAATTCGTCCATTAGCGGCTTAGGGACGTTTGAGATGGCAATTTTGTCAGCGCCGACCACCGGCGCGCCGCATTCGGGCCGCAGCGAGGCGGCGAACGCCCCGGAAAGCTTCGCCGAACGCATCGTGCTGGTCGAGCCGCCGGGTCTGTTCCGCGACGGCCTCGCCCAGGCGATCGAAACGTTCCTCGAAGACGTTCGCGTCGAATGTTGCGACGACGTCGCCGAGGTCGTTTCCGGGCCGGCAAGCCTCTGCTTGATCGGCCTGGACGCCTGCGAGGCCGATTGCGACGCGTTGCCGGCGACGATCGAGGCGTTGCGTGCGCTTTGCGACGGCGCCCCGATCGGGGCGGTGATCCGCGACGAGCGCTGGCCGTCGACTCAGGTCCTTGGCGCGCTCGGCGTCGTCGGCGTCATCTCCGGCGCCGCCGGTCTGACGGTGGCGGTCGCGGCGATGCGCTTGATGCTGGTCGGCGGCTATTGCCTGCCGCCGTGGTCGTCCCTCGAACCCGACCGGTGCGCAGTCACCGGCGTCGCGCCGCACGTCTGTGCGCGTCGAGGGCTCGAGGCCGAAAGCCGCCCCGGCGACGAGCGGCCGGGTTGCCGCTACGAATTGACGGCGCGCGAATGCGACGTCCTGCAGAGCCTGCGCGCCGGCCATCAGAACAAGATCATCGCCTTCGAACTCGGCATTTCCGAGAGCACGGTGAAGGTGCACCTGCGCAACATCATGAAGAAGCTGCGCGCCTCGAACCGCACCCAGGTCGCGATCGGCGCGCCCTTGCCCTGCGACAGGCCCGTGACGCCAAGCCGCGCCGCGGCGGAGGTTCGCTACGGACCGGAAGAGGCGAACGCCCACTCCCGCGCTCCCGCTTCGCTGGCGGGCAAGCGCGCGCCCATTCGCCTCCCCGTCTAGCGCCCTCCCGTTCGGCCGACGCCTCGCCTCTTCGCGGCCCGCTTCGGCGCGGCGGCGGCGAGGCGGTTTTCGTCTCCGCAGCGGCCAATCGCGCCGCGCCAGGCGGAGACCGCCGTCGCTTTTCATCGCCCGTTTCTCTCCTGTCGTCGTCTACCTCTTTTGGCTTAAGCATGAAGGATTACGGACGCTGACGGTTCTCGTGAAGCTCTTAAACCGCATCGTACGAACAGACGACTATCAGCCAAAGCCCGATATTGCACAATGGCGGCCCTTGGTCAGCAACGGGGACGCTCGCGCTCAATGTAATTGCGTAAGCAACGAGCGGGGCTTCCCTACTGGGTTTGAACATGAGGAGAAGCGTCATGAAGGCTCGCGTTTTCGTCGCGACGCTGGCCGCTGCTTCGCTGCTCTCGTTCGGCGCGCTTGCTCACGGCAACGGCAACGGCCACGGCAACGGCCACGGCCACGGGTTCGGTCCTGGCCCCGGGTTCGGTCCTGGCCCCGGGTTCGGTCCTGGCCCCGGGTTCGGCCCCGGCCCCGGCCCCGGCCCTGGTCCCGGTCCTGGTCCCGGCCACGGCCACGGCCACGGGCGCCATGATGGTCATCACGACCACCACGACGATGGTCATCAC
>CAZKHF010000126.1:0-8684 GCA_964552445.1 uncultured Bradyrhizobium sp. | reverse complement strand
CGTCCGGACGATGATGTACCGGCCGAAGAGCGCCATGCCGTCTTCCTTGAGCAGGTTCGCGTTCGTATTGACGAGGATGATCGAACCCTTCTGCATCTCTGCGAACAGGTCGAGGCCATTAGCCGAAGCGGTGAACATGCGGCGAAAGGCGGGGATGGCGAGCAATCCGTGCAACCGTCGAGCGATGGAGGCGCGCGTCGTCTTCAGCGACTCGCTAAAGAAATGATGCTCGAAAAACGCCTTCGCATCGGGGTCGAGGCGTTCGATGTCCTCGCGGAAGTCGCTTTGCAGGTAATTCTTCGGAGCCTCTTCAAGTAGGTGCCGGAGGTCGACGATGGTCGAATTCGGGCGGGCGAAGATGAGGCGGATGGCGTAGCTGAAGGCGACGCCCATTTGGCCGGTGAGATCATAGTCACCGGACGCGAAAATGTAATTGAACAGCGCGTTGATGTCGGTCTGGACGTCCTCGCGCTGATCGCTGGTGTACGCCTCGAAACGAGGCGACGAGATATTGAACATATTCAGCGCCGGCGCATGGGCCGGGTCGATGATCAGGATGCGGTCCTTCAGCCGGTCACTGAAGACCGCGAGCCTTTGGATCGCTTCGACCATGGCTCCGGTCGAGTCGAGCACGATCAAGGCCGGCGGGTCGGGCTTTCTGAGGTCGGAGAGGATGATGTTTTGTAGGAGCTGGGTCTTGCCCCAGCCTGCGCCCGCCACGATGGCGGTGTGCTCGAAGCGGATGCGCTCAGGAATTTCGAACGGGATGTGTGACTCGATGAAAATGCGTTCGAGCGGCGTGTCCTTGAGGTAGGCAAGGACGACTTGCGACGGGGAACCGGCATACTGCGATGGGGGAATCGGGCGCGGCGAGCGTTTCCCTTCGGCGGCGCGCTTCGCATTTTCGTCGAGCCGGTCACGCATCCACCGGAATAATCCGAGTGAGTTTGCGCGTGCCGAAGAAAATGGTTCAATCGCGTGTTCGATGATTGTGCCGACGTTTGGCAGCACGTCGACGAGGGGAATGGTCGTCGCGGCGGGGATCGCCGTGGCGCTCGGGTCGAAGCCCTGCGCCAGCGCGGGCAACGCTTTCGCGATGGTGACTAAAGAGGCGATGATCGCGTCCGACAGCGCGGTGATGGTGGCGACCGGGTCGAGGGCCTTCAACTGCTGGCGGACCAGAAGGTCGCGTATTTTTCCGAGAACGACGTTGTCGCCGTGAAAGCCATACAATGCCGGATTTGGCGGCAGATCGGTGAAGCGCTCGGCGGCATAGAGGCCCGCGATTGTGCCCCCCATTTGGATTGCGATCTCAGCCTGGGGGAGGGGGATGCGCAACTCGTCGCAGCGATCTAAGAACCGCGAGAGGAAATACGAGCTGAAGTCTTGCGCATCGGGAAAATCTGCGGCGGCGACGAGCGCCGCAGTACGTGCATAGAGAGTGGCGTTGTCACCATGCGGGCCGTCGAGCGCCCGCTGGATGTCATAGAAGTCCGCCATCAGAATTCGAGCGTCTCCGATTGCTTGGCGCTGCCGTGACTGTCGATAAGCTTCCGAACCGCTGGCAAGAATTGCGTCTTGAGCTTGTCGGCGTACTGCTTGGCTTCATGCGGCGAGTCGGTGACGCGTGAATATGGCGAGACGAGCAAGTCTCCGACGCGCGTAATATTGCGCTCGGCTTTCAACTGCGCCAAGGTCTGGTCCATCGTTAAGCGCCTGACTTCCTTAACGGACATATCTCGTGTCGCGTCGATTTCGCTATCGTACATCGCGCGCATCTCGGCGAGATATGCTTCGGTGTGTGCGGGCAGAGTTTCCAGTACGATGTCGTCAAGCTCGTACTGTTTGATGATGGCGCGCTCGGTTTCCGTGAGCTCCAAGACCATATCTACGGAGAACTTAGTGTCCTCTCCTCGTTCTTGATAGACGAAGGAGTCTTCACCAATGATGTGCGTGATGCGCACGCGCTCCAATCGAGGTCGCTTGAATTCGTGTAGCTGGATGGTCGCGCGCATCCGCTCCAGCGGGGTGATCGGAACGGCAGCTTTGAGTTCGTCGAGTTGACGGGCTCTCTCGTCTTGGCGTGTCTGCCGCGCCGGCTCTGCCACGTCTGCTTGGCGATCGGTCTCCGCGCTCGCCGCGCGATCATGCCCGTGTTCGATCAAGGGAACCGCAATGAGTTGCCACGAGAGTCGGACGGCGTGCCAAACGAGCCAAAACGGCCCGACAACTATCCAGAAAAGCGCGTGGTAAAAGAATTCGTCCCGATCATCCATGACGCCGCCCCCCCCAAGGAAAGGGGCGGCCGAGATGTGCACTCCCAACCGCCCCCGCTCCTACAGAGCTTCCCAGTCTTTGGTGACTGCGAGACCGTGGGCCTCGAAATAGGCCAGGACATCGGCGACGCGCCAATACGGGTGAGAATTCCTGTGCGTGCCCAGCTTGTGGCATCGGGGGAACCGATTGTCCGCATAGTTAGGATCGAACATCATCCTCCACGTGTGGGCGCGAGAGAGGTTCCAGCCGAGTTTCCGCAGACCCTTCCAATCTACGACAAGCGGCCCATGTGACATTGCAAGCTCCTTTGATTCGGAGCGTTGCAACGCCCAGGTTTCCACCTGTGGACGGCGAATCGTACGATCCGGCGGACCCGTGGTCAATTGTCACACGTGCGGGATGCACATAGTTCCGCATAGCGGCGCGTTTTTGTGATGCCGATTGCGGCGCGCGGCGAACATCGGCGGGGGCGGGCCGAATCGGGGAGCGGGGTAGGGGAGCGATAACCCCGCCTTGTGACCGACCGACGCATATGCGGCAATCGGGGCACGAGCGGGGGCATGCCGCACAGTGCCACACGCGCCAACCAGATGATTACATGGGCGAATCATGGCGGAGTATGAGAGATACCTCCCCACCATCTCGCGTCGCCTCCGATAAGGCCGGCGCCGCGCGCCGGCGCGCGATCATTCGGGCGGGCGCAATTAAGTTTAGAACTTCTTACGAATGACTCCGCTCGCCGGTTGAGTTTTACGGCGGTTTGGGGCATTGGGGGCGCGCCGAGGCGAAATCGGTCGCGGGCGCAGGCAACGCCGTCGCGGCCGTCTTTGCCTGGGCGGCGTCGGTCCGAGACGCTCCACGGGGGCGTCGGTCTGCATTCGAGGCGACGTCGGGGCGGGCGGGGGGCTCGCCGTGGCGCTGCTTGCGGCTTGCTCCGGCCTTCCTTCCGACGCGTTCGAGTTCCGTTCCGCGAGCGGCGTGGATCGGGGGAGATGGCGGTGGGGTTCATCGTAAAGCGCGCGCTGCAAGCGGCGGCCATGCTGGGGATCGTCGTCCTCGCCGGCTTGATCTGGCGGCGGTCGCTCGACGATTCTTTCGTCCAGGCCTGCGTGTTCGGCGTGATCGCCTTGGGCGTGCTCGGCTTGAGCCTCAGCGAATTTGGCGGTTCCAGCGCTGCGTCGCCGCGCGAAAGCTCGGGCGCGAGCGCGGCGGATCGCGCGTTCGACCAGGCGGAGCGCCGGTTCGCCGCCGACATGGCGACGATCGTGCGGCTGCTGAAAGGACACTTGTCCGCCAACAGCCGCTATTCGGACTCTCTCTCGCGCGCCAACGACACGCTGCCGCAGCTCGACAAGCCCGAGCAGATCCGCGCCGTGGTGATTTCGCTGATCGAAGAGAACCAGAAGATTCAAACCAAGGTCGACGACCTGTCGCGCACCCTCGACGATTCGGTGGCGAAGATCGACAAGCTGCGCGCCAACCTCGCCGAGGCGACCGACAAGGCGCTGCGCGATCCGCTCACCGGCCTGGGCAACCGCCGCTTCTTCGATCAGAAGCTCAAGGCGGCGCTGCGCGAGACGCCCGCCGCCGACGGGCTGTGCCTGGCGATCTGCGACCTCGACTGGTTCAAGGCGATCAACGACAAGTTCGGCCATCCGGTCGGCGACATGGTGCTGAAGATGTTCGGCGAGACGCTGACCGACGTCGTCGGCGAGGGCGACGTCGTCGCGCGCATCGGCGGCGAGGAGTTCGCCATCGTCTTTCCGGGCGCGCGCTCCGCCCAGGCGGCGAGCCTCGCCGACCAGGTGCGCAGGCGGCTCGAAGCCAAGAAATGGGCGGTCGGGTCGAGCGGCGCCGTCGTCGGCACCGTCACCGCCTCGTTCGGCGTCGCCGAGCGGCGCGACGACGAGGGCGCGGAAGACCTGATCAGGCGCGCCGACCAGGCGCTCTACCGCGCCAAGGCGAACGGGCGCAACCGCATCGTCATCGACTGACCCTTTCGCCCGCCCGCCTCGACAGGCGTCCGCGACCCTCTATGATCGGGGCCGACGACCGTCTCGGGAGGCCCGGGCATGACCGACGAAATCGAAGCCCGCGCCAAGGCGATCCTCGCGCGCCTGGTCGCGGTCGACAGCGTCAGCGACCGGTCGAACCTGCCGGCGATCGATTATGTCGAAGCCTACCTCGCCGGTCTCGGCGCGCCGACCTGGCGGGCGCCCAACGCCGCCGGGGATAAGGCGGCGCTGATGACGACCATCGGGCCGCCAGTCGACGGCGGCGTCGTCCTCTCGGGCCATACCGACGTCGTGCCGGTCGAAGGGCAGGAATGGAGCGGCGACCCCTTCCGCCTGCGCGAGGCCGACGGCCGCCTCTACGGGCGCGGCGCCTGCGACATGAAGGGCTTCGACGCCGTCGCGCTGGCCATGGTCCCCTTCTTTCAGGCCGCGCCGCTCAAGCGCCCGATCCATATCCTGCTCAGCTATGACGAGGAGACCACCTGCCTCGGCTCGCTCGGCCTCATCGCCCGGTTCGGCCGCGACGCTCCGCGCCCGGCGCTGGCGATCGTCGGCGAGCCGACGAGGATGGAGGTCGCCGACGCGCACAAGGGCGTGGCGACTTTCCACACTCGCGTCCTCGGCTTGGAAGCGCACTCGGCCAAGCCGACGCTCGGCGCCAACGCGGTGGCGATCGCCGGCGACATCGTCAGCGAGATCGGCCGCCTGGCGCGAGAGCTCGAGGCGCCGGAGAAAAGCGATCCGCGCTTCGATCCGCCCTATTCGACGCTGTGCGTCGGCATGATCCGCGGCGGAACGGCGCGCAACATCCTCGCCCGCGAATGCGTCTTCCACTGGGAGTTCCGCGGCTTGCCGGGCGTCCCGGCGGGCGAGGCGGCGGCGCGGGTGCAGGCTTATGTCGACGCGGTCGCGACGCCGCGCCTGACGCGCTACGTCTCGGGCCCGAGCGTCGCGACGACGCTGGAGGTCGACGTTCCCGCCCTTGCGGCGAAGGGCAACGCGCCGGCCGCGGCGCTGGCGCTCCGTCTCGCGGGCAAGCAGCGCGTCCTCACCGTTCCGTTCGCCAGCGAGGGCGGCCATTTCCAGCGCGCCGGCCTGCCGACGATTCTGTGCGGCCCCGGATCGATCGACCAGGCGCACAAGCCCGACGAATTCTTGGCGCTGTCCGAGCTTTCCGCCTGCGTCGCCTTCATGCGCCGTCTGGCGGAGGAACTGTCGCAGTAGAACGACTGGCTTTCAAATCAAGCGGCGGCGCGCCCTCCGTTCTCCCCGCGTGAGCGGGAAGAAGGCGAGGATAGGGGCAGGGCGGCTCAGGCCGCCTTCGCCTTCGCCATCATGGCGACGAAGCGCCGGAACAAATAGTGACTGTCGCGCGGCCCCGGCGAAGCCTCGGGATGGTACTGCACCGAGAAGGCGGGTCGATCGTCGAGCGCGATGCCGCAATTGGTGCCGTCGAACAGCGAGACGTGGGTCTGGCTGACGTTGCCGGGCAGCGTCGCGGGATCGACGGCGAATCCGTGGTTCATCGACACGATCTCGACCTTGCCGGTGGTGAAGTCCTTCACCGGATGGTTGGCGCCGTGGTGGCCCTGCGGCATCTTCAGCGTGCGCGCGCCGACCGCTAGCCCGAGCATCTGGTGGCCGAGGCAGATGCCGAAGACGGGGATGCGCGCGTCGAGCAGCGCGCGGATGGTCGGCACGGCGTATTTGCCGGTCTCGGCCGGGTCGCCGGGACCGTTGGAGAGGAAGACGCCGTCCGGCTTCAGCGCGAGAATCTCCTCGGCGGTGGCGGTCGCCGGGACCACCGTCACCATGCAGCCGTAGTCGCTGAGCAGGCGCAGGATGTTGCGCTTGATCCCGTAGTCGACGGCGACGACGCGATAGTCGGCGCGTTCGCGCTTGCCGTAGCCGCGGCCGAACTTCCAGCTCGTCTCGTCCCAATCGTAGCGCTGGGTCGAGGTGACGCCGGGCACCAGGTCCATTCCGTCGATCCCCGGCCAGGCGGCCGCCTCGGCGGCGAGCGCGGCGCGATCGAAAGCGCCGTCGGGATGGTGGGCGATGACGGCGTTGGGCATGCCGTGGCGGCGGATGGTCGCGGCCAGGGCGCGGGTGTCGATTCCGACCAGACCGATGATTCCGCGCGTTTTCAGCCAGTCGTCGAGCCGGCGCGAAGCGCGGAAATTGGACGCTTCCGCGATCTCGGCGCGAAAGATCGCCCCGCGCGCGCCCGCCGAGGCGGCGAGATTGACGGTCTCGATGTCCTCCTCGTTGGCGCCGACGACGCCGATGTGGGGGAAGGTGAAGGTGATGATCTGCCCGGCGTAGGACGGATCGGTGAGGATCTCCTGATAACCGGTCATCGCCGTGTTGAAGCACACTTCGCCGACCGCCGAGCCGACCGCGCCGACGCCGAAGCCCTCGATCGTCGCGCCGTTGGCGAGGATGAGCAGAGCGGTGGGCCGGCGCGCGGACCAGCCGTGGCCGGCTTCGCCTTGAACCGGAACCACGGTTTGACTATGAAGGGGCGCGCCTGACATCCGCCAGTGCTTAAGCGCCCGGGACGCGGCGCGTCAAGCGGCTGTGGGACGCGGCGAAACCCCCGCGAGGAATCATGGCCGAAGCGATTGCGATGCGCGACGCGGTGAGCGGCGAGCTCAAGGTGGCGATGAAGGCCGGCGACAAGACGCGCGTCGGCGCGTTGCGCCTGATGATGGCGGCGCTCAAAGACCGCGAGATCGAGGCGCGCGGCGCCGGCAAGATCGTCAGCCGCGCCGATGAGCTCGTGCTGCTGACCAAGATGGTCAAGACCCGACAGGAATCGCTCGCCATCTACCGCGATGCGGGGCGCGAAGACCTCGCCCAGCAGGAAAGCGCCGAGATCGCCGTGATCAGCGAGTTCCTACCCAAGCAGATGGACGAGGCGGAGATGACCGCCGCGGCGAAGGAGGCGATCGCCGCCGCGGGCGCCTCGAGCCTGAGGGATATGGGCAAGGTGATCGCCGCGTTGAAAGAGAAGCATCCGGGTCGGATGGACTTCGGCAGGGCGAGCGCGATCGTCAAGGCGCTGCTGACCGCCTAATCGTCGCGCCCGCTCTTGCCGCCGGCCGCGCCGCGGCGCCAGAATGGCGTTTCGCCGGCGCCTATTCCCGTCTTCCGGAGTTTTTTTACGATGCCCCAGACGCGCAACCGCCTGTTCGACGATTTGTCGCGCTTGATGACCGACGCCGCCGGTTTCGCCGAGGGCGCGAAGCGCGAGGCGGAGACCTTCGCCCGCAGCCGGCTCGAGCGGCTGATGGCGGGCATGGACTTCGTCTCGCGCGAGGAATTCGAGGCGGTCAGCGAAATGGCCGCGCTCGCCCGCGCCGAGAACGAGAAGCTGGCGGCGCGGCTCGCCGCGCTGGAGGCGAAACTCGCCGCGTCGAAGCCGGAGGGCTGAGGGCGAAATCGGACGTTGCGTCAAGGAGGGCGCGCCGAATTCGCCTGCCGGGTTCTGTGGACGAGGCGTCCGACGCGATTTACGGACGGCCGCGAATCATCGAGTCTGGCGCGCGTTCCTGCGGCGCACTGCGGAGTAAGGTCGGCGCAAGCGAATCGGGGCGTAAATTGAGACGCCGGCCGCGGCAACGTGCGTAAGCGTTCCTCAAGTCCCGCCCCACCTTCGCGAAAGCGCACCGATGATCGCCAACGAAACTCTGTCCGCCGAACGTCGCGAGCATCCCGTGGACGTCGTCGAGCGGCTCGCCGCCATGAACGAATGGGCGTTCGAGCGCTCCGACGAAGACGAGATCTCGATCCTCGTCGCGGGTATTTGGGCCCAGTACGAAGTCGCCTTCACCTGGCTGCCCGAGACCGAGTCGCTGCACGTGAGCTGCTCGTTCGACCTGAAAATCCCGGCGCGGCGCCGGGCGGAGATCGTCGCCCTCGTCCACCAGATCAACGCGCAATTGTGGCTCGGCCATTTCGACGTCTGGAGCCACGACGACATCGTGATGTTCCGCCACGCCCATTGCCTGGCGGGCGGGGCGCAGGCGAGCGACGCGCAGTGCAGCACCATCGTCAACGCTGCGCTCAGCGCCTGCGAGAACTATTTTCAGGCCTTCCAGTTCGTGGTGTGGGCCGGCCGCAGCGCCCGCGAGGCGATGGACATGGCCATGTTCGAGACGCACGGCACCGCCTGAGGGGAAGGCCTCGAGGTCGGCGCAAGCGGCGCCGCGGCGGCGCGAGGGGGCTGGCGTCGCGGCGCTTTTGCGTGTATGAGCCGCGCTTCCGATCCCCTTTTCGCGTTCGGCGCCGTCGCCGGGCGCCATTGTCTTTTGGAGTCCGTTCGATGGCTGTTCCGAGACGAAAAACCTCGCCTTCGCGCCGCGGCATGCGCCGCTCGGCCGACGCGCT
>CAZKHF010000125.1:0-8692 GCA_964552445.1 uncultured Bradyrhizobium sp. | reverse complement strand
GGCGAAGGCGGCCGCGCCGACCGCGGGATCGTAGACCTTGTCCTTGGTCGTCTCGTCGTCGGCCGCGTCGCTGAGGCTGATGGGTTTGAGGTTGCTCGCCTTGGCGACGTCGTCGAAGCTCGCGCCGGCTTTGATCTTGGTCTCGGCCGCGTCGGCCTCCGCTTCGGTCGCAAAGACGATCTGCTCGAGCTTGCGCTTCTCCGGGGTGGCGAAGCGGGCGTCGCGGGACTTGTCGTAGAGCGCCTTGGCCTCGTCGTCCGACACCTGGTCGACGCGAGCGACGCTCGACGGCGAGGCCAGCACGAAGGTGAAGCCGCGGTATTCGGGGGCGCGATAGGCCGCCTTGCGCTGCTCGTAGTAGGTCTTCAGCGCGTCCTCGGCGGGCTCGGCGACGTCGCCCGCCGCGGCCGGCGGCAGCGTGACGTAGTCGATCGCGCGCGTCTGCGCGTCGACGCGCGCCAGCGCCGCGACGAGCGGCTTGGGTGGCGCGAGGCCGAGGACCATCGCCAGCTCGATCTCCCGGCGCAGATATTCCTTGCTCTGGGAGGCGAAAAAGCCGCGCTCGTTGAGGCCGGAATCGCGTAGCGCCGTGTCGAAGCGGGCGCGGCTGAACTGGCCGGCCTCCTGCAAGTCCGGATCGGCGCGCACCGCGTCGGCGATGGCCTGGTCGGAGATCGCCAGGCCGAGCGAAGCGGCGCGCTGGTCGAGCGCCGCGTCGGCGATCAGTCCCCCCAGAACCTCGGCGTCGAGGCCCATGGCGTGAGCCTGCGCGTTGGTCATGCTCGAGCGGGTTCGCGCCTGATAGCGGTACATCAGGTTCTGCATGTCGCGCTGGAACTCTTGCGCGGAAATCTCGGCGCGGCCGACCACGGCGACCGTGGTCGATGTCATGCCGCGGAACATGTCGCCCACGCCCCAAACGACGAAGCTGATGATGATCAGGCCAAGTATCAGCGTCATCGCAATACGGCCGATGAAGCCGTGCGTCGCGTTGCGAATCCCTTCGAGCATGGCGGCGGAACATTCCTTATTCTTGGCCGGATTCGCCGACAGGCCTCCCCGCGGCCCGGCCGATGCGGCGTTCGGCCCTATCTAGCGTTGTAGGAAGGCTTTGCATAGGCGGTGCGGGAATGATAATCCGCCGGCCGTCGCGAAACGACTTAATCTCGAGAGGCGAGTGATGACCCCTGGCGTGCGCCCGCTTGTGGCGGGAAACTGGAAGATGAACGGCTTGAGCGGCTCGCTGGCCGAGATCGCGGCGATGCGCCGCGCCGTCGAGGCCGGGCAAGCCGGCGTGGCCGAGCTCGCGGTCTATCCGCCGGCGACGCTGATCGCCGCGGCGGCCAAAACCCTCGAGGGCGGCCCGGTGCGTCTGGGCGGGCAGGATTGCCACGCCGCCGAGAAGGGCGCCTTCACCGGCGACATCGCCGCGCCGATGCTGAAAGACGCGGGCGCCACCAGCGTGATCGTCGGCCATTCCGAACGCCGCCAGTATCACGGCGAGACCGACGCCGCGGTGAAGGCCAAGGCGGAGGCGGCGTTGAAGACGGGCCTGGTCGTCATCGTCTGCGTCGGCGAGACCCGCGCCGAGCGTGAAGCGGGCAAGGCGATCGCGGTCGTCGGCGCCCAGGTGCGCGGCTCGCTGCCGGCCGGCGGCGCGCCGGACAACGTCATCGTCGCCTACGAGCCGGTGTGGGCGATCGGCACCGGCCTGACGCCGACGCCGGCCGACGTCGCCGAGGTGCATGCGGCGATTCGCAAGCTGCTCGGCGAGATCTACGGCGCGGCGGGCGCGAAGGTGCGCATCCTTTACGGCGGCTCGGTCAAGCCGGCCAACGCCAAGGAGCTGCTCGGCCTGCCCAACGTCGACGGCGCGCTGGTCGGCGGCGCCAGCCTCAAGGCGGCCGACTTCCTCGCCATCGCCGCGACCTACAAATAGGTCGCCGGCGCGGCGCGCGGCTTAGGCGCTATTCTCGGCGGGCGCCGCCCAGCGGCGCGCCCGCTCGAACGCGGCCGGCGTCAGGCTGTAGACTTCGACCACGCGGCGCGACAAGCCGGAGGCTGCGTGGGGCGACGCCATCAGCGCGGCGAGCGCGCCGGCGAAGGGAACCGCGCTCAACGAATCGACCCTCGCCGGCGTCAGCTCCTCTACCGCGCCGCGGTAGCGGCCGGCGCCGCGGGCCGAGCTAAGCCACTCGCGCAGCGCGTCGCGGCGGCGGCCGTGGCGGCCCGCCGCCTCGATCAGCCCCATCAGCGTGAGCTTGGTGACGACGCCCTCCCGCCCGTCGCCTTGGGCGGGCGGCGCCTCGCCCAGCGAAACCGCGAGCAGCGCGCCGGCGAGATCGACGCCGCTGAGCCAGGCGTTGACCGGCTCGACCAGCCGCGGATTGGCGTCGATGAACAGCGGCGCGCCGGCGCGCGCGTCGAGCACGTAGTCGAACGACAGCGCGCCGCGCCAAGCGAGCGCGGCGCCGATCTCGGCCGCGTAGGCGCGCGCCGCCGGCCGCCGCACGCTCATCTTCACCACGTCGCCGCCGCTTGCGCCCTCGGCGAGCTGCCGGTAGGCGTGAAAGGCGACGAGACGGCCGCGGTCGAACACCGCTTGGGCGCGCTCGAGCGGCCCTTCGGCCGCCGCCTGCACGACCACGCCCGCCGCGAACGCCCCGCGCGCCGCGAGCGCCTCGGCGAGGCGGTCGCGTCCGGTCGCGTCGGCGACGCGCCAGACGCCGGCGCTCGCCGTGCCGAACGCCGCCTTGACGAAATAGGGGAAGGGGCGCTCGGCGAGGAGTTCCCGCCGCGATAAAGCGATTTCGGTCGCGGGCTGGGGAATCCCGAGCCGAGCGAGCAGCTGCGTCAGCGCGGTCTTGCTCTGCGTCTGCTCGAAGGCGGAGAACGCCGCCAGCGCGACGCCGAGTCCGCTCGGCAGGCGATCGCGCGCCGCGGCGAACAAGTAGGCCTGCTCGTGGGAGGGGATCAGCGCGTCGATGGCGCGCCGGGCGACGATCTCGATCACGGCGGCGAAGTAGCCGTCGGGGTCGGCGCCCGAGGCGGGCGCGCGATGGACGCGGTCGACGAAGCGCGAAAAGCGGGCGAAACAGAAGCGGTCGGCCGAGACCAGCTCGACCCGCCGCCCGGCGAGGCCGAGCGCGGTGGCGATCTCCCGCGCCGACAGGCTCGAACCTTCGCTCAGCAAGATGCGCAGACGCCGGGCGGCCATCGCTTTGCTTCCCGCGAGCGAGATAGGGCCGAAGCCGGTCGCGGTAAAGCCGGCGCGCGGCCCGTGGACGCGCCCGGCGCGCCGTGCTAGGAGCGCGCCGGCTTCAATTGCGCGCCGCGCCCGCCGCGCGGGCGTCTGAGGATTCTTTCATGCAGGCCGTGCTGATCGTCATACACCTCCTGGTGGTGATCGCCCTCGTCGCCTTGGTGTTGCTGCAGCGTTCCGAAGGCGGCGCCTTCGGGACAGGCGGGGGCGGCGGCTTCATGACCGGCCGCGGCCAGGCCAACGCGTTGTCGCGCGCCACCGCGATTCTGGCGACGCTGTTTTTCGCCACCGCGATCCTGATGTCGATCATCGCCGGCTGGAGCCGCGCGCCGCGCTCGATCATGGACAGCACCGCGCCGGCGCCGGCCTCGACCAGCGCGCCTGACGCGGCGAAAAAGCCGGGAAACCTGCTCGACCAGCTCAAGCAGATGCAGGACCAGTCGGGCGGCGCGCCCGCGACGCCGGCCCAGGCGCCCCAGAAGTGACATGAGGCGCGGGCGCCGCCGGCGGAGGCGGGGAGCGCGGTGATGTCGAGGCGGCGGGCGTTCGGCTCTGCTTTCTCGCTCCGGCCGGGTTGAGCGGAGATGCCGGCGTTCCGCAACCAGCGGCGCGTGCGCCATAGCGCCGGGCAGATGTTCGACCTCGTCGCCGACGTCGAGCGCTATCCCGAGTTCGTGCCGCTGTGCCAGGCGCTGAAGGTGCGCCGCCGCTGCGCGACGGGGCCGGACGTCGAAGTTCTCGTCGCCGAAATGGAGGTCGGCTACCGGGCGATCCGCGAGCGCTTCACCAGCCGCGTCACCCTCGACCGGCCAAGGCTGGAGATCCTGGTCGAATACGTCGACGGGCCGTTCAGCCGTCTGGAGAACGTCTGGGGCTTCCGCGACGAGGCGCCGGAGCGCTCGACGGTGACGTTCTTCATCGCCTACGAGTTCCGCAGCCGGCTGCTCGCGGCGGCGATGGGCGCGATGTTCGACGCGGCGTTCCGCAAGTTCTCCGCCGCTTTCGAGGCGCGGGCGGACGCGATCTACGGCCGCGCCGCGGTCTGAGCCGCCGCTTCGAGCATTGTCAACGCCGTCTCGACCGACTTGAGCCGCGCCGCGGCGCGCCCCACGTCGCCGAACCGCCGCTCGAGGGCCGTCGTTTCGCCGCCGCGGCGGGCGCAAGCGAAATGGACGAGGCCGACCGGCTTCTCCGCCGTCCCGCCGTCCGGGCCGGCGATCCCAGTGACGGCGAGCGCGAGGTCGGCCGGCGAATGGGCGAGGGCGCCCTCCGCCATCGCCCGCGCCGCCGCCTCGCTGACCGCGCCATGGGCGGCGAGCAGCGCCTCGGGGACGCCGAGCATCTCGGTCTTGGCCGCATTGGCGTAGACGACGAAGCCGCGCTCGAACGCCGCCGACGAGCCGGGGATCTCGGTCAGCAAGCCGGCGATGAGCCCGCCGGTGCAGGATTCGGCGGTCGCGATGGTCAGGCCGCGCGCGCGACAGGCGGCGAGCAAGGCGGCGGCGCGTTCGATCAGCGGGGCGGTAAACACCGGCGGCTCCTGGCCTCGAGGCGGCGAAAGCTAGCACGTTCGCGCGCCTGGGCGCGCGATTTCGCGCTCTAACGCTTTCCCCGCCGCGCATTTTCGGCTAGGCAGCGCCCCTGCGACGACAGCCGCCGCAACTTCTTGGAAAGCGATTCCGTCATGCATCGATACCGCACCCACACCTGCGGCGCCCTCGGCCTCGCCGAGGAGGGCCAGGCGGTCCGTCTCTCCGGCTGGTGCCACCGCATCCGTGACCACGGGGGCGTCCTGTTCATCGATCTGCGCGACCATTACGGGATCACCCAATGCGTGGTCGATCCCGACTCGCCCGCCTTCAAGCAGGCCGAGAAGCTGCGCTCCGAGTATGTCGTCCGGGTCGACGGAAAGGCGCGCCGCCGTCCCGAAGGCACCGAGAATCCCGATATGGCGACCGGCTATGTCGAAGTCTACGTCAGCGCGATCGAGGTGCTCGGCCCGGCCGGCGAGCTGCCGCTGCCGGTGTTCGGCGACCAGCCGTACCCTGAGGACACCCGGCTCAAGTACCGCTTCCTCGACCTGAGGCGCGAGAAGCTGCACGCCAACATCATGCTGCGCGGGCGGGTGATCGACTCGTTACGCAATCGCATGAAGGCGCAGGGGTTTTTCGAGTTCCAGACGCCGATCCTCACCGCTTCGAGCCCGGAGGGGGCGCGCGACTTTCTCGTCCCCTCGCGCCTCCACCCGGGCAAGTTCTACGCCCTGCCGCAGGCGCCGCAGCAGTTCAAGCAGCTGGCGATGGTGGCGGGCTTCGACCGCTATTTCCAGATCGCGCCGTGCTTCCGCGACGAGGACGCGCGCGCCGACCGCAGCCCGGGCGAGTTCTACCAGCTCGACGTCGAGATGAGCTTCGTCACCCAAGAGGACGTGCTCGCGGCGGTCGAGCCGGTGCTGCGCGGCGTGTTCGAGGAGTTCGGCGGCGGGCGTCCGGTGACGCAGAAGTTCCCGCTCATCCCCTACAAGGAAGCGATGCTGAGGTACGGCGTCGACAAGCCCGACCTGCGCAACCCGATCGAGATCGCCGACGTCACCGAGATCTTCGCCCGCGACGACGTGAAATTCAACGCGTTCAAGGAAGTCATCCGGGCCGGCGGCGTGGTGCGGGCGATCCCTGCGCCGGGCGCCGGCAAGCAACCGCGCTCGTTCTTCGACAAGCTCAACGACTGGGCGAAGGGGGAGGGCGCGCCGGGGCTCGGCTACGTCATCTTCGAAGGCGAGGCGCCGACCGGCAAGGGGCCGATCGCCAAGTTCCTGCCGGCCGCGGCCCAGGCGGCGCTGGTCGCCAAGGTCGGGCTGAAGGCGGGCGACGCCGTGTTCTTCGCCTGCGACAAGGAAGAGCGGGCGGCCAAGCTCGCCGGCGCGGCGCGCATCCGCATCGGTAATGAGCTTGGCGTGTGCAAGCAAGACGTCTTCGAGTTTTGCTGGATCGTCGACTTTCCGATGTACGAGTGGAACGAGGACGAAAAGAAGATCGACTTCTCCCACAACCCGTTCTCGATGCCGCAGGGCGGCCTGGAGGCGCTGGAGTCGCTCGACCCGCTGGAGATCAAGGCCTACCAGTACGACATCGTCTGCAACGGCGTCGAGCTGTCGTCGGGCGCGATCCGCAACCACCGCCCCGACGTGATGAAGGCGGCGTTCGCCATCGCCGGCTACGGCGAGGACGTGCTGCAAGAGCGTTTCGGCGGCATGTACCGCGCCTTCCAATGCGGCGCGCCGCCCCACGGCGGCATCGCGCCGGGCGTCGACCGCATCGTCATGCTGCTGGCGGGGGAGGAGAACCTGCGCGAGGTGGTGCTGTTCCCGATGAACCAGCGCGCCGAGGACCTGATGATGGGCGCGCCGGCCCCGGCGACCGCCAAGCAGTTGCGCGAGCTGCACATCCTGCTCAACCTGCCGGACAAGTGACGGGCCGCGCCGTCGCCGGCGCCGGGCTTTCGGGGACCGGCGCCGCCTGTCGCCTGCGACGCGCCTGCCTGGGGAAAAGCTGGGCGATCCTTGAAGCGCGCGAGCAGCTCGACGGCGCCTGGGACCTGTTCGGCTACCCCGGCGTGCGCTGCGATTCCGACATGGCCGCCTGATCAACCACATGGAGGCGCGCGGGTATCGCCAATGCGTGGCGGCGAACGGGGAAACGCGTCTGGAGCGCGCGCCGCTGGTCGATTTTTCGGCCGGGCAATTCCGGCGCGGGATCGACCTTCTGCCCAAGCAGGGAGCGAAACCGCAGTGGCGCTGGCGGCGGAGCTACGCCCGCGACTTCCTCGCGCTCAAGTTCGGCCGTCTGGAGGACGGCGCGCTGCGTTTTTCGCGCGCGCCGACGGCTCAGGGCCGCAGCGCGGCGAAGTAGCGGGGCAGGGCGGCGCAAAGTTCGCTTCCCCCGCAGGCGAATTTTCGCTACGCCATGGCGTATGAGTGAAACGGCTGCGGCGGCGAGCCGAACCGCAGGCGTCCGGGCGCCGGAATTCGAGTCGGCATGCGCGTTCTGAACGTCATGATGGGAAAGCGGCGCGGCGGCCTCGAGCACGCCGCGATCGACCTCCACGAGGAGCTGACGCTCGCCGGATGCGAGGTCGTTTCGTTGGTGCGTCCGACCGCGGCGGTGCGTCCTCTGTTTCCCGAAAGCGCGCGCGTCGTCACGTTTCGCGATCTCGGCGCGTGGGATTTCACCGGTCCGGCGCGGGTTCGCGCGCGGCTCGCCGGCGAGGCGTTCGACGTCATCGTCGCCCACGGCAACCGCGCGGTCCGCGTCGCCGGCGCGCTGCGTCGCCACACGCCGGTGATCGCCATTTGCCACACCACGAACTACAGCATCCTCAAACGGTTAGGAGACATCGACGGCGCCATCGCGCTCACCGAGGCCTATCGCGAAGCGCTGCTGCGCGCCGGCTACCCGGCGGCGCGGATACGGACGGTTCCCAACGCCGTTCGCCTCGGCGCGGAGCCGCAGGCTGTTCAGCAGCGCGACACGCCGCTGATCGGCGCGCTCGGGCGGCTCGCGCCCAACAAGGGCTTCGACCTGCTGCTCGCCGCCGCGGCTCTGCTCAAACAGCGCGGCGTGTCGTTTCGCGTTGTCGTTCACGGCGCCGACGCGAGCGGCGGCAAGTCTGCCGAGGAAGCGCAGCGGAACGCCCTCGGCCTGACCCCCGGAGAGTTCGATTTCGCCGGCTGGACCGACGCGCCGGAGGCGTTTCTGCGCTCGCTCGACATCTTCTGTCTGCCCAGCCGCCGCGAGGTGCTCAGCATCGCGCTGCTGCAGGCGCTCGCCGCCGGTCGGCCGATCGTCGCCACGCGCATCCCTGGCGTCGACGAGGCGATCAGCGACGGCGTCGAAGGGATCGTCGTCGCCCGCGAAGACCCTGTCGGCCTCGCCGACGCGCTCGAACGGCTAATTGGCGATCCCGAGCTCCGCCGCCGCATGGGCGCGGCGGCGCGACGGCGGGCGGCCCGTTTCGACCTGCCCGCGGTAGGCAAGGAGTTGCGCCGCGCGCTCGCTCAACTGGCCGAGCGATCGCCGTTGAGCGCCTCGTCATGAACGGCCGCCGAAACGGCCTGCGCGGAGCCTGAAGCATGCGCGTCCTCGTCGTCGGCAACGCTGGAGAGCGCTATTTCGGCGACCGTTTCTACGTGGTCGAGCGCAAGCTCGCCAACGGCTTCGACCGCAACGGCCACAATGTCTATTTCTTCAGCGACCGGGACGTGGCGCGCTACGGCACGATCTTCCGCTCCTCGCGCGCCGGGCGCGGGGTCGCCAACGCGCGATTTCTCGAGCTCGCGCGCAAGTTCGAGCCCGAGCTGATCGTCGTCCAGCATTCGAGCCTGATCGCGACGGCGAGCCTCGCCGAGGCCAAAGAGACGCGGGGGAGGCCGCG
>CAZKHF010000124.1:0-8885 GCA_964552445.1 uncultured Bradyrhizobium sp. | reverse complement strand
TGAAGCTGCGCGGATCGAGCGCCCAGCCGAGCCGGCGCACCACGCCGCCCTTGCCCGCGGTGTCCCATCCCTCGAGGACGATGATCGCGCGATCGTTGGTCCCGAGATAGGCTTGCTGCACGCGCTGCAGCGTCTTCTGCAGGTTGACCAGCCGGCGCTCGTAGTCGGCGAAATCGACCTCGGGGAAGCGGTCGATTTCGCCGAGGGTCGGGCGTTTGGCGACGACGAAGCCGGCGGTGTTCATAAGCGGCGCTCCCGATGAAGCGGACGGACCGCGAGGAGGCGAATCTCGCCGCGGCCGTCGGGCTGATTCGCTTGGCGCATTATGCTCTCGCCGCGCCGCGAAAAGCTCAGCTCTTGGCTGGCGCGAAGCGGGCGACGAGCTCGTGCTCGGCGGCCGGATAGGTGAACCGCACCTGCGTCACCGCGCGGTCGCCGATCCAGGTCCGCCGCTCGATCGCCAGACAGGGCTCGCCCTTGGCGAGCGCCAGCGCCGCGGCGACGGCGCCGTCCGCCGCCGCCGCGCTGATGCGGTGCTCGGCGTTGGTCCAGGGAATGCGCGCCACCAGCCAGGCGCCGGGCGCCAGGTCGGCGAAGCGTTCCTTGGCCGCGTCGGGCGCCGCGGCGAGGCTGATCAGCCGGTCCTCGAGGCAGAAGGGACGCCCCGCCGCGTCGTGGCGGCAGACGATCGCCAGCACGTCGTCGTCGGCGCCGACGCCGATGCGCTCGCGGTCGGCGCGCGTGGCCCGCCGTCTCCGCCGCGACAGGATGACGTAGGCGTAGGGCAGCCCGAGCGCCGCGACCTCGTCGGCGACGTCATTGATCTCCAGCGCCGCCGATTGGCCGTGCGGCCGCTTGACGAAGCTGCCCGCCTTGCGCCGCCGCTCGATCAGGCCAGCGTTGGCGAGCTGGGTCAGCGCCTTGCTCACCGTCATGCGCGAGCAGCCGTAGCGTTGGGCGAGCTCGTGCTCGAATGGGATGCGGTAGCCGGGCGGCCATTGGCCGGAGAAGATGCGCTGCTCGACGTCGGCGAGAATCTGGCTGTGCAGCGACGGCGATCCGGCGATCCGTCCCGAGGGTTGCGTGGCCATCGATTGGACTTCGCCCCTCCTGTTTGAAGCCGGCTTCGCCGCGCTCGATCTTATTGGCGCGCGGCGAGCGCGCGCGCCGCCGCGGCGAACCGCGCCGCCACGGCGTCGCGGGCGAGGTGCCGCCCGCCGCTGACGAGCTTGCGCCCGCCGCTCCACACGCAGTCGATCGCGCGATTTCCCGCCGCGAAGATCCAGGCGTCGAGAATCTGGTCGTCCTCGCGACCGACGAGATAGGGAGAATCGCGGTCAAGCGAAACGATGTCGGCGACCGCGCCGGCGGCGAGCCGGCCGCCGTCGAGCGCGAGCGCCTGCGCGCCGCCGGCGGCGGCGGCGTCGAACAGCGCGCGCCCGGTCGAGCCGCCCGCCTTCGCGCAAATGTTGCGGGCGCGCGCGCTGAGCCGCTGCGCGTATTCGAGCTGCTTCAGCTCCGCCGCGACGCCGATGTCGACGTCCGAATCCGAGCCGATTCCGAAGCGGCCGCCGGCGGCGAAATAGGGCGCGGCGTTGAACACGCCGTCGCCGAGGTTGGCCTCGGTGATCGGGCACAGGCCGGCGACCGCGCCGGTCTTGGCGAGGTCGCGCGCCTCGCCGTCGTCCATGTGGGTCGCGTGGACGCAGCACCAGCGTCGGTCGACCGGCGCGTGGTCGATCAGCCAGCGCACCGGGCGCGCGCCCGACCAGGCGACGCAGTCGTCGACCTCTTTGACCTGTTCGGCGACATGGATGTGGATCGGCGCCTCGCCGGCCAACGCGACCAGCGCGGCGATTTCGGCGGGGGTCGCCGCGCGCAACGAATGCGGCGCGACGCCGACGACGTCGTCGGCGCGGCCGCGGACGAGCGCCCGGCAGTCGTCGAAGAGGCGCGCGAAGCCGTCGAGGTCGAGAATGAACCGGCGCTGCTCGGGGCGCGGCGGCGCGCCGCCGAAGGTCGCGTGGGCGTAGAACGCCGGCATGAGCGTCAAGCCGATCCCGGCGCGGTTCGCCGCCGCGACGATCCGCGCCGCAAGCTCGGCGCGCTCGGCATAGGGCGCGCCGTCGGGGGCGTTGTGCAAATAGTGGAACTCGGCGACGGCGCCGAAGCCCGCCTCCAGCATCTCGACGTAGAGCTCGGCGGCGACGGCCTCGACGTCGTCGGGCGACATGCCGAGGGCGAAGCGGTACATCGTCTCGCGCCAGGTCCAGAAGGTGTCGCGCGAGCTCCCGCGAATTTCGGCGAGGCCCGCCATCGCGCGCTGGAAGGCGTGGGAATGGACGTTGGCGATCGCCGGAACGCCGAGCGCATGGCGCTTGTCGCCGGGTCGCGGCGGAACGCCGTCCTCGCGCGCGGCGATGCGCCCGTCGCTGAGCGTCAAGCGCACGTCGGCGCGCCAGCCGTCGGGCGTCAGGGCCTTGGCGAAATGCAGGGCGGTCATGCGGTTTCAGCCTCGGCGCTTGACGTGATTATGTCTATACATTAATGCCGGAAGCGAGGAAAGAGGGAGCGCGGGCGAGCGATGGCGGGCGCTTCGCAATCGAAGACGACGCTGTGGCGCGACGCCCGTCTGGCGACCTGCGCGGCGAACGCACCCGGCCTCGGCGTGGTCGAGCGCGGCGCCGTCGCGGCGGTCGACGGCCGCATCGTCTTCGCGGGCGCCGAAGCCGATCTGCCCGCCGCGCTGAGGCGCGGTCGCGTGGTTGACTGCGAAGGCCGCTGGATCACCCCGGCGCTGATCGACTGCCACACCCATCTCGTCCATGCGGGCAATCGCGCGCGCGAATTCGAGCTCAGGCTCGAAGGCGCAAGCTACGAGGAGATCGCCCGCGCGGGCGGGGGCATCGCGGCGACCGTCGTTGCGACGCGCGCGGCGAGCGAAGACGAGCTGGTTCGCCAGTCGCTGCCGCGGCTCGACGCGCTGATCGCCGAAGGCGTCGGCACGGTCGAGGTCAAGTCGGGCTACGGCCTCGACCTCGAGAACGAACGGAAGATGCTGCGCGTCGCGCGCCGTCTCGCTAATGAGCGCGAGGTGGCGGTCCGCGCCACCTTCCTCGGCGCGCACGCGCTGCCGCCCGAATTCAAGAACGATCGCGCCGGCTATATCGCGCTTCTCGCCGACGCGATGCTGCCCGCGCTCGCCGCCGAGGGGCTGGTCGACGCCGTCGACGGCTTCTGCGAGACGATCGCCTTCGCGCCCGACGAGATCGCGCGCGTCTTCGCCGCGGCGCGCGCCTTGAGCCTGCCGGTCAAGCTGCACGCCGAGCAGCTCGCGACCGGCGGCGGCGCGGCGCTGGCGGCGGAATACGGCGCGCTGTCGGCCGACCATCTCGAACATCTCGACGAAAAGGGCGCGGCGGCGCTGGCGGAGGCCGGCGTCGTCGCCGTCCTGCTGCCCGGCGCCTATTACACGCTGCGCGAGACGCAGGCGCCGCCGGTCGCGCTGTTGCGCCGGCGCGGCGCGGCGATCGCGGTGGCGACCGACTGCAATCCCGGCACCTCGCCGCTCACTTCGATCCTGCTGGCGTTGAACCTGGCGGCGACGCTGTTCCGCCTCACCGTCGACGAGTGCCTGATCGGCGTCACCCGCAACGCTGCGCGCGCGCTCGGGCTCGCCGACCAGGTCGGCTCGCTGGCGCCCGGCAGATGGGCGGACCTGGCGATCTGGGAGGTCGAGCGGCCGGCCGAGCTCGTCTACCGCCTCGGCTTCAATCCGCTGTACGCGCGCGTGTGGAGAGGGCGATGAACCTGCGGTTGCGTCCGGGCGCGGCGTCGCTCGCCGACTGGCGCGCCATCTGGCGGGGCGCCGACGTGGCGCTCGATCCGGCGCGGGCCGCCGGCGTCGCCGCCAGCGCCGAAGCGGTCAAGCGCATCGTCGCGCGCGGCGAGCCGGTCTATGGAATCAACACCGGTTTCGGCAAGCTCGCCGCGACCCGCATCCCCGACGGCGAGCTCACGCTGTTGCAGCGCAATCTGGTGCTGTCGCACGCGGCCGGCGTCGGCGAGCCGACCAGCGTCGAGACGACGCGGCTGATGATGGCGCTGAAGCTCGGCAGTCTCGGGCAGGGCGCTTCCGGGGTGCGTCCGCAAACGCTCGCGCTGATCGAGGCGATGCTCGAACGCGGCGTGACGCCGGTCATTCCGGCGCAAGGCTCGGTCGGCGCCTCGGGCGACCTGGCGCCGCTCGCGCACATGGCGGCGGCGATGATCGGCGTCGGCGAGGCGCGCGTCGACGGCGAGACGCTGCCGGCCGCCGAGGCGCTGGCGCGCGCGGGCCTCAAGCCGATCGAGCTCGCCGCGAAGGAAGGGCTGGCGCTGCTCAACGGCACGCAATTCTCCACCGCCAACGCTCTGGTCGGCCTGTTCGAGACCGAGCGGCTGTTCCTCGCCGCGCTGACCGCCGGCGCGCTGTCGACCGACGCGGCGCGCGGCTCCGACGCGCCGTTCGACGCGCGCATCCACGCGCTGCGCCGCCATCGCGGCCAGATCGACGTCGCCGCCGCGCTGCGCGCGCTGATCGCAGGCAGCGCCATCCGCGCCTCGCATGTGGCGGGCGATCCGCGCGTGCAGGACCCGTACTGCCTGCGCTGCCAGCCGCAAGTGATGGGCGCCTGCCTCGATCTTTTGCGCCAGGCGGCGACGACGCTCGCCGACGAGGCGAACGCGGTGTCCGACAATCCGCTGATCTTCGCCGAGGAGGACGCCGCGCTGTCGGGCGGCAACTTCCACGCCGAGCCGGTCGCCTTCGCCGCCGACATGATCGCGCTGGCGATCTGCGAGATTGGTTCGCTTTCCGAGCGGCGCGTCGCCATGCTGGTCGACCCGGCGCTCAGCGGCCTGCCGGCGTTTCTGACGCCGCGGCCCGGCCTTAACTCCGGCTTCATGATCGCCCAGGCGACCGCCGCGGCGCTGGTGTCGGAGAACAAGCAGCGCGCCTATCCGGCGAGCGTCGACTCGATCCCGACCTCGGCCAACCAGGAAGACCACGTGTCGATGGCGGCGCACGGCGCGCGCCGTCTCCTGCCGATGGCCGAGAACGCCTTTGCCGTGGTCGGCGTCGAGCTCCTCGCCGCGGCGCAGGCGTGCGAGTTCCATCGCCCGCTCGCCTCCAGCGCGCCGCTCGAGGCGGCGATGGCGCGGCTGAGACAAGACGTCGCGCGGCTCGAAGCCGACCGCTACTTGCATCCCGACATCGCCGCCGCGACCGCGCTCGTGCGCGGCGGCGCGGTCGTCGCCGCGGTCGGCGAAGCGCCGCTGCCGACGCTCGACGGAGCAAGACGATGAGCGGAACGCCCAGTTGGCTGGCGGTCGAGCGCGATGACGCGCCGCTGATCGTCAGCATGCCTCACGCCGGAACCGAGTTCGACGGCCGCGAGGGGCGCTTCGTCAGCGCTCGGCTGGCGCGTCGCGACGCCGACTGGCATATCCCGCAGCTCTACGGTTTCGCCCGCGCGCTCGGCGCGACGATCGTCAGGACCGCGCTGTCGCGCTCGCTGATCGACGTCAATCGCGATCCGAGCGGCGCGTCGCTCTATCCCGGCCAGGCGACGACCGAGCTCTGCCCGACGACGACCTTCGACGGCGAGCCGCTCTATCGCCAGGGCGAAGCGCCCGACGCCCAAGAGATCGCCGAGCGGCGGCGGCTCTATTTCGAGCCTTATCACGCCGCGCTCGCCGCCGAGATTGCGCGGTTGCGCGCCCTCCATCTGCGCGTCGCGCTCTATGACGCGCATTCGATCCGTTCGCGCATCCCGCGGCTGTTCGACGGCGAACTGCCGGTCTTCAACCTCGGGACCAATTCCGGGGCGAGCTGCGATCCGGCTTTGCGCGAGCGTGTCGTTGCGCTGCTCACGGCGAGCGGCGCGCCGTTCGTCGCCGACGGGCGCTTCAAGGGCGGCTGGATCACCCGCCGCTACGGGCGACCGAAGCAAGGCGTCCACGCGTTGCAGATGGAGCTTGCCTGCCGCGCCTACATGGCCGAGCCGGAGCGCGTCGACGCGACGAATTGGCCGACGCCGCTCGACGAAGCGCGCGCCGCTCCGACTCGCGCGACGCTGAAGCGCGTGCTCGAGGCGGCGCTGGCATGGATCCGCGCCTGATGCGCGGCGCTTTCCGATGGACAGCGCGTTCCGACAACCTTGTTCGCCACTGATTGTGAGAAAGGCCCCGCCATGACCGTCTCTTCCCGTCTCGACAACATGCGCGTGGTGCGCGCGCCGCGGGGAACCGAGCGCACCGCCAAGAGCTGGCTGACGGAAGCGCCGCTGCGCATGCTGATGAACAATCTCGACCCCGACGTCGCCGAGCGACCGGGCGAACTCGTCGTCTATGGCGGCATCGGCCGCGCCGCGCGCGACTGGCAGGCCTTCGACCGCATCGTCGAGACGCTGCGCCGGTTGGAGGGCGACGAAACGCTGCTCGTCCAGTCGGGCAAGCCGGTCGGCGTCTTCAAGACCCACGCCGACGCGCCGCGGGTGCTGATCGCCAACTCCAACCTGGTGCCGCATTGGGCGACCTGGGAGCACTTCAACGCCCTCGATCGCAAGGGCCTGATGATGTACGGCCAGATGACCGCTGGCTCGTGGATCTACATCGGCGCGCAAGGCATCGTCCAGGGCACTTACGAGACCTACGCCGAGATGGGCCGGCGCCACTACGGCGGCTCGCTGAAGGGCAAGTGGATCCTCACCGGCGGCCTCGGCGGCATGGGCGGCGCGCAGCCGCTCGCCGCCACCATGGCGGGCGCGTCGCTGCTCGGCGTCGAGTGCCGCCCGTCGGCGATCGATTTCCGCCTGCGCACCGGCTATCTCGACGTCGCCGCGAACAACCTCGACGAGGCGCTGGCGATCGTCGAGCGCTCGATCCGCGACGGCAAGCCGATCTCGGTCGGCTTGGTCGGCAACGCCAGCGAGGTGCTGCCCGAGCTGGTGCGGCGCGGCGTCAGGCCCGACGTCGTCACCGACCAGACCTCCGCCCACGATCCGGTCAACGGTTACCTGCCCAAAGGCTGGACGCTGGCGCAATGGGAGGAGCGGCGCGTAAGCGACCCGAAGGGGGTCGAGCGCGCGGCGCGGGCGTCGATGGCCGAGCACGTGCGGGCGATGCTGGCCTTCCACAAGGCCGGCGTCCCCGTCGTCGACTACGGCAACAACATCCGCCAGCGCGCGCTGGAGGAGGGGGTGGCGGACGCCTTCGCCTTCCCCGGCTTCGTGCCGGCGTACATCCGGCCGATGTTCTGCCGCGGCGTCGGGCCGTTCCGCTGGGCGGCGCTGTCGGGCGATCCGGAGGACATCTATAGGACCGACGCCAAGGTCAAGGAGCTCATCCCCGACGACCCGCACCTTCACAACTGGCTCGACATGGCGCGCGCGCGCATCCATTTCCAGGGCCTGCCGTCGCGCATCTGCTGGATCGGCCTCGGCGACCGCGACCGCGTCGGCCTCGCCTTCAACGAGATGGTGGCGAAGGGCGAATTGAAGGCGCCGATCGTCATCGGCCGCGACCATCTCGACTCCGGCTCGGTCGCTTCCCCCAACCGCGAGACCGAGGCGATGAAGGACGGCTCCGACGCCGTCTCCGACTGGCCGCTGTTGAACGCGCTGCTCAATTGCGCTTCGGGCGCGACCTGGGTGTCGTTCCACCACGGCGGCGGCGTCGGCATGGGCTATTCGCAGCACGCCGGCATGGTGGTGGTGTGCGACGGCACGCCAGAGGCGGCGCGCCGCATCGCCCGCGTGCTGTGGAACGACCCGGCGACCGGCGTCATGCGCCACGCCGACGCGGGGTATGAGGAGGCGCTGGCCTGCGCCAAGGAGAAGGGGCTGGACTTGCCGAGCTTGGGGGAGTGAGGGGGCCGGGTGTTCTATGCCGCCTCTGCGAGGATCGCTTGTCGGTTCGCGCGGACCTTTACCCGTCGGCGGCCACATCGGCTCGTCGCCGTCAAGCCGCTGCGCGGCTGCTCCGCTGCGCTTCGCCCGCTACGCGGTGACTGCGCCGTTCCGATGTGGCGTTTTGTTTCCATGATCGTTGCTGCCCGGAGCCGGCCGTAAGGCCGGCTTCCGCAGCAACGATCATGGAAGCCAAGAGCCTGAGCCGCGCGGAGGGGTCAATGTTTGCGAGCGAAGCGAGCAACCCGCGAAGCGGGCGCGACATTGACGCCGAGCACGGATCAGGCAGAGCGGTGCTGAAGATATCGGATTTGGACGTGCGGGTTCGATTGCTGGGCGCCGGGGATTATGCGACATGGCGTCTGAAGGCCGCTCACTGCAGGGCGCTGAGTTCTCCGCCCGAAAGAGGTGAACGGAGTTATCGAGCTTTGTGCAGCCTTGGGTTCTGAAAACTAACGTATTTGAATAAGCGGCTGGGTTGGCGGATTCTCTGATTTTCGAAAACACCACCCGAATGACAGACGTGTCCAACTCGATCGTTTCACTACTAGCGCTGATAGTCGCTTTTCTCGCGCTGGCCGTTTCGGCACTGACGGCATGGCTCACCCTGCTAAGAAAGGGTGAAGTTACGATGACGCGACCTACGACGATATATTTCGGCCCCGACGGCCGCTCCAAAGTCGACGAACTGCCTCAAAAGGTTTACCTCCGGACCCTGCTATACTCGACAGGCAAGCGAGGTCACATTATTGAAAATATGTTCGTGCGCCTGCATCGCGGAGAAACGCGGCAAAATTTCAATGTCTGGACGTATGGTGATAATGACCTTAGCAGAGGAAGTGGCCTATTCGTCCCTGAAACTGGCCTAGCAACCAACCATCATTCCCTATTGCCCCCGGATGGAACGTCATTTCAATTCTCGACGGCCCGGTATGT
>CAZKHF010000123.1:0-8893 GCA_964552445.1 uncultured Bradyrhizobium sp. | reverse complement strand
GCCAAGCTGATCGTCGACGTCGCCGAGGCGGGCGGCCGCACGGTCGAGCGCGTCGTCACCGTGCCGGTGCGCGCCAAAGGCGTCATGCTCGGCGTCAAGAAGGACTTCAGCGACATCGGCGAAGGCGACTCCGCCTCCTTCGAGACGATCGCCGTCGCCCCTGACGGGACGCGCGTTTCGCGCAAGGGAGTCGCGTGGTCGCTCTATAAGGTGACGAACGACTACCAGTGGTTCAATTCCGACGGGCGCTGGAGCTTCGAGCCGGTCAAGTCGTCGCGGCGCGTCGCCTCGGGGACGATCGACATCGACGCCGACGCGCCGGCCAAGATCGTCGCCCAGGTTGGCTGGGGCAGCCATCGGCTCGACCTCAAGTCCGCCGACGGCGAACAGACCAGCGTCTCCTTCGACGTCGGCTGGTCGGGCGCGGCCAACGCCGACGCGCCCGACAACGTCGCCGTGACGCTCGACAAGGCGAGCTACGCTCCCGGCGAGCAGGCGAAGCTCCGCGTCGCTTCGCGCTTCGCGGGCAAGGCGACGGTGGCGCTGGTCGGCGCGAAGCTCGAGCGCTTCATCGACGTCGACCTCGTCGAGGGCGACAACGTCATCGCCTTCCCGGTCGGCGGCGACTGGGGCCCCGGCGCCTATGCGGTGGCGCTGACCTATCGTCCACTCGACGTCGCCGCCAAGCGCATGCCGAGCCGCGCGCTCGGCCTCGCCTGGTTCTCGATCGACGAGGCGGCGCGCAAGCTCGACGTCGCCATCGCGGCGCCCGACAAGACGCGGCCGCGCCAGGCACTCGCCGTCCCGATCAAGGTCGGCGGCCTCGCCCCCGGCGAGGAGGCGGAGGTGACGGTCGCCGCCGTCGACGTCGGCATCCTCAACCTGACGAGCTTCAAGACGCCCGACCCGCGCGGCTATTTCTTCGGCCAGCGCAAGCTCGCCATCGAGGTGCGCGATCTTTACGGCGAGCTGATCAACGGCATGCTCGGCGGCGTCGGGACGCCGCAGAGCGGCGGCGACCAGACCGGCAATTTCGAGGGCAATCTGCCGACCCAGCCGCCGCTGGCGCTGTTCTCCGGCGTGGTCAAGGTCGGCGCCGACGGGACAGCGCAGGTCTCCTTCGACCTGCCCGCCTTCAACGGCTCGGTCAAGCTGATGGCGGTCGCCTGGTCGAAGGGCAAGGTCGGCTCGGCCGAGGCGACGGTCGTGGCGCGCGACCCCGTCGTCGTCACGGCGACGCTGCCGCGCTTCCTCAATCTCGGCGACCGCTCGCAGATCCACGTCGACCTCGACAACGTCGAGGGGCAGGCCGGCGACTATCGGCTCGACCTCGACTTGCACGGGCCGCTGACGGCGGAGGCGAGCGAGCTCAGCCGGACGGTGAAGCTCGGCGTCGGCCAGCGCGCCGAGCTGGCGATGCCCCTATCCGCCGCTGGCGTGGGGACCGCGACCCTCGATCTCAAGATCGCCGGTCCGGGATTCGCCGCTGCCCAGCGCTTCGCGCTCGGCGTCGAGACCGGCGCGCCCGACGTCTACCGCCGCGTGATCCGGCCGCTGCCGCCCGGCGGCGAGGAGACCATCTCCGACGATCTCATCGCCGACTTCACGCCCGGCACCGGCTCGGTGTCGGTTTCGGCCTCGCCGTTCGGCGCGATCGACGCGCCGGCGCTGCTGCAGG
Source organism: uncultured Bradyrhizobium sp. (assembly GCA_964552445.1). Lineage (GTDB taxonomy): Bacteria > Pseudomonadota > Alphaproteobacteria > Rhizobiales > Beijerinckiaceae > Roseiarcus. The sequence continues at coordinate 7,215 of CAZKHF010000123.1, read as the reverse complement.
CGCTCTATCGCTATCCTTACGGCTGCTCGGAGCAGACGGTGAGCGCGGCGATGCCGCTGATCTACGTCAACCAGCTCGCCTCGATCGAGCGCCTGGCGCTCGATCCCGATCTCGACGGACGGATCAAGGGCGCGATCGAGCGGGAGATGACGCGCGAGAATTCGAGCGGCGCCTTCGGTCTGTGGACCGCCGACAACGACAACGACGACCTATGGCTCGACGCCTTCGTCGCCGACTTCCTAACTCGCGCGCGCGAACGCGGCTTCGCCGTGCCGCAGCTCGGCTTCGAAAACGCGCTCGACCACCTGCGCAACGAGGTGGTCAACGCCGCCGATCCGAGCGAAGGAGCGGGCGAGCCGCTCGCCTACGCGCTCTACGTGCTGGCGCGCAACGGGCGGCCGGTGATCGGCGATCTGCGCTACCTCGCCGACGCCAAGCTGGCGGCGTTCAAGACGCCGATGGCGGAGGCGCAAGTCGCCGCCGCGCTCGCCATGCTCGGCGACCGCGCGCGCGCCGGCAAGGTTTTCGCCGCAGCGCTCGACGCGCTCGAAGCCGAGCGCGACAATGGACTGTCGCGGCCCGACTACGGCTCGACGCTGCGCGACGCCGCGGCCGTGCTCGCTCTGGTCGCCGAAGCGAACCTGACCAACGGCGAGATCGCCGGCGATCCGATCGCGCGCGCCGGCCAGGCGGTCGAGCGCGCCCGCGCGGCGCGCAAATGGACCAGCACCCAGGAGAACGACTGGCTCGTCCTCGCCGCAGAGGCGCTCGCCGAGCATCAGGCGCTCGGCCAGTTCAGCGTCGACGGCCAGGCGACGCAAGGCGCGCTCTATCGCCGCTGGAGCGGCTACGCCTTGGGCCACAAGCTGTTCACCGTCGCCAACGGCGGCAAGACCGCAGCCGAGCTGGTCGTCACCGCCTCGGGCGCGCCGATCGGCCCCCAGCCGGCGGCGTCCGAGGGCTACGCGGTCGAGCGCGCGTTCTACAAGCTCGACGGGACGAAGATCGACCTCGGCGCGCTGGCGCAGAACGAGCGCGTCGTCGTCGTGCTGAAGATCACCGAGAGCGAGGCGCGCTACGCCAAGCTCCTGGTGGTCGACCGCCTGCCGGCCGGCCTCGAGATCGACAACCCGACGCTGTTCGACAGCGGCTCGATCGACGCCTTCTCCTGGCTGAAGAAGGACCTCGACCCCGCGCACGCCGAATATCGCGACGATCGCTTCGTCGCCCAGATGGACCGCGAGGCCGGCCAGTCCGCCTTCTTCAACCTCGCCTATGTCGTGCGGGCGGTCTCGCCGGGCCGCTACGTCTATCCGCCGGCGACGGCGGAAGACATGTACAGCCCCGACCGCTTCGGCCGCACCGCCTTCGGTTCGGTCGAGGTGACGGGGAAGTGAGGCGCTGGCGGGCCCTCATCCGGCGCTTCACGCCCCCCTCTCCCGCGAGCGGGAGAAGGGAGTCCGCAGCGCCTCAGCCCCCTTCTCCCGCGAGCGGAAGAGGGGTCGCGGGTGAGGGCGAGGCGCGCGCGCGCGAGCGTCGCTTCTTCGCCATTGTCGGCGTTTCCGTGATGGTCGTCGGCCTCGCGCTGCCGACCGCCTGGAGCGCCTATCTCGACCGCCTCGGCCTGCTCGATCTCGCCTCCGCCCGCCTGGGCTCGACGATCGTCGTCGACCGCGATGGGCGGTTACTGCGCGCCTTCACCCTGCCCGACGGACGCTGGCGGCTACCGGTCGCCAGCGGCGAGGTCGACCCGCGCTACCTGGCGATGCTGCTCGCCTACGAGGACGCGCGCTTCTACGCGCATGACGGCGTCGACTGGCGGGCGATGGCGCGCGCCGCCGGCCAGCTCGCGACGCGCGGCCGCGTCGTCTCCGGCGGCTCGACGCTGACCATGCAGGTGGCGCGGCTGATGGAGCCGCGCGAGGAGCGCACGCTCTCCGCCAAGCTGAGGCAGATGGCGCGCGCCTGGCAGATCGAGCGGCGGGTGGGCAAGAGCGGCGCGCTCGACCGCTATCTGACGCTGGCGCCGTTCGGCGGCAATCTCGAAGGGATGCGCGCCGCCTCGCTCGCCTACTTCGGCAAGGAGCCGCGTAAGCTCTCCGTCGGCGAGGCGGCGCTGCTGGTGGCGCTGCCGCAATCGCCGGAGACGCGTCGCCCCGAGCGCTTCCCCGAGGCGGCGCGCGTCGCCCGCGCGCGCGTGCTCGACCGCGTCGTCCTGCGCGGCGTCATCTCGCGCGAGGAGGCGGAGGCGGCGAAACGCGAGCCGATCCCCGACGCGCGCCGGCCCTTGCCGATGCTCGCCGCGCACGCGGCCGCAGAGGCGGTCGCCGCCGACCCCAACGCGCATATCCTGAAACTGTCGATCGACGCGCGGCTGCAGACCAAGCTCGAGGCGCTGGCGCGCGAGAGCGTGGCGCGGATCGGCCCCAAGCTCTCCGCCGCGATGGTCGTGATCGACAACGCGAGCGGCGAAGTGCGGGCGCGCGTCGGCGCGGCCGACTATCTCGACGCGTCGCGCGACGGCGCGCTCGACATGTCGCGCGCGCCGCGCTCGCCCGGCTCGGCCCTCAAGCCGTTCATCTACGCCCTCGCCTTCGAAGACGGCCTCGCCCATCCCGACACCGTGCTGTTCGACGAGCCGGCGCGCTACGGCGCCTATGCGCCGCAGAACTTCGATCTCGGCTATCAGGGGACGGTGACGGCGCGCAAGGCGCTGCAGATGTCGCTCAACCTGCCGGCGATCGAGCTGCTCGCCGACCTCGGCCCGACGAACTTCCTCGCCCGCTTGCACGGCGCCGGCGCCGAGGCGACGCTGCCCAAGGATTCGCCAATCGGCCTGGCGATCGGCCTCGGCGGATTGGGAATCTCGCTCACCGACCTCGCGCGGCTCTACGCCGGCCTGGCGCGCGGCGGCGAAGCGCCGGCGCTGATCGAGCGGCTCGACGGCGCGCCGCCGATCATCGGCGCCAAACGCGTCACCGACCCCGTCTCCGCCTATTATGTCGAGGAGATCCTGCGCGGCGCGCCGCCGCCGTCGAGCGCGCTTTCCGGCCGCATCGCCTTCAAGACCGGCACCTCCTACGGCTTTCGCGACGCGCTGGCGATCGGCTTCGACAAGGGAACGACCATCGCGGTGTGGGTCGGCCGGCCCGACGACGCGCCGACGCCCGGCCTGATCGGCCGCCAGGCCGCCGCGCCGATCCTGTTCGACGCCTTCGCCCGGCTCGGCCGCGAGATCGAGCCGATCCGCCCGCCCAAAGGCGTGCTGCGCGTCGCCTCAAGCGCCGAGCTGCCGCCGCCCTTGCGCCACTTGCGCCACGACGCGCCGAAGACCATCGCCGGCGCCGCCGGGCCGGCGCTGAAGATCGCCTTTCCGCCCGACGGCGCGCGCATCGATCTGGGGCTGAGAGACGGGGCGCGGACGGAGGCGCTGGCGCTGAAAGCGCTCGGCGGCGCGCCGCCGCTCACCTGGTTCGTCAACGGCGCGCCGATCGGCGAACCCGACCTGCGCCGGCAGTCGCGCTGGCGGCCCGACGGCGCCGGCTTCGCCCGCGTCTCGGTGATCGACGCCAAGGGCGCTTCGGATTCGATCGTGATCCGTCTCGAATGAGGCCGGGCGTCGACGCTGGCGAAGTTCGCTTGAGAGCGCTCCGCGCCCGCGCGCGCCTGAGCGCCGTCGGTATCCAGAATTAGCAAGTCCTTTAGATCGTTCGCCCATTCTTTGCGAGGATTCTGTAACGTGGGGAAGAGGCGAAATGGGTCAGCGACGGCGGCGTCGCGACGAAAGGCGACCGAAAGCGTCCGCGGCGTCGAGCGTGCGACTCGCGCCGGAGCCTCAGGCGCTCGCGCCGCCCGGAATCGCCCGCCGGCGCGGCGCTTCGCCTCACAGAGGATTGATAGCATTCATGTCATTGTAATTGCCATTTCCCCTCGGTTTGTGCCAAACCGGCGCGGCGTTCGCGAAGAGCGGGTTGTCGCGGCGGCGCGGTGATGCGTCGTTCGCGGGGCTCCCCGGCGGCGCAGGCAAGGTGAATCGCGCAATGCGGCTTCGAGGAATCGCCGGGGTGGTCGCGCTCGTTGTCGCGGCTGCGGTCGGCGTTGGTGCGTATGCGCCCGAGACAGTCGAGAAATGGGTTCCGGCGGCGGGCGGCTACGCGCGCGCCGCCCACGCGTTGCTGTTCGAGCGCGACAAGGCGCCGCCGGCGCCGACGCAAGCCGCGGCCAACGCCCCCGCCCCGCCGCGCAGACCGCTCGTCACCGTCGCCGCCGCGCGACGCGCCGACTACCCCGTTTACGTCGACGGCCTCGGGCAAGCGCAGGCTTACAACACCGTGACCGTGCGCACGCGGGTCGACGGCGAGGTGACGAAGATCGCCTTCGACGAAGGCCAGCTGCTGAAGCAGGGCGATCTCGTGGCCCAGATCGATCCTCGGCCCTACCAGGCGGCGCTCGACCAGGCGGTCGCCAAGCAGGCGCAGGACCAAGCCAATCTCGCCAACGCCAAGCTCGATTTGCAGCGCTACGCGACGCTGGCCAAGCAGAACTTCGCCACCCAGCAGCAGCTCGACACTCAGAACGCGTTGGTCAACCAGTTGATCGCCTCAATCGCCGCCGACGCGGCGGCGATCGACGCGGCGCGGGTGCAGCTCGACTACGCCACGATCACGGCGCCGCTCTCCGGCCGCGCCGGCTTTCGTCTCGTCGATCAAGGCAACATGGTCAACGCGGCGCAGCAGACGAGCATCGTCGCCATTGCGCAACTGCAGCCGATCGCGGTCGTCTTCACGGCGCCGCAGGACGATCTTCCCCGCATCCAGGACGCCATGGCGGCCGGCGCGCCGCAAGTGCTGGTCAGCACTTCCGACGGCGCGCGGCTGCTCGCGACCGGCAAGCTCACCGTGATCGACAACCAGGTCGACCCGACCACCGGCACCATTCGCCTCAAGGCCGAATTCGCCAACCAGGACCAAGCGCTGTGGCCGGGCCTGGCGGTATCGACGCGGCTGATGGTCAGCCTGGAGAAGAACGTCCTGGTCGTTCCGATCGAGGCGATCCAGCACGGACCCGACGGCCTCTACGCCTATGTCGTCGACGCTGGCGACCGCGTCGCGACGCGCCCGCTGACAGTCTCGCATCAGGACGAAGCGCTCGCCGTCGTCGCCAAAGGACTGAATGACGGCGATCGCGTCGTCACCTTCGGCCAATACGGCCTGCAGCCGGGATCGGCGGTCAGCATCGACGCGACCGCCAAAGCGGGGAGCTGACGGCATGGCCGACGGCGTCAAAGAAGGCGTATCCGGCCCCTTCATTCGCCACCCCGTCGCCACGACGCTGCTGATGGTGGCGATCCTGCTGGTGGGCGTCGTCGCCTATCCGCTGCTGCCGGTCGCGCCGCTGCCGCAGATCGACTTCCCGACCATCGTCGTCAGCGCCGGCCTGCCCGGCGCCTCGCCCGACACCATGGCCTCGTCGGTGGCGCAGCCGCTCGAGCGGCAGATCGCCCAGATCCCCGGCGTCACCCAGATGACCTCGACGAGTTCGCTCGGCGCGACGGCGATCACCGTGCAGTTCGACCTCGACCGCAACATCGACGCGGCGGCCGGCGACATCCAGGGGGCGATCAACGCCGCCTCGGGTCAATTGCCGAAGATTCTGCCGAGCTCCCCGACCTACCGGAAGGTCAACCCAGCCGACGCTCCCATCCTCATTCTCTCGCTGACCTCCGACACGGCGCCGATCACCGAGGTCGACGACGTCGCCGAGAACATCCTCGCCCAACAGATCAGCCAGATCTCCGGCGTGTCGCTGGTGCGCATCGGCGGCCAGCAGCAGCCGGCGATTCGCGTCCAGATCGATCCGGCGAAGCTGGTCGAGAAGGGGCTGCAGCTCGAGGACGTGCGCGGCCAACTCGCCATCGCCACCACCGACAACCCGAAAGGCTTGATCAACGGCGCCAAGCAGTCGTTCACCATCTTCGACAACGACCAGCTCACCGAGCCGGCGGCGTGGAACGACGTCATCATCGCCTACCGCAACGGAGCGCCGGTGCGCGTGCGCGACATCGGCCAGGCGGTGCGCGGCCCCGCCGACGTCTACCAAGCGGCGTGGGGCAACGGCAAACGCGACGTGTTCCTGGTCGTCTTCAAGGTTCCGGGCGTCAACGTCATCAAGACGGTCGAGACGGTCAAGGCGACGATGACGCGCTTGCAGGCGGCGATCCCCGCCTCGATGCACATCACGGTGCTCTCCGACCGCACGACGACCATACGCGCCTCGGTCGAAGACGTGCAGTTCACCTTGATGCTGACCATCGCCCTGGTGGTCATGGTGATCTTCGTCTTCCTCAGGAACCTGTGGGCGACGGTGATCCCCAGCTTCACCGTGCCGCTCGCCTTGCTCGGCGCCTGCGCCATGATGTGGGCGGCCAGTTACAGCCTCGACAACCTCTCGCTGATGGCGCTGACGATCGCCGTCGGCTTCGTCGTCGACGACGCGATCGTCGTGCTCGAAAACATCACCCGCCACGTCGAGAGCGGCATGAAGCCGATGCAGGCGGCGCTGCAGGGCGCCGGCGAGATCGGCTTCACCGTGGTGTCGATCTCGCTTTCGCTGGTGGCGGTGTTGATCCCGCTGCTGTTGATGGGCGGGATCATCGGCCGGCTGTTTCGCGAGTTCTCGGTGACGTTGGCGATGACCATCGTGGTCTCTGCGACGGTGTCGCTGACCTTGACGCCGATGCTCGCCTCGCGCTTTCTGCGCGACCACACGCACGACCGCCACAGCAAGATCTACATTGTGTTCGAGCGCGGCTTCGCCGCGCTGGCCAAGGGCTACGAGCGCGGCCTCGACGCGGTGCTGCGTCATCGCTTCATCACCTTGATGGTCTTTCTCGTCACCGTCGCCGCGACGGTGCAGCTTTTCATCGTCATCCCCAAGGGCTTTTTCCCGCAGCAGGACACCGGGGTGATCGTCGGCGTCGCCGAGGCCTCGCAGGACACCTCGTTCGCCGAGATGGCGAAACTGCAGACGCAGATCGGCGCGATCGTGCAAGCCGACCCGGACGTCGAGAACGTCGCGATGGGCGTCGGCGCCGGCGTCGGCAACTATGCGGAGAACAGTGGCCGCATGTTCATCGCGCTGAAACCGCGCGATCAGCGCACGGCCGACGCGTTCCAGATCATCGCCCGGCTGCGGCCCAAGCTCGCCCAGGTCAAG
>CAZKHF010000122.1:0-8917 GCA_964552445.1 uncultured Bradyrhizobium sp. | reverse complement strand
CCGGCGCGAACATCGCGTCGGCGGCGCTGAAGCGGCCGAACAGGAACGGCCCCGCGCCGCCGAACGCCGCGCGCGCCGCCGCCCAGGCGGCCTCGATGCGCGCGACGTCCGCCTCGACCGCGCTGTTGAGCGCGAGCTTGCGCGGCGCGCGGCGGAAATTCATCGGGCAACGCTGGCGCAGCGCCTGGAAGCCGGCGTGCATCTCGGCGCTAAGCGAGCGAGCGTGAGCGCGCGCCGCCTTGCCGCGCGGCCAGATCGCCTTGTCGGAGAAGACCTCGGCGACATATTCCATGATCGCCAACGACTCCCATACGGTGATCTTCCCGTCGATCAGCGCCGGGCACTTGCCGCTCGGCGAATGCGCGAGAATCGCCGCATGCGTCTCAGGCAGGTCGAGCGGGATCACCGTCTCCTCGAACGGGATTTTGAAATGCGCAAGCAAGATCCAGGCCCGGAACGACCATGACGAGTAGGACTTGTTGGCGATGACCAGCTTCAACGGCATTTGGCGCCCCCCTCTGTGCCTCATGAATTTCACGGGGAAAATCGGCGGGCCGCCGCCCGGTTGTCAAGCGTGGCGCGCCGAACGTCTCACGGCGCCGGGAGCCAGGCGTCGATCCGCCCGCTGAGACGATAGGCGAAAAGGCCGATCCATTCGTGGACGGCGAGGTCGAACAGCTTCAGCCCGCTTGCGGCGTCGTGGTTGAGCCGCCAGTCGCCCCCGCCGAGGGTGTGGTAGTCCACCGGATAGGCGATCACCGCGAATCCCGCTTTGCGGAACAGCCCCATCGCGCGCGGCATGTGGAAGGCGGAGGTGACGACGAGCCAGCGCTGGTCGGCGGCCGGATGGACGAGCGCGGCGGAGAAGCGGGCGTTCTCGTCGGTGTTGCGCGAGCGGTCTTCGAGAACGATGCGCTGGGCGTCGACGCCGAGGCCGACGAGCAGGTCGCGCGCTTCGTCCGCCTCGGTCGACCGGCGCGGCCACAGCGAGGCGCTGCCGCCGGTATAGAGAATTCGCGCCTGGGGATAGCGCCGCGCCAGGATCGCCGCCGCAGTAAGCCGCTCCGCGCCGTCCCCAAGAATCGTCTGGCCGCGCGCCTTGCTCGCCAGCTCGTCGATCGCGCCGCCGAGCACGACGACGCCGTAAGGCGCGGGAAGGTCGGCGGGCGGCTGCGGAAAGCGGTCCTCGAGCGGCGCGATCAGCGCCGCCCCGATCGGCGCGAAGCTGACGATCGCCAGCGCGGCGGCGCAGACGAGCGCGAGCGCGCGAGCGAAGCGGACGCGCCCGGCGAGCGCGACGCCGACCAGCGCGCCAAGGATCAGCAAGGCGGTCGGCTCGCTGACGAACCACAACGCCTTCGAGGCGACAAAGAACATCCCTCACGCCCCCCTCGCCCGCCGCGCCGCGATCGTGCGCCGCCCCAAGAGACTGCAGCAGGCTAGCATCCGCGCTCGGGAGCGCACAACCGCGCGGCCCGGCGCGGTCGCGGGCAAGTCAGGCTATACATCTGATCAATTAAATGAAATATAGGGCGCGGCCGAGCCAACCGGCTTCGCCGGCCGCGCGCGGCGTCCGTCGGCGCCGCCGTCGACGCCGCGAGCCCTGGGACGAGGAGCGACCCGTGACGCCATTTGCCCCCACCGTGGTCGAGGCGATCGGCCGAACGCCGCTGATCAAGCTGAGGGCGGCCTCGGAGGCCACCGGCTGCTTGATCCTCGGCAAGGCCGAGTTCATGAACCCCGGCGGCTCGGTGAAAGATCGCGCCGCGTTGGCGATCGTGCGCGACGCGGTCGCGCGCGGCGCCCTGCGGCCCGGCGGCGTCATCGTCGAGGGCACCGCCGGCAACACCGGCATCGGCCTTGGGCTGGTCGCCTCGGCGTTCGGATTTCGCTGCGTCATCGTCATCCCCGAAACCCAGGCGCAGGAGAAGAAGGATATGCTGCGCTTGGTCGGGGCGGAGACGGTCGAGGTCCCGGCGGTCCCCTATTCGCACCCGGACAACTACGTCAAATACTCCGGCCGGCTCGCCGAGCGGCTCGCCAAGGCCGAGCCGAACGGTGCGGTGTGGGCGAATCAGTTCGACAACGTCGCCAACCGCCGCGGCCATTACGAGACCACCGGGCCGGAGATCTGGGCCGTTACGGAAGGCCGGCTCGACGGCTTCGTTTCGGCGGTCGGCTCCGGCGGCACGCTCGCCGGCGTCGGCATGGCGTTGAAGGAGCGCGACCCCAGCGTCGTGGTCGCGCTCGCCGACCCCTACGGCGCCGCGCTCTACTCCTATTACACGCAGGGCGTCCTGAAGAGCGAAGGCGCCTCGATCACCGAAGGGATCGGTCAGGGCCGCGTCACCGCCAATCTCGAAGGCGCGCCGGTCGACCGCGCCTACCGCATCGCCGACGCGGAGGCGCTGGAGATCGTCTTCGGCCTCGCCGAGCATGAGGGGCTGCTGGTTGGCGGCTCCTCCGGGATCAACGTCGCCGGCGCGATCCGGCTCGCCCGCGAGCTTGGCCCCGGCCACACCATCGTCACGATCCTCTGCGATTCGGGCGCGCGCTATGCGTCCAAACTGTTCAATCCGTCGTTCCTGCGCGCCAAGAATCTCCCCGTCCCGGCCTGGCTCGAGCGGCGCGCCGGCGTTCTGACGTAAGGTCCCGCCGCGGATCCTTTCACCCGATCGTGACCGCCTGCGCGCTTGCCCCCCAGCGCTCGCTGCGCCAAGAGGGCCCTCCGGCTCGCCATGCGCTCATCCATCTTCACCGCGCTCATCATCGCCACCGCCCTGTTCATGGAGAACATGGACGGCACGGTGCTTTCGACCTCGCTGCCGGCGATCGCGCGCGACTTCGGCGAGGACCCGATCGTCCTCAAGCTGGCGCTGACCTCCTACATGCTGACGCTGGCGGTGTTCATTCCGGCCTCGGGCTGGGTCGCCGACAAGCTCGGCGGACGCACCGTGTTCTGCTGGGCGATCGTCGTCTTCACGCTCGGTTCGCTGTTGTGCGGCGCTTCGTCGTCGCTGCCGACGTTGATCGCCGCGCGCCTCTTCCAGGGGCTCGGCGGCGCGATGATGGTGCCGGTCGGCCGGCTGGTGCTGTTGCGCTCGACGCCCAAGAACGAGATGGTCGACGCGCTCGCCTATCTCACCGTGCCGGCGCTGATCGGCCCGGTGGTCGGCCCGCCGCTCGGCGGCTTCATCACCACTTACTTCAACTGGCGCTGGATCTTCTGGATCAACGCGCCGATCGGCGTCGCCGGCATCGCGCTGGCGCTGCGCTTCATCGAGGACGTCCGCGAGCCGGAAATGGCGCGCTTCGACTTCAAGGGCTTCTTCCTCTCCGGAGCGGGACTCCTCGCCCTGGTGTTCGGCTTGACCATCCTCGGGCGCGACATCATTCCGACGAGCCTGGTGGCGACGATGATCCTCGCCGGCGCCGTCCTCATCGCCTTTTATGTCCGCCACGCGCGCCGCGACCCCGACGCCATCATCGATCTCGCCCTCCTCAAGATCCCGACGTTCTTCGCCAGCGTGGTCGGCGGCTTCCTCTTCCGCATCGGCATCGGCGCGATACCGTTCCTGCTGCCGCTGCTCTTGCAGATCGGCTTCGGCCTGTCGCCGTTCGAATCGGGCTCGCTGACCTTCGTCACCGCCGCCGGCGCGCTGGCGATGAAGTTCTCCGCCTCGACGGCGATCCGCGCCTGGGGTTTCCGCCGCATCCTCATCGCCAACGCCGTGATCTCGGCGGCGTTCCTCGCTTCCTTCGGCCTGTTCACCGCCCACACGCCGCATTGGCTGTTGCTCGCCGTGTTCCTGGTGAGCGGTTTCTTCCGTTCGCTGGAGTTCACCGCGCTGAACGCCATCGGCTACGCCGACATCGATCAGACGCGGATGAGTCGGGCGACCAGCTTCGCCAGCGTCGCGCAGCAGATGTCGGGCGCGGTCGGCGTCGCCGTCGCCGCCGCGAGCATCGAAAGCATCCGCTTCGCTCTCGGCGACGCCCAGCTCGCCGCGCGCGACATGACGCTGACCTTCGGCGTCGTCGCGCTCATCACTCTCGCCTCGACGGCGATCTTCGTGCGGCTGAAGCCGAACGCGGGCGCCGACGTCTCCGGCCAGCGCATCGACGTCGAGGCGGCCGCGCCCGCCCATTGACGCAGCGAACGGCCGCCGCTCAGGCCTCGTTGCGGCCGCGGAAGCCCGTCGCCAGCACGTATAGCTCGGCGCTGTCGGCGCGGCTCGCCTTTGGCTTGAGGTGGCGCACGGTCGCGAAATCGCGCTTGAGGCGCGCGAGCAGCTCGCCCTCCGAGCCGCCCTGCAGCACCTTGGCGAGAAAAAAGCCGCCCGGCGCGAGGGTCGAGGCGGCGAAGTCCGCAGCGAGCTCGGCGAGCCCGACAATGCGCAGATGGTCGGTCTGGCGGTGGCCGGTAGCGTTGGCGGCCATGTCCGACATCACGCCATCCGCCAACCCGCCGAGCTTCGCGCGCAAGCGCTCCGGCGCCGCCGGGTCGTGGAAATCCATCGTCTCGAATTCCACGCCCTCGACCGGGTCGAGCTCCAGGAGATCGGTGGCGATCACCCGGCCCTTGCCCTCCGCCGACTTGACGGCGCGCGCCGCCACCTGGCTCCAGCCGCCCGGCGCGGCGCCGAGGTCGACGACGCGCATGCCGGGACGCAAGAAGTTATGCCTCTCCGCCATCTCGATCAGCTTGTAGGCGGCGCGCGAACGATAGCCCTCGCGCTTGGCCTGGGCGACGTAGGGGTCGTTGAGCTGGCGTTCGAGCCACAGGGTGGACGACAGCGAACGCTTGCGCGCCGTGCGCACCCGCGTCTTCAAGCCCCGGCCGCCCTCGCGGCCCGATCCTCCGGCCGCCACCTCAGGCGCCCGCGGGATGCGCGTGCGGGCCGACGCGGTCGGCGCGCATCATCTGCAGCAGGATGCCCTCGCGCAGGCCGCGGTCGGCGATGCGCAGGCGCTCGGCGGGGAAATCGGCGCGGATCGCCTCGAGGATCGCGCAGCCGGCGAGCACTAGGTCGGCGCGCTCCGCGCCGATGCAGCCGTTGGCGGCGCGCTCGGCGTAGCTCATCGCCATCAGCCGCGCGATCGCCGCGTCGACCTCCCTGCTGCTCAGCCACAGGCCGTCGACCGCGCGGCGGTCGTAGCGCTTGAGATTGAGGTGGACGCCGGCGATGGTGGTCACTGTTCCCGACGTGCCGAGCAGATGGAAGCGTCGGCACCGCCGACGGCCGGAGACGCGCGCCGCGAAAGGCGCCAGCGCTTCGAGGACGCGCCGCTTCATCGCGGCGAACATCTCGGGCGTGACCTCGTCGCCGCCGAAGGTCTCGGACAGCGTGACGACGCCAAGGCGCAACGATTCCCAGGCGGCGATGCGCCCGACGGTCGACGGCTCGCGCCGCCGGCAGTCGAGCCAGATGATCTCCGACGAGCCGCCGCCGATGTCGAACAGCACGATCGATTCGGCGTTGCGGTCGGCGAGGTCGCCGCAGCCGGCGACCGCCAGGCTCGCCTCGGTCTCGCGGTCCACCACCTCAAGGCGAAGGCCGAGCCGCTCGCGCACCCGATCGAGGAACTCGCCGCAGTTCTCGGCGGCGCGGCACGCCTCGGTGGCGATCAGCCGCGCCCTGGCGACCCGCCGGGCCGCCATCTTGTCGCGGCAGACGCGCAACGCCTCGAGCGTCCGCTCGATCGCCGCCTCGCTGAGGCGGCCGGTCTGCGACAGCCCCTCGCCCAGGCGGACGATGCGCGAGAACGCGTCGACGACGCGAAACCCGTCGGCGGTCGGGCGCGCCACCAAGAGCCGGCAATTATTCGTGCCCAGGTCCAGCGCCGCATACGGCCCGCCGCGCCCGCCTCGCTCCGGCGGGTCGGACGGCGCGAACGAATCGCATCCGCCCGCCTCCGCCAATCCCAGGCTCGACGTCGAAGATTGAGCCAAGCACAACTCCCCAGGCCGCCGACGCGCCGCGCCAGCGACCATTTTTCGCCGCAAACTTACCAAGCTTGGCGAAGGATGCAACGCGCCGCGTCGTCTCACGGCTTGAAGAACGGGTGGCGGATCTTGTCGCCGACCTTAAGGCCGATCCGCGCCGCGACGCCCGCGTTGACCTCGAGCGCCGCCGCGCAGGGGACGCCCGAGGGGATGACCGTCTCGGACAGCGGTTCGGCGTCGGCCGCAATCGCGCTCACCGTTCCGTCGCGGCCGATGAAGATGATGTCGAGCGGGACATACGTGTTCTTCATCCAGAACGCCGCCGGCTCTACGCGATCGAACTCGAACAACATGCCGCGGTCGGCGGGCAGGAAGCGTCGGAGCATCAGCCCCTTCTCGCGCGCCGCCTCGGTCGCGGCGATCTCGATCTGGAAGGCATGGGCGCCGGTGGCCGTCGCGATGGTCAGCGAATCGAGGCCGTCGGCGCGGGCGCCGCTCGACGCGGCGAGGCTGAGAAAGAAAAGCGCGAGCGCCGCCGCCCAGGCGCGGCCTATCGCCGCGGCGGCGCTCCTGCGCCGCGTCGGCTCAGCCGCCCGCGTCTCGTCTCGCTGATTTTGCATGACGCCGGCGACCATGCGCGAACCGCGGCCGACTCGTCAATGCGACGAAACGAGTCTGGCGCCTTCGAGCGGACGGACCTCGGCGGCGAGCAGGCCCTTCGGCCCCGGACCGAAGCGCGCCAGCATCGTGTCGCCCGGCTGCGGATCGGCGAAGCCGTAACGCCTGAGCGTCTCCATGTGCACGAAGATGTCCTCCGTGCCCTCGCCGCGCGTCAGGAAGCCGAAGCCGCGGGCGCGGTTGAACCACTTGACGATGACGATCTCGAACGCGCCGACCGAGGTCGCTTGCGCGCGCGTGCGCGCCGGCGGCGATTGCGAGGGATGCGCGTTCTCGTCGAGCGTCACCGACAGCACGCGGAAAACCTGCAGCCCGCGCTCGCGCCGCTGCGCTTCGGCGACCACGCGCGCGCCCTCGTAGATGGTCTGGAAGCCGTCCCTTCGCAGCACCGTGACGTGGATCAGCACGTCGCCTTCGCCGTTGTCGGGAACGATGAAGCCATAGCCCTTGGAGACGTCGAACCACTTGACCTGTCCGACGATTTCGATCAGCCCCTCGGGGCGTTCCTGCGGCGGCCCGGCGGATTGGCCGGGAGCCGTCGACGGGCTCTTGAAGACCTCTTCGCTCACATCTGGCCTCCGCAACAACGCACCCGTCGGCTTGCCGCCGCCGCCGACGTCACCCGAGAATCATCCCCCCGCTGGCGGACGCGAACCGCCCGCCCTCGTCCGCCGCAGATGCGGCTCTTGGTCGCGCAAGTGATTCTCTAGTTGCGAGGATACCAAAACCCCGACGCTCGCCTAAAGCGAAATTGCAAGGCCAGATAGAATCATTGTGGATAGAGGCGCGCGTCGACGCCGCGCGGTCGAGCGTCGCGACGCGCGCGCGGGCGCGATGGCCGAGAGAAGCGCGCCTATTCGGTTTCCTCTTCCGGCTCGGGCGGCGGCGCCAGGCCCTCGAGACCGCGCAGCAGGTCTTCTTCCGTCATGCGGTCGAATTGCGCGTCGCCGGAATCGTCGGCCGGCGACGTCGTCGGCGAGTGAATCATCGGCGGCGCCGCCTCCGCCTCCGGCTCGTCGACCTCGACGTGCTTCTGCAACGCGTGGATGAGATCTTCCTTCAGATCCTCGGGCGTGAGCTTTGCGTCGGCGATTTCGCGCAACGCCACCACGGGATTCTTGTCGTTGTCGCGCGCGACGTAGATCGGCGCGCCGGACGAGATCGCGCGGGCGCGATGGCTCGCCATCAAGACGAGATCAAAACGGTTGTCGACTTTGTCGATGCAATCCTCGACGGTGACGCGAGCCATGGCTGCTCCTCGGGGGCGATGCGACGCTTTGTGGGATTGACGCCTCCTACACCGCGCGAGGCGACAACGCAAGCGCGGCGCCACGCTTGCGAGCGCAAGCCGAAAGCTTCCGCTCCCAGTATTCGCCGACAAGATCCTTGCCGAAACTGCGGCGAGGCCCGCCGGAAACACGGCGGAAGCTCTCGCTTTCGTAGATACGCCGTGTCGCAGCGGGGACGTCGCTGGCCCCCAGCGTCATCGGCGATGGCCCGCCTCGCGCGAAGCGCTGCGCCTCCTCGACCCGGCGCCGCCAGACGCCTCGCCGCGGCGCATCAGCCCGGCGCGCCGACTGCGGCGACGAGTCGTCGCGGGCCGCTTCGCTCAGGGATCCCAGAACTCGACCAGCGGCTCCGGCCGTCCGGGCGGGTTGAACAGGGTCGGCAGCACCGAGCCCATGCGGGCGGCGAACGGCGAGCCGAAATCGGCGATCGACCCCGGAGTGGTGTCGGTGACGTAGCGAGAGCCCGTTCCCACCCCGCCGGTCGGGCCGGCGGTGAGATACGATCGCCCCGCATGGACGTAGATGTCCCCGGCGTGGCGCGCGTGATGGCGGGTGAGCGCCTGCGCCTCGGGCGCCGCGATGGCCAAAGCCAACGCCGCCCCGACCCAGATCTTCACCAAACGAGCCATCCCGATCCTCCTTCGCCTCCGCCGCCCCGGCCTTGCGCGCTTTGTCCAAGCTATCCGAATCGACGTCTTCGCGCCAGCCTCGCGGATCGCGCCGGCGAATATAGTCCTTCCCTGCGTCATGCGGACAACGGCGGCCGAACGATCGAATCGGCCCGCCGCGTTCGCAATCGCGCCATCGCAGCGCTGAAGGCCTCGCCGAAACGCGCGACGTCGTCCTCGTCCGAGGCCCAGCCGAGGCTTAAGCGAATCGCCCCGGCGGCGAGGTCGGGCGCGACGCCCATCGCGTCGAGCACGTGCGAGCGCGTCACTTTGCCCGAGGAGCAGGCCGAGCCGGCCGAGACGGCGACGCCGGCGAGGTCGAGCGCGATGACCAG
>CAZKHF010000121.1:0-8984 GCA_964552445.1 uncultured Bradyrhizobium sp. | reverse complement strand
CGTGATTGGTGTTGGAGAGATAGACCGACGAGGCGCGATCGAACGTGATCGCGCCATCGGGCTTGGAATAGACAATCGGCTTGACCGCCGCGAGCGGCTTCAGCGTCTCGCTGTCCGCTTCGCCATGCTTGAGCGCGCCGAAAAATGAGAACCCGAAAAGCTCGTTCGTCCACATGTCGAGGCCGGCGAGCGGGACGCCGATGACGAGGCCGAGCTTCGACCACAGCGGCTTGACGTTGCGGACCTTGCGGAGGTCGCGGCCGATGTCGGAATCGCGCCACGCGTCTTCGTAGGCGGAAAGCTCGTCGTTGCGGCGGCCGGCGGCTAGCGCCTGATGCGCCTTCTCGGCCGCCAGCGCGCCGGAAAGGATGGCGTTGTGCGAGCCCTTGATGCGCGCGAGATTGAGCAGGCCGGCGGCGCAGCCGATCAGCGCCCCGCCGGGGAAAGAAAGCTTGGGCGCGGATTGCCAGCCGCCCGAAGAGATCGCGCGCGCGCCGTAGGCGAGGCGCCTTCCCCCTGCGAACGTCTCGCGGATCATCGGGTGGGTCTTGAAGCGCTGGAACTCGTCGAACGGCGAGAGCGTCGGATTGCGGTAGTTGAGGTGAACGACGAAGCCGACCGCGACCAGGCCGTCGTCGTAGTGATAGAGGAACGACCCGCCCGAGGCGCCATCGCCCAACGGCCAGCCGAAACTGTGCTGGACGAGGCCCGGCTGGAACTTCGCCGGCGCGACCCGCCAGACCTCCTTGAGGCCGAGGCCGAATTTCTGCGGCTCGCGACCCTGGTCGAGAGCGAAGCGGGCGATCGCCTGCTTGGCGAGCGAGCCGCGCGCTCCCTCGGCGATGAGGACGTACTTGCCGTTCAGCGCCATGCCGCGGGCGAAGGTCGCCTTCGGCCGGCCGTCGCGGCCAACCCCCATGTCGCCGGTGGCGACGCCGGTCGCTTCGCCGTCGGCGCCATAGAGGAGCTCGGTCGCCGCGAAGCCGGGATAGATCTCGACCCCGAGCGCCTCGGCGCGCGCCGCCAGCCAGCGCGTCAGCGCCCCGAGCGAGCCGACGAAGGCGCCGCGGTTGCTCATCAGCCGCGGCATCGACCAGTTCGGCAACCGAACCCCGCCCCGAGGCCCGAGCAGCAGGAAGCGATCCTTGGCGACCGCAGTCTTCAGCGGCCGCTCGGGATCGTCGCGCCAGTCGGGCAGCAGGCGGTCGAGCCCGATCGGGTCGACGATCGCGCCGGAGAGAATGTGCGCGCCGACGGCGGAGCCTTTCTCGACCACGACCACCGAGACGTCGGGGTCGAGCTGCTTCAGCCGGATCGCGGCGGCGAGGCCCGCCGGGCCGGCGCCGACCACCACGACGTCGAAGTCCATCGCTTCGCGGGCGGGCAAGTCGGATCGATCGGCCATCTTTGTTTCCGGGACTGGAGGCGCGAGGCGAAAGAAGGCGCGACGCGGGAAAAACACAAGCCCAAATTGCAAGCGCCAGCGAAACCCCCGCCTCGTCTTTCGCCGCGCCGCCGCCGCGTGATAGGATTTTCGGCGGTTCGGGTTTTTCGGCTTGGCGATGAAGGCGGACAGGGATTTGCGCAATCTAACGCCGCAGGAGGCGGCGGCGGCGCTGCGATGGTGGAGCGAGGCGGGCGTCGATCTCGCGCTCGACGAGACGCCGCACGACCGTTTCGCCGAGAGCGCCGCGCCGCCGCCGCGCCGCGTCGTCGCCGTCGCTCCGCCCGCCCCGCCGCGCGCGCCCGAGCCGCGCCGGCTCCAGCCGGCGCGCTTCTCCGCGCCTGACGAAGCGGCCGACAGCGCGCGCGACATCGCCGCCGCCGCGGCGGACCTCGAGGCGCTGCGCGCCGCGCTCCAGCGTTTCGACGGTTGCGGGCTGAAGGCGACGGCGACGCAGCTCGTCTTCGCCGACGGCGCGCCCGCGGCGCGCGTCATGCTCGTCGGCGAGGCGCCGGGCGCCGACGAGGACCGCCTCGGCCGGCCGTTCGTCGGGCGCGCCGGCAGGCTGCTCGACCGCATGCTCGCCGCCATCGGCCTCGACCGGACCAAGGTCTACATCGCCAACGTCGTGCCCTGGCGCCCGCCGGGCAACCGCACGCCGACGCCCCAGGAGACGGCGGTGTGCCTGCCGTTCATTCGCCGGCAGATCGCGCTGGTCGCGCCGCGCGTCATCGTCTGCCTCGGCGGGTCGGCGATCCAGACGCTGCTCGGCGTTCGCGAAGGCGTGACGCGCGCGCGCGGCGTATGGCGCGAATACGTCGGCGACGACGGCCAAGCGATCCCGGCGCTGCCGATGTTCCATCCCGCTTATCTGTTGCGCACCCCCGCGGCCAAACGCCAGGCGTGGGCCGACCTGCTGAAGCTCAAGCGGGCGATCGAGGAGATCGGCGCGGGCGGCTGAACTCGGCGGTCGGCCGCTCCCGCCCGGGCGCGGCGGCGACGCCCCGTGGCGTTTGGCCGCCCTCGCTTTGCCGACGCGGTTCGGCTAGCATTCCCGGCGAGCCGCAGGGCGGCGAGGATCGGACGAGGGGTCAGCCCCGCCCCCGAAAGCGGCAAAGCAATGAGCTGAGGAGGCGCGTCGTGTCGCGAGCGTTGAACTCAGCAGCCGCGCTGGCGCTGGCGTGCGCGCTGGCCGGCTGCTCGTCCGTCGATTTCGGGTTCTTGTCGCCAGGCCCGACGCCCGAGTCGTCGCCGACGCCGGCGCTTGCGGCGTTCAAGATCCTGCCGCCCGACCCGCTGATCGGCAAATGGGGCGTCGCCTCCTACCGCGACGCCAAGGATCGCGCCCGCACCGAGAAGATGGCGCGCGCTCAATGCAAGAACGCTTACGTCATCGCCAAGGGGCCGACCGACGGGGCGATGATGCACGTCGCCGACGACGCCACGCCCCACGAGCTGGCGTTGAAGAAGGGCGCCGACGGCAAGACCTATCTCGGCTTCAACGCGCCGCCTCCCGATCCGCAGGATCGCGAAGTAGTCGAGCTGACGCCGAAGCTGATGGTGATGAAGTACGTCGACCCAGACACCAACGATCGTTACGGCACGCTCGTCTATGCGAGGTGCTGAGGCGGCGAAAGCGAGAAACGTCGCCGCTGCGGGCGACGGACGACGGGAGCGACGAACGATGCGTCAACACGGGACGGCGATCGCCGGTCGACGCTGCAAAGCTCGGCTGGCGCTGGGTGCCGCGTTTCTGCTCGCCCTGCTCGGCGCCGCGCCGGTCCGCGCGACGTCGCCGGACGCGATCACCATGGACGTCGGCGACGAGCCCGGCCGCATCTCGACCGAGGAAGTGCGCATCGAGGAGGGGCCCTACGCGCGGCAGCTGGTGTTCTTCCGCAGCAGCGACGCTCCCGGCACGGTCGTCATCTCCACCGCGGACCGTTTCCTCTATGTCGTCCTCGGCGGCGGCCGCGCGTTGCGCTACGGCATCGGCGTCGGCCGCGAGGGCTTTCAGTGGTCGGGCCTGGTGAAGATCTCGCGCAAGGCGGAGTGGCCCGACTGGACGCCGCCGCCGGAGATGATCGAGCGGCAGCCGTATCTGCCGCGCTTCATGGCCGGCGGCCCCGGCAATCCGATGGGCGCGCGGGCGATGTATCTCGGCTCGACCGTCTACCGCATCCACGGCACCAATCAGCCGGAGACGATCGGGCAAGCGGTGTCGTCGGGCTGCTTCCGGCTCGCGAACGGCGACGTCATCGATCTCTACGCGCGCGTCGACGTCGGCGCGAAAGTCATCATCCGACAGGCGGCGCAGCTCTAGGCCCGGACGGGAGCGCGCGAATTCATTGCGGGAGGGAGTCATGACGCATTTCTGCTCGCGGGCGGCGGCGGGGCTTGCGGCGCTCGGCGCGACTTTCTTCGCCTTCGCCGCGTACGGCGGAACGCTCGACTCGATCAAGCAGCGCGGGGCGCTGATCTGCGGCGTCAACGAGGGCCTGGGCGGCTTCTCCGTCCGCGACGCCGCCGGCGCCTGGAGCGGCTTCGACGTCGACTTCTGCCACGCGCTGGCGGCGGCGGTCCTCGACGATCCGCAGAAGGTCCAGTTCGTCGCGCTGACCAACGCCGAGCGCTTCGACGCGTTGCGAGAGGGCAAGATGGACGTGCTGTCGCGCAATTCGACCTGGACGCTCGAGCGCGAGGCCGGTCAGGGAATCCTGTTCGCCGGCGTCGCCTATCACGACGGCCAGGGTTTCATGGTCCTGCGCCATCCCAAGATCGATTCGGCCCTCGAGCTCGACGGGGTTTCGGTGTGCGTGCAGGACGGAACCACCACGCGGCCCAACCTGGCCGACTTCTTCAAGGCCAACTCGATGACCTACAAGGAAGTCCTCGTCGCGGGCCCCGACGAAGCGATCGCGCGGCTCGAAGGCGGCGCGTGCGACGCCTACACCACCGACGAGTCGGCGCTCTACGTCGTCCGTCTCGGGCTGAAGAAGCCGGCGGAAGCGATCATCCTGCCCGACGTGATCTCGAAGGAGCCGCTCGGCCCCGCCGTGCGCGCCGACGACGTCGCCTGGTTCAACGTCGTCAGGTGGACGCTCTACGCTCTGATCGACGCCGAGGAGCTGGGGGTCGGCCAGGCGACGCTCGACGAAGCGCAGAAATCGCAGAGGCCGGACGTGCGGCGGCTGATCGGCGCGGAGGGCGATCTCGGCCAGGCGTTGGGGCTGACCAACGACTGGGCGCTACGCGCGCTGCGCGCGGTCGGCAATTACGGCGAGATGTTCGAGCGTAACCTCGGCGCGCATTCGCGCTACGGCGTGCCACGCGGTCTCAATCAGCTGTGGGCTGACGGCGGCATCCTCTACGCGCCGCCGCTGCGGTGAACGTCAAACGGCGCAACCGCGCGCGGCCGCATCCTCGACGAGGCGCGGGCGGGCTTCGCCGAGGGTCGACGCGCCGGATCCGGTCGTCGCAGCGCCAAGATCGCAATTCGGATCATGCGCCGGTAGGCGCGCGTCTTTCCTCAGGCTGGCGCGGCGACGCTCCCCTCTCGCGCGGAGCGGGACAGCGCGGCGCGTGAAGCTCGAGCGACGCCGGCGGCGCGCGACCTCGCTCGGCGCCAGCTTGGCGAGCGACGGCGAAGAGCCGGGCGGCTCCGGTCGCGAAAGTCGAGCGCCGCCTACGGATCGCAGAATTGGGGAATTCGTAAGCTGTCGTCGGAACTCCCGCGGGAACCCGCGAGACGGAAGGGCGCGACTCTTAAGCGACTTTCTTCAGCTCCTTGCGCGCCGGCGCGGACCCCGCCTCGCCGACCTGGAACTGGTCGACGAGATTGGCGAGCTGCGAAGCCTCCTGCGACAGCGAATGGCTGGCCGCGGTCGATTGTTCCACCATGGTCGCGTTCTGCTGCGTCGAGTGGTCCATCTGGTTGATCGCGGTGTTGACTTGCTGCAGGCCGGTCGCCTGCTCTTGCGCGCCTGCGGCGATCTCGGCCACCGCCCGGTTGATCTCCGACACCTGCGAACTGATCCGCTCCAGCACCTGGCCGCTTTCGGCCACCAAGTTGACGCCGGCGCCGACCTGCGCCGCGGAGGTTGAAACGAGGCCCTTGATCTCCTTGGCGGCTTCCGCAGAGCGCTGGGCCAGCGCCCGCACTTCGGAGGCGACCACCGCAAACCCCTTGCCCGCCTCCCCCGCGCGCGCCGCCTCGACGCCCGCGTTGAGCGCCAGCAGGTTGGTTTGAAACGCGATTTCATCGATCACGCCGATGATGCGGCCGATCTGTTCCGAGGACTTTGAGATTGCATCCATCGCCTCAACGGCTTGTTTGACGACGACAGCGCCTTTCTTGGCGTCGTCATTGGCGTTGGAGACGACTTCGCTGGCGTATCGCGCGCCCTCGGCCGACTTCTTCAACGTCGCGGTGATTTCGTTGAGCGCGGCGGCCGTCTCTTCGAGGCCGGCGGCCTGTTGCTCGGTGCGCTGCGAGAGATTGTCCGCAGCAGCAGAGATTTCCCGCGTGCCCGTGTCGATGACGCCGGCGCTGGCGACGACGGCGCGTAGCGTCTCCCTCAGCTTCTCGGCGGCGACGTTGAAATCGTCGCGGATCTTCGTGTAGCGCTCGGAAAAACCGGCTAGAAGCCGCGCCGTAAGATCGCCCGCGGAAAGCCGCGTTAGTCCGTCGGCGAGCGCCAACATCGCCGTCGCCTGTTCCTCGGCGGCGCGCGCGCGTTCGGCCGCAGCGCGTTCGCGTTGCTTCTCCGTCACGACCCGCTGGTCGGCGGCCTCGCGCTCGACCCGTTTGCGCTCGATGGCGTTAGTTTTGAACACCTCGACCGCGCACGCCATCTCGCCGATGTCGTCGAGTCGGTTCGCGTGGATCGCCGGCCCGTCGAAGTCTCCTTTGGAAATCTTCGCCATCGCGGCGCGCAGATGGACCAGCGGCGAAAACATCCGCCGCGAAAGAAGCAGCGTCGCCGCGCCGACCGCCAGCGCGATGACGAACGCGACCATCATGGCGCGGAACTGGATCGCCGCGATCTCGGCATGGGTTTCGGCCTCGCGAACGCCGACGAAAAGGACGCCGATCGTCGCGCCGTTCGCGTCCTTGATGGGATCGTAAGCCGTGAAATAGGCCTGGCCGAGAATGTCAGCCTTGCCGCGATACGGTTCGCCCCGTTTGAATACGGCGTCGTAAACCGGTCCAGCGGCAAGCTTCGTCCCGACGGCGCGTGATCCATCCGCGCTCTTCACATTGGTCGCGACGCGCACGTCGCCCATGAAAATGGTCGCCACGCCGCCGACCAAATCCTTGATTTGGTCGACCAGCTCATAGCGGCCATTGAGCTCGGTTTGCCCGGCGAAAAGCTTGCCGTCGACAAAACGAAACTGATCGCCATTCCGCTTCACGATATCCCAAGCGACCCGGTCGTTCGTATCCAACCGCTGCTGCGCCTGTCCGTCGGCATAGTCGGACAGTGTCTTCTGATAGAGGAACAACAGCGCAGTCGCCAGCAATGCGAGCCCAAGGAGGTTGGCCGCGGAGAGTTTTTGGGCGAGGGAAGCGCGGCGAAATAGGAGCATGGGCACAACCTCTAGATATCCAGAACGGAAATGCGATAATCGTATTACGCGCGTGCTA
Organism: uncultured Bradyrhizobium sp.; assembly: GCA_964552445.1. Classification (GTDB taxonomy): domain Bacteria; phylum Pseudomonadota; class Alphaproteobacteria; order Rhizobiales; family Beijerinckiaceae; genus Roseiarcus. The sequence goes on along the minus strand of CAZKHF010000121.1, from coordinate 1,893 downwards.
CGATATTATTAACCGGCGTTCGCCGGATAGCCGCCGTTTTCGGCACATTGGGGAAGACGCAACGCCGTAGCACGCGCGTATTTCCCCTTTCGCCGCAGGCGAGGACAAGCGAAGCGCCGGGCGGGAAAGATAATTTTCGCTTTCGAACCGGGACGCGCCGGACGCCAATCGGATGGCCCCCGTTTCGCTGATTGGCCTTCCCTCTTCAATAGGCTAGACAATCCGAGGGGCAGGGCCCCGTTGGCGAATCGTTTCAGCGACGGCGCGCGGCGCCATTTGTGGGTGGGCTTGGCGGCGGGTCGCGCCTCGCGCGCGCGCTGTGGCGCGGCGCGGCGCGGCGACGACGCCGATCCTCAACGGACGACGAGACGGGCGGTGACGCAGGAATCCCTTGAAACGCGGCGACGACGGGAAGGGGCGGCTCTCTTCGTCGCCTTCGCCGCGTGCGTTCCCTTGGCCAACTGGATGATCAATCACGTCGGCGCGGCCTGCGTCGCGCACGGGCCGTGCGTGATCCCCGTGGCGCCGGGCCTCTCCGCGCCGAGCGGCGTGCTGGTCGCGGGCTTGGCGCTGATCTTGCGGGATCTGGTGCAGCGCCGTCTCGGCCTCGTCTGGTCGGCGATCGCCATCGTCGCGGGCTCGGCCCTGTCGGCGACGTTCGCGCCGCCCGCCCTGGTGGTCGCCTCGACCGTCGCATTCGCGCTGTCGGAGACGGCCGATCTGGCGGTCTACACGCCGCTGCAAAGGAAAGGCTTGGTCAGGGCCGCATTCGCCAGCAGCCTCGTCGGCCTAGTGGTCGACAGCGTGGTCTTCCTCAGCCTGGCGTTCGGCAGCCTCGAGTTCCTGCCGGGCCAGGTCGCAGCGAAGCTGTGGATGGTACTGCTGACGCTTCCGGCGCTGCAGTGGTTGCGCGATCGCGATCGACGCATCGGGCTCTGGCCGGCCTGATCGACCGGCGCGTCCGTCGACGGTCGGCCGCCAGCGCGCAGGTCGTATTACGTATTACGCGGTTCGCGCCTATTTCCCTTTGCTCGACGGCAAGTCAAGGTACATAGGGAAATTGGCGCCTGTTGCTGTAGTCCGCAGTCGCCGCCGTGATCGGCGCCAGCTTGGCGGGGAGCGCCGTCGATCTCATGGAACCCTCTTTTTTCCGACGTTCTGACGCTGTCAATGGCGCGGGTTTCGCGCGTCGCCTTCGGCGCTCGAAGACCGTTGACGGCGTCAAAACTTCGGAAGTTGATGCTTCCATGAGATCGACGGCTTGGCGGGCGGAGGCCTGGGGCGGGCGGCTCCGGTCGAGAACGTCCGACGCTGACTGCGGATCGCGAAATTGGCGAATTACTGAGCGGTCGCCGTAATCCCGGAGAAGCGAAAGGAGGAAAGGGAGATGAAAACGCTTCTGTCAAATCGTCTGATCGCCGGCCTCGCGGCGCTTGGTCTGATCGGCTGTTGCTTTGGCGCCGAGGCAAGCGATCTGAGGGTCACAATTCACGGCGTAAGGTCATCGACGGGCTCGCTGATGATCGGGCTCTACGACAGCGAAGAACACTTTCGGTCCGCTATCGCGCACGCCGGCAGTCTAGGATTGGTGACCAATCCTTCTCGTCTCGTCGGAATAGCAATGAGAGCGGTTGCCGGAACGCAAAGCGTCGTCTTCACCCAGCTCAAGCCGGGCGTTTACGCGGTCATCACTTTCCACGACGAGAACGACAACGGCAAGCTCATCAAGAATGCGTTGGGGATACCCACCGAGGGCTACGGTTTCAGCAACGACGCCGAAGGATTCTTAGCTGCGCCTTCCTTTAAGGACGCCGCCGTGATGCTCGGCGGTCATAACAAAACAATCGACATCACGCTCAAGTATCCGCGGATGTGAAGTTGCGCCGAACCGGG
>CAZKHF010000120.1:0-9016 GCA_964552445.1 uncultured Bradyrhizobium sp. | reverse complement strand
CCCTCGACGCGCCCGCCCTCCTCCATGACGAAGCCGTAGCCGGGCCGCGCCTTGGACAGCTCTTCGAACAGCGTCTTCTCCGCGCGCTTGTCGGCCAGGCTGACGAAGTCGCCGGGGCCTTTCATCGACACCTGCAGCTGCTCGATCTCGCCGAAATCGCGCTTCAGGCCGCGGCCCGCCTTGATTGCGGCGGCGGTCATGACGGTCATCAGGGCGGAGCGGATCATCGGGCGGGTTCTCAGAGCTGCAGGGTGGGCGGAACGACGGCGCGAGCCTTACGGCAGGCGCCGGAGCGGCGCAACCTTTCGCTGCGGAAGCAAGGTTGAACGCGCTTCGGCGGGCTCGCGTTTAGGTTGTCATCGCTCCGTCGCCGCCGTGGCCGCCGCGCCCCTTGCGCCGCCGCGCGGGTTGGACCACCATCCCGGCACGGAGGAGCGGCCGAACGGCGGCCGTCCGAACGGCAAGGAGCGGGCGATGAGAATCAGCGCGCGAAACGTGCTCAAGGGCACGGTGGTGGAGGTGACGAAGGGCGCGACGACGGCGCACGTGCGCATCGACGTCGGCGGCGGGACGATCGTCACCGCCTCGATCACCAACGAATCGGCGGACGAGCTGAAGCTGGCGAAAGGCAAGACCGCTTTCGCGGTCATCAAGGCCTCCAACGTCATGGTCGGCGTGGAATGAAGCGGCTGGCCGGCCTCGCCGCGCTCGCGGCGCTCTTTGCGGCCGCGGTCGCGGCCGAGGCCGGCGAGCCGAGCGGCTGCGACAAGCTCGCCTGGCCGCTCGCTTATGAGCAGGCGGCGCTCGCGCGCAGCGCGTCGCCGCTCGCGCCTGGCGCCGCGCTCGCTTACGACACGGCCGAGACTGTCCGCCTCGCGCCTTTCGCCGAGGCGAAGCTCGATCGGCCGCCCGAGCGCGCGCCGAGGAATTCGCGGAGCTTCGCCGGCGCGTTGGCGCTCGGCGCGCCCCCGGCGGCGGGAAACTACAAGATCAGCCTGTCCGGCGAAGGCTGGATCGACGTCATCCAGGGCGGCGCTTTCGTAAAACCGCTCGGCTTCACCGGCGCGCCCGGCTGCCCGAACCTGCGCAAAAGCGTCAAGTTCCCGCTCGCCGCCGCCCCGTTGACGCTCCAACTTAGCGACGTGAAGAATCCGGAGATCGCCGTGATCGTTTCTCCGGAATAAAGTATCGCGCGGCTTGGACGCCCCGGGACGGAATCGCCGGCCGAGCGCGCGACTTGCGGCGGCGGCGATCCAGCCTCGCTCAATCCCGGGGCGATAGGTTGCGCATCCTCGAGGGCCTACGACAACGATGACTGAGACGAACAGGACTCGCGCCACCATCGTGCATCCCACCGATTTCGCCGCCGGCGCCGCTGCAGCGTTCGCCCACGCGCTGGCGATGACGGTGGCCTCGAAGGCCGAGCTGCGCCTGCTCAGGGTGCGGGTCGAGGACGGTCCCTACCTGTCGCAGACCCACGGGCTCCGTCAGGTGCGCGATCTGCTCGCGCGCTGGGGAATCGTGGACAAGGACGCGCCCTACGACCGCTGGGACGCCAGGCTGGATTTTCGCGTCTCGAGCTCGAGCATCGCCGCGCGCAACCCACGCGCCGGCGTCCTCGACTACCTCGACGACTCCCCGTGCGATCTGGTCGTCCTCGCCAGCTACCCGAACCGGTCGCCGGCCCTGTGGCTCGACGGCTCGGTCCACGGCCGTCTGCTGCGCCAGGGACGGCTGATGAGCCTCTTTATTCGCGAAAGCGAGCGCGGCTTCGTCGACATGGACACCGGCGCCATCACACTGAAGAAAATCCTCGTGCCGATCGACGCCTCGCTCGACAGCGTCTCGGCGATCCGTCGCCTCAAATCGATCCTCAAGCTGTCGGCCTGCGAGGCCAGCCTCGAGATCATGCATGTAGGAAAGCGCGCGCCGGAGCCGATCGGCGAGAACGGCGAGCCCTTCGGGCGGCCGATCCTGCTGCGCGAGGGCCCGGTGGTCGACACGATCCTCGCCACCGCGAGCGAGCTCGACGTCGGCGCCATCGCGATGCCGACGGCCGGGCGCCACGGCCTGATCGACGCGATGCGCGGCTCGACCAGCGCCCGCATCGTCGACGACGGACGCTGGCCGGTGCTCGCGTTGCCGGTCGGCTGAGAGAGAGTCGCGGCGGGATCGAAGGCGCGGGCGGGCGGCGTTCAGCGCGGCGTCGGCGCGTCGGCGCGCAACAACCCTTCGGCTTTCAGCGCGCGCCAAAGCGCCGGCGGAATTTCGGCGTCGAGCAGAGCCGCGTTGCGGCGAACCTCGCTGGCTTTCTCCACGCCGGCGATGACGCCGACGACCGCGGGGTGGCTCAAGGGGAAGCGCAGCGCGGCCTGCGCGAGCTTCACTTCGTGCGCCTTGCACAGCGCTTCGATGCGCCGCACGCGATCGAGAACCGCTTCCGAAGCGGGCGCGTAATTGTAGAAAGCGCCGCGTTTCGGCCCGGTCGCGAGCACGCCGGAATTGAACGGGCCGCCGACGACGACGCCGATCTTGTTGTCGACGCAATAGGGCAGGAAGCTCTCGAGAGCCTCCTGCTCCAACAGCGTGTAACGGCCGGCGAGCAGAACGACGTCGAAGTCGCCGCCGCGCGCGAGCTTCTCCGCAAGGCGCCACTCGTGGACGCCGACGCCGAACGCTCGCACGGCGCCGCCGTCGCGCAGTTTCGTCAGCGCCTTCAGGCCGCCGTCGAGCAGCTCGCGCGCGCGCGCATGCGACCTCTCTTCGCCGCCCTGGACGAAGACGTCGAGGCCATGCGCATAGACCAGGTCGACGCGATCGAGGCCCAGCCGCTCGAGCGAGAACTCGAGCGAGCGCATGACGCCGTCGTAGGAATAATCGAACACGGCGCGCCGCGAAGGCGTCTCGAAGAAGCGGTTCTGGCGCGCGCGCGGCTCCGGCGGGCTGACCTCGAGCAGGCGGCCGACCTTGGTGGAGACGAGATAGCTGTCGCGCGGCTTGGCGCGCAGGAAGCCGTTCAGCCGCGTCTCCGACAGGCCGTAGCCGTAAAGCGGCGCGGTGTCGTAGTAGCGGCAGCCGCAGGTCCACGCGGCGTCGAGCGTCGCCCGCGCCTCCTTCTCCGTCAGCGGTCGATAGAGATTGCCGAGCGGCGCGGCGCCGAAGCCGAGCTCGGTGAAAGGCAACGCCGCGCCTGACCGCGTGGTGAAGGTGCGCTTGCGCCCCGCGCGCGCATGCGTCGCCCCGTTCATGGCCTCCTCCACAGACCCGTCCCTCGCGCGACGCGCCGTCGGCGCTCCCCCTTCGCGAGATCGACGCCGGGCCGCGTCCTCTTCGCCGCTTCCGCGGCCTGTCGCGCGTCACGCCAAAGAGCCGCAGTTTCGCTTGCAAGTCGGCGTGGACGCAAGTCAATTGTGCGAGGGATCGAACGGCCCAAGAAAGATAGAGTGACCTTAGGAAAGGGGAGGCTTCGATGATTGCGCAAGCTTTAGCGGCAATGTCCGCGATGGCGGCGGCGGGGAGCGCGGCGGGACGAACGATGTCGCTTGCGAGCGCGGACATCGAGCCGAACGCGCGCATCCCCGACGCTCACATCTTCGACGGCTTTGGCTGCACCGGGGCGAATCTCTCGCCGGCGCTGAGTTGGACGGACGCGCCCGACGGCGCGAAGAGCTTCGCGGTCGTCTGCCACGACCCCGACGCGCCGCGGCCGGGCGGCTTCTGGCATCGGCTGATCTTCGACATCCCGGCGACCGTCGCGCGCCTGCCGCGAGGCGCCGGCGACCCGAACGGCGGCGCGTCGCCCCAGGGCGCGACGCAAAGCCGCAACGATTTCGGCGCGGCCGGCTACGGCGGCCCCTGCCCGCCCAAGGGCGACAAGCCGCACCGCTATCGGTTCACCGTCTTCGCGCTCGACCTCGATCGGCTCGGCGCCGACGGCAACGCCTCGCCGGCGCAAGTCGCCTCCCGTCTTGAGGCCCATGCGCTCGCCAAGGCGACGCTGACCGGCCTGTGGGGCCGTTGATCGTTCACGGGCGGCGTGCGTCGCGCCAACCCGCGCGCCAGCGGTCCTCGGCGCGGACGAAAGCGGTCAGCCGTTCGAGGGCGGGATGGCCCGGCGCGCGCGCGGCGAGACTGTCGCGTATCGTCAACATCCCCCGCCGCGCGTGGTCCCATCGGTCGGGCGAGATCGTCAGAATCGCCCGCGTGTGGCGGATCGTGCGCTCGACAATCGTTTCCACCTCCTTGTCCATTGCATACTCCGAGAAGCAAATGTTCGAGACGGAGGCACGGGCAAGCGCGGCGCCGTTTACGTAAGCTCCGACGCGTCCCAAAACGGAACGGCGCCGGCGAGCCGCGGCGCGGCGTCCGGAATCCAGTCGGATCGTCGAATCAATCGCTTGGGCGCGCGACGCGACGCGCCGCGCGAAAGGGGAGCGGCGGCGGTTCGTCTCGTTTCGGGACATCGGCGGCCGAAAGCCGGCCGCGTCGGACGAAACGTCCGGCGGCCGCGCTAGGCGGCTTCAGCGCGCGTCCTCGTCCCAGATCGCCACCAACTGCGCCAGACCGGGGATCGCCGAGGTGATCTCGCCGACCACGTCGTCGCCCGCCCTTTCGCGCGCGTAGTCGACCACCTCCTTGCCGACCGCCTGCATGGCCGGCGGGTCGAGGCCGAGCGCCCTCAGGCCTTCGCCGAGCGCCCTCAGGCCGCCGCCGCCCATCGCGCCAGCGCCGGTTCCCATCAGCCCCTTGACGGCGAAGCTCATGCCCTCGCCGCCGGTCGACGCGCCGGAAGCGACGATGGTTCGAAGCGCGGGCGCCTTGACCAGCAGAATCTTCACGGCGTCTTCGGGCGCCTCGCGCAGGATGAAATCGAGCACCAGCGCCACCGCCTCGCGCGCCGAGTCGCGCGAGATGTCGGCCGCCGCGGCGACGCGCGCGATCAAAGCATTTTCCATTGCCGGCTCCCCTCCTGACGGCGGCGCCGATCGGCGCCGCCCCTTTCGATGTCGCTGCTCCGCTCGGCAAAATCAAGCGCGGCGCGGCGAATGGGCGCGGCGCGCCCGGAGGGAGGTTGGGCGGGGCGAGCCGAGCGAGGGGGCGCCGCAACCGAATTGCGCTGCAACGCAGCGCGGCGCGGCGTCCGCAAGCGCCCCAACGCGCCCGTTCCGCGTTGCATTGTCGCGGCACAGCCATGAATTTGTCACATTACTACACCCGTTGCAATTATTCCCCACGCGCGCTGGAGCGACCGAGGCGGGCATCCTGGCGTCAATACCAACGACGAAAGCGACGAATCCTCGGAAGGTAAACCTTCGGTTAACCTCTCGCGTCTTCACTTATGCTAAGAGCGCATAGCTGGAAGGCGCGCGCGCCCCTTCCCGAAACCGGTCGGCTCTTCTATGTTGCAGCGCACAGGCCGGGTCGATCGCCGAAGGGCGGGACCGGCGGAGAGATCGAAAGACAGAGGAAATCATGGCCCCGCTGAAGATCATCGCCGAGAAGTTCGCCGCCTGGCGGCGCTACCACGAGGTGGTGCGCGAGCTGACGCACATGAGCGACCGCGAGTTGCACGACATTGGCATCCGGCGCGGCGACATCCCGCTCGTCGCCTCCAGCGCGATCAAGGGTTGAAGTTTAGGGGGCGCCGTTTCCTCCCTCCGGTCGCCCCTGTTCGCGTCGGTCCCCCGTCCGACGCCGAGAAACGCCCGCCGCCCCTCCCTCGGCGGGCGTTTTTTTGTCCGCCGCGCCGCGCGTCGCCCGGGTTGACGCCGCCGCCCGGCTCTGTGACAAGTTTTCATGCGCCCGGTCCATGTCATCGGCGGCGGCCTCGCCGGCAGCGAGGCGGCTTGGCAGATCGCCCGCGGCGGCGTTCCCGTCGTTCTGCACGAAATGCGTCCGCGCCGCTCGACCGAAGCGCACCGCACTGCGCGCCTCGCCGAGCTCGTTTGTTCGAACTCGTTTCGCTCCGACGACGCCGCGAGCAACGCCGTCGGCGTGCTCCACCGCGAGCTACGCGCCCTGCAATCGCTGATCATGCGTTCAGCCGACGCCTGCCAGGTGCCGGCCGGCGGCGCGCTCGCCGTCGACCGCGAGGGCTTCTCCGCCGCGGTCGAGGCGGCGATCCTCGCCGAGCCGCTGATCCGCGTCGAGCGCGAGGAGGTCGCCGGCGCGCCGCCCGACGACTGGGACAGCGTCATCGTCGCCACCGGGCCGTTGACCTCCGCGGCGCTCGCGCAGGCGATCGTCGCGCTGACCGGCGAGGCGGCGCTCGCCTTCTTCGACGCCATCGCCCCGATCGTCCATCGCCATTCAATCGACATGACGGTCGCCTGGCCGCAGTCGCGCTACGACAAAGCCGGCCCCGGCGGCTCCGGCGCCGACTATCTCAACTGCCCGATGAGCCGCGAGCAGTACCGCGCCTTCGTCGACGCGCTCCTTTCCGCCGACAAGACCGAGTTCCGCGACTTCGAAGGAACGCCCTATTTCGACGGCTGCCTGCCGATCGAGACGATGGCCGAACGCGGCCCGGAGACGCTGCGCCACGGCCCGATGAAGCCCTTCGGCCTCACCAACGCCCACAATCCCACAATCAAGCCCTACGCCATCGTCCAGCTCCGGCAGGACAACACGCTCGGCACGCTGTTCAACATCGTCGGCTTCCAGACCAAGCTCAAATACGCCGAGCAGACGCGGGTCTTCCGCATGATCCCTGGACTCGAGCGGGCCGAGTTCGCGCGGCTCGGCGGCCTGCACCGCAACACCTTCCTCAACGCGCCGCGCCTGCTCGACTCGACGCTGAGGCTGAAAGCGCGCCCCGCGCTGCGCTTCGCCGGCCAGATCGCCGGCTGCGAGGGCTATGTCGAGAGCGCCGCGATCGGCCTTGTCGCCGGCCGCTTCGCCGCCGCCGAGCGGCTTGGCCGGCCGCTCGCGCCGCCGCCGCCGACCACCGCCGTCGGCGCGCTCTTGAACCACATCGCCGGCGGCCATATCGAGGCGATCGAGGCGGGGCCGCGCTCGTTCCAGCCGATGAACGTCAATTTCGGCCTCTTCCCGCCGATCAAGGGGCCGCGCGTCGACGAAGACGGCGAGCGGCTCAACGGCCCGGAGCGCGGCCTCGCGCGCAAGCGCGCGCTGTCGGCGCGGGCGGAGGCCAACCTCGCCCAGTGGATCGCCGAGAACGGGTGAAGCGGGGGCCCGAGGCTTCGCCGCGCCGGCGGGCGCTGACGAACAATTGGCTTGCGCCGATCGTCGCGGCGGGCGACGGTCCCTTGCGGGGGGCGAACAACGGAGACTGGCCATGCCGAAATTCGCGCTCGCCGCCGCCGCGGCCCTCGCTTTCACGCTTTCCGCCGCTTTCGCGCCCGCCGACGCCGAGACCGTCAAATACAAGGCCGACCTCGCCGGGCCCGGCGAAGTTCCGCCCAACGACTCCAAGGGAACGGGAACGATCGAGGCGTCCTTGGACGCCGAGACGAAGACGCTGACCTGGTCGGGAAGCTATTCCGGCCTCACCGGCCCTGAACTCGCCGCGCATTTCCACGGGCCGGCGAAGGCGGGCGTGAACGCGCCCGTGCTCGTCCCGGTCGAGGCGAAGGCGAGCCCGTTCTCCGGCTCGGCGACGCTGACCGACGAACAGGCCAAGGACTTCGCCGACGGCCTGGTCTACTTCAACATCCACACCGCCGCCCACAAGGGCGGCGAGATCCGCGGCCAGCTGGCGAAGGCGCCGTAGCGCCGGCGGCTTCGCTTCAACGGCCGCGCGCCCAGCGCCAGATCGCCCATTGCCGCCGCCAGGCGGACGCCGGCCCCTCCTCGCCGCGCGCGCGGCGTTGGAGGTCAAGCCTCAGCGTCGCCAGCGGCGCGAAGGCGGGAGCGACCGTCGGCCGGCCCATCAGCGCCTCGTCGGCGGCGGCGGCGCGCGAAAGAGCCGTCGCTTCCTCGCCCGACGCTTCGGCGAGCGCGGCGGCCTCGCCGGCGCGGAGCGCCGCCTCCTCCGCGCCCGCTTCGTCGAGCGCCCGGGCGGCGAGCGCGAACTGTGGCGCGACCAGCGCGCGGCCGCGCGCTGCGATCGCCTCGCGCCCGCGCGGCGGCGCGGCGACGAGCTCGTCGCGCCGCGCTTCGAGATAGGCGGCGAACGCGGCGAGCGGCAGGCCGCCGGCGCCGACCGCGTCGATCAGCGCCGCGGCGACAGGGTGCCCCGCCGCCTCCGCCTCGCGTTTCCCCTCGATCGCCTCCAGCCACCACGCCAGCCGCGCCTCGCCGGCGAGCGGCTCGCGCGCGCGCGCCTTGACGCGGCCGGTCTCGAGGAAGAAGGCGGAGAGCGCGTGCAGGCGCGGCCGCGCGGCCGCGGGCGCGAACAGCGCGCCGAGCCAGCGGTCGCGGTCGCCCTCGCGCGCCAGCCGTTCGCAGTGCGCGTAGGCTTCCTCGAGGCGCGCTTCGCCGGCGGCGTTCACGGCGCGGCGATCAACAGCGCCGCGACGCGGCGGCCTTCGTCGATCATCACGTTATAGACGCGCGTCGCCGGGCCGGTCGCCATCGCCTCGAAGCGCAAGCCCCGCTCGCCGAGCGCCGCGGCGAGCGCCGCGGGCGGACGCGCCATCTTCGCCCCGGCGCCCAGGATGAGGAACTCGATCGCGCCCGGCGCTTCGGCAAGCTCGGCGAACAACGGCGCGAGCGTCGTCAAGTCGACCTCGTCGATCGACGTCGCGCGGACCGCGGCGATTCCGCGCGGCGTCGCGAGAATCGAGCCGACATGGCTCATCCCGGCGAAGCGGAACCCGCCGGCGCCGTAGGCCTCGACGACATGACGACCGGGGACGTAGGCGGCCGAGCTCACGCCTGCGCCTTGACCGTCTCCGTCTCGGCGTCCGCTCCCCGGTCGAACGTGTCGGCGCGCACCCCGAGATAGATCAGCATCGGCGAGCAGATGAAGATCGAGGAATAGGTGGCGACGCACACGCCCCACAGCATCGCCGCGGAGAACGAGCGGATCACGTGGCCGCCGAGGAAGAACAGG
>CAZKHF010000119.1:0-9040 GCA_964552445.1 uncultured Bradyrhizobium sp. | reverse complement strand
CATGACCCCCGGCGACCGCAGCAAGCTCGTCTGGCGCCTCGGCGACCTGATCGAGCAGCACGCCGACGAGATCGCCGAGATCGAGGCGATCGACAACGGCAAGCCGTGGGCCCAGGCGCGTTTCGGCGACATCGCCTTTTCCCACGAGCTCTTCCACTACATGGCCGGCTGGTGCACCAAGATCAACGGCGAGACCATCACGCTCTCCTCGGCCGCGCCGTTCCACGCCTACACCTTGCGCTCGCCGGTCGGCGTCTGCGGCCAGATCGTGCCGTGGAACTTCTCGTTCATGATGGCGGCGTGGAAGGTCGCCCCCGCGCTCGCCTCCGGCTGCGCGATCGTGCTCAAGCCGGCCAAGCAGACGCCGCTCACCGCGCTGCGCCTCGCCGAGCTGGTCGAGGAGGCGGGCTTCCCAGAGGGCGTTTTCAACGTCGTCACCGGCTACGGCGACACGGTGGGGACGGCGCTCGCCGCCCATCCCGGCGTCGACAAGGTCGCCTTCACCGGCTCGACCGAGGTCGGGCGAAAGATCATGGCCGCCGCCCAGGGCAACATCAAGAAGGTGTCGCTGGAGCTCGGCGGCAAGTCGCCAATGGTCGTCTTCGCCGACGCCGACCTCGACCTCGCGGTCAAGGCGGTGGCCTCGGGCATCTTCTACAACATGGGCCAGGTCTGCACGGCCGGAACCCGCCTCTATGTCGAGGACGGCGTGGCTGACGCGGTGATCGATGGGCTCATCCACGAGGCCAAGAGCCTTAAGATCGGCCCAGGCCCCGATCGCGAGACGCAGTTCGGGCCGCTCGTCTCCGCCGAGCAGTTCGCGCGCGTCGCCGGCTATGTGGCGAAGGGGCTCGCCGAAGGCGCGAAGCTCGCGACCGGCGGCGAGCGGGTGGGAAACCGCGGCTATTTCCTCGCGCCGACCATCCTCGCCGACACCAAACCGGAAATGACGGTGGTGCGCGAGGAGATCTTCGGCCCGGTGCTGTGCGTCGCGCGCTTCCGCGAAGAGGAAGCGGCGGTGCGCGAGGCCAACAATTCGATCTACGGCCTCGCGGGCAGCGTGTTCACCCGCGACCTGTCGCGCGGGCTGAGGGTGGCGGCGCGCCTCAAGGGCGGCACGATCGGCGTCAACACCCACCACGTCATCGATCCCGCGCTTCCCTTCGGCGGGTTCAAGCAATCGGGCTGGGGGCGCGAAATGGGCCGCGAGGCGATCGAGCTCTACACCGAGGTCAAATCGATCGGCGTCGCGCTCTGACCGGCGCCGCCCGGCCCGCCTTTGCCCGCCGGGCGGCTCCTTGCGCGATCCGCCTGGCGGGGGGCCTGCATCCTCGTCGCCGCAAACCGCTGAGATCGCCGTCTTGCGGAACCTGACCGTCGCCGTCACGCAAATGGCCTGCTCGCCGAGCCGGGAGCGCAACATCGAGCAGGCGAGCCAGCTGGTCGAGCAGGCCGCCGACCGCGGCGCTCAGATCGTCCTGCTGCAGGAGCTGTTCGAGACCCCCTATTTCTGCATCGAGAAGGACGCCGAGCTGCGCAAGGAGGCGACGACGCTCGCCGCCAATCCCGCCGTGGCGGCGATGCGCAAGATCGCGCGCCGGCGGGGCGTCGTCATCCCCGTCCCATTCTACGAGGAGGACGACGGCCGGCGTTACAACACGCTGGCGATCGTCGACGCCGATGGCGAGATTCTCGGCCGCTACCGCAAGAGCCACATCCCCGACTTCCCCGCCTACGAGGAAGCCTTCTACTTCGCGCCGGGCGACACCGGCTTCGCGGTGTGGGACGCCAAGTTCGTCAAATTCGGCGCGGGCGTCTGCTGGGACCAGTGGTTCCCCGAGACGGCGCGGATCATGGCGCTGAAGGGCGCGGAGCTGTTGCTGTTCCCGACGGCGATCGGCCGGCCGCTCGGCGAGCCCGACAGCCTGGCGCCGAACTCGAAGCCGCATTGGCAGCTCACCATGCAGGGCCACGCCGCGGCCAACCAGGCGATCGTCGCCGCCTCCAACCGCGTCGGCGTCGAACGAAGCGAGGCGCGGGCGACCGAGTTCTATGGCGGCTCCTTCATCGCCAACGAGACCGGCGTCAAAGCGGTCGAGCTCGGCGAGGACGGGCCGGCGGTCGCCGTCGCGACCTTCGACCTTGATCGCGTAGCGGCGTTCCGCAGGCACTGGGGCGTCTTCCGCACCCGCCGGCCGGACCTCTACGGGCCGCTGCAGACGCAACTTCCGCCGGAGCATCTGCGGACGCGGTAGCGCGCGACGCCCGCCGGCTACCGCCCGAGCCCGCCCATCAGCAGGTACTTCATCTCGAGGTATTCCTCGACGCCGTGGCGCGAGCCCTCGCGGCCGAGGCCGCTCTGCTTGACGCCGCCGAACGGCGCCTCGGCGGTCGAGATGAGACCCTCGTTGATTCCCACCATGCCATATTCGAGCGCCTCGGCGACCCGCCAAACCCGGCCGAGGTCGCGTGCGTAGAAATAACACGCGAGGCCGAACTCGGTGGCGTTGGCGAGCGCGATCGCCTCCTCTTCGTCCTTGAAGCGGAACAGCGGCGCCACCGGGCCGAAGGTCTCCTCGCGCGCCACCGCCATCGCCGGCGTGACGCCGGTCAGCAGCGTCGGGGCGAAGAAATTGCCGCCGAGCGCATTGCCGCCAACCACAACCTGCGCGCCCTTGGCGACCGCGTCGTCGACGTGCTCTTGGACTTTGGCGACGGCGGCGCGGTTGATCAGCGGCCCGACGACCACGCCCGGCGCGGCGCCGGGGCCGACCTTGAGCCGCTTCACCGCCTCGGCGAGCTTGGCGGCGAAGGCGTCGTAGACGCCGTCCTGAACTAGGAGCCGGTTGGCGCAGACGCAGGTCTGGCCGGCGTTGCGGTACTTCGAGGCGATCGCGCCCTCGACCGCCGCCTCGAGGTCGGCGTCGTCGAAGACGATAAACGGCGCATTGCCGCCGAGCTCAAGGCCGACCTTCTTGATGGTCGGCGCGCACTGGGCCATCAGCTTGCGCCCGATCTCGGTCGAGCCGGTGAAGGAGAGGCCGCGCACGATCGGGTTCCCGGTCATCTCCGCGCCGATCTCGCTCGATAGGCCGGTGACGACCGAGAACACGCCGGGCGGAATCCCGGCCCGCTCGGCGAGCGCGGCGAGCGCGAGCGCCGAGAGCGGCGTCTCGCTCGCCGGCTTGCAGACGAAGGCGCAGCCGGCGGCGAGCGCCGGACCCGCCTTGCGGGTGATCATCGCGTTGGGGAAGTTCCATGGCGTGATCGCCGCGACCACGCCGAGCGGCTGCCTGATCGCCAGCATGCGCGCGTTCGGCCAGGGCGAGGGAATGGTCTCGCCATAGACCCGCTTGCCCTCCTCGGCGAAGAACTCGACGAACGAAGCGCCGTAGCCGACCTCGCCCCGCGCCTCGGCGAGCGGCTTGCCCTGCTCGGCGGTCATGATGCGCCCGAGATCGTCCTGGTTCGCCATCATCAGCTCGAACCACTTGCGCAAGATCCCGGCGCGCTCTTTCGCGGTCTTGCGCGCCCACGCCTTTTGCGCCCGCTCCGCCGCCTCGATGGCGCGGCGCGTCTCCGCCGCGCCGAGCTTCGGCACATAGCCGACCACGCTGTCGTCGGCCGGGTTGTTCACCGCGATCGTCGCCGCGCCGCCGATCCAAGCGCCGTCGACGTAGCACTTGTCCTTGACGAGCGACGGGTCGCTCAAGCCGATGTCGGCGGTCTTGTTCTCATGCGCGCTTGTCGTCATCGGCCTTCCTCGCGTCGTCTCGCCGCCCGCATCCGCCATTATGCCTTCAAAGCGGCTTCGAGGCGATCGAGGCCTTCGTCGACCACCGCGTCCGAGGCCGTCAACGGAACCAGGATGCGGATGGTGTTGGCGAAGACGCCGCAAGACAGCAGCACCAGCCCGAGCTCGGCCGCGCGGGCGATCACCCGCTTCGTCCCCTCGGCGTCGGGCTCCTCGCCGCCGCGCTCCTTGACCAGGTCGAAGGCGACCATCGCGCCGGGGCCGCGGATATAGGCGATCGGTCGGCTGGTGTTGGCGGCGCAGATCGCTTCGAGGCGCGCCTTCAGCCGCGCGCCAATGGCGTTGGCGCGGTCGAGCAGCTTTTCTTCCGCGAACGCGTCGAGCACCGCCAGCGCGGCGGCGCAGGCGAGCGGATTGCCGGCGTAGGTGCCGCCAAGCGCGCCCGGCCCGCAGGCGTCCATCAGCGCGGCGCGCCCGATCACCCCCGACAGCGGGAAGCCGCCGGCCAAGCTCTTCGCCACGCAGACGAGGTCGGGTTTCACCGCAAAATGCTCCATTGCGAACATCTTGCCGGTGCGGCCGAAGCCGCTCTGCACCTCGTCGGCGACGAACACGATGCCATGCTTGTCGCAGAGGGCGCGCAGCGCGGTCATCAGTTCGGGCGGCGCCATGTGGAAGCCGCCCTCGCCCTGTACCGGCTCGATCACGATCGCCGCCACGCGCGAGGGATCGATGTCGGCGCGGAACAGGAACTCGAGGTACTTGAGCGAGTCCTCGACCGTCACGTGGAACTGCGGCGCCGGAAACGGCGCGTGCCAGACCTCGGGCAGCGCCGGTCCGAACGGCCGCTTGTAGGGCAGGACCTTGCCGGTCATGTTGGTCGCCATGAAGGTGCGGCCATGGAAAGCGCCGGCGAAGCAGACGACGCCGCTGCGGCCGGTGGCGGCGCGGGCGATTTTCACCGCGTTCTCCGTCGCCTCGGAGCCGGTGGTCAGCAGGATCGTCTTCGCCGGGCCGTCAATCGGGGCGATGGCGTTGAGCCGCTCGGCCAACCGCACATAGGTGTCGTAGAGCGCAACCTGAAAACAGGTGTGGGTGAAGCGCTCCATCTGTCCGCGCACCGCCGCCATCACCTTGGGGTGGCGATGGCCGGTGTTGAGCACCGCGATGCCGCCGGCGAAATCGATGTAGCGCTTGCCTTCGATGTCCCACAGCTCGGCGTTGAGCGCGCGCTCGGCGAAGATCGCGGCGGAATGGCTGACGCCGCGCGGAATGGCGGCTTCGCGACGGGCGAACCACGCGGCGTTGCTCGACGTCTTCGCGCTCGGCGCGCTGGTCTTGGCGGAACTCATCTCGGTCTCCTCGGCTCGAATTCCGCCGAGTGTGCGCCGAGCATCGACGAATACAATTGCCTAGTTTGCGCCGGATTGTCGCCTTTTCGACAACGGATCGTCGGAGGCCGACGGCGAGCGCGGCGACGTCATCAGCGCGCCGAGCCAGGCGACGAGCTCGCGCATCTCCGGCGCCTCGCGCGTCTCGGCGCGCAGCGCCAGCATGTACGCGCCGAGACGCACGTCGGTGCGGCCGATCTCGACCAGCCGCCCTTCCGCGAGGTCGTTCTCGACCAGAAGCTCGTTGGCGAGCGCGACGCCCTGCCCGAGCTGAGCCGCGCCGATCGCGACATGCGCGTGCCACAGCCGCGCCCCCACTAGCCGCTCCTGCGCGTGCGCGTCGATCGGCAGGCCGACCTTCTCGACCCAGCTGCGCCACTCGTCGCTGGACAGCTCTTCGATCCACGGCAGATCACTCAACAGGGCGAGGTCGCGCAACGGCGTCGCCCGCCCGTCGACCAGCGTCGGGCAGGCCACCGGCATGACGCGCGGCCTCGCCAGCTCGAGCTCGACCAGGCCCTCGCGCGGCGCTTCCCCCTCGTCGTCGGCGCGGTAGAAGATCTCCGCATCGGCCTCGCCGTGCTTGAGGTCCGGACGAGCGAGAGTCGGACGCAGATGGATCGCGAATTTGCCTAGGCGCGCCTCCAGCTCCGGCAGGCGCGGCAGCAGGCGCATCACCGCGAGGCCCGGCGTGCACCAGATCCGGAGCGGCGCGCGCGCCGGCTTCGTCACCTCGTCGGTCGCGTCGGCGATGATGGCGAACGCCTTGGTGATCTGCGCGTGGAACTTGGCCCCGGCTTCGGTCAGCACGATGCTTCGGCCTTTCGCCCGCACGAGCGCGACGCCCAGCCGCTTCTCCAAATTGTCGATGTGGCGCGAGACGACGGTCGGGCCGACGTTGAGCGCTTCGGCGGCCGCGCGCACGCCGCCCATCGTCCCGACGGCGTCGAAAGCGCGCAACGCGGTCAGCGGCGGCAGGGCGCCGGAGTGCTTGATATTCCTCGCCATGTCGCCACGGCCCGCGACGGCGCAGCGTTCGCCGTCGGAGCTCTCGATTGACATAAGAAGCCGGCGCGCCGCACGCTAGAAGCCAACGCGCCGCACGCTCGACGCGCGTCGCCGCGCCAATCGCCCGCGTTAAGCGAAAAGTCCCGCAAAAGCCGCGAGGTGTCAATCGGCCGGCGCGATTTCAGCCGTCGGCGCGACGCCTTATCGGCGAGAACCAGCAACGGCGGCGCCGGTCCGACGATGAGGACCTCAACGCGCCGCCCATAGCATGCCGCGTTCAAAGATCGTGCGCATCTGGGGAATCTCGAACTCCGCCGCGGAATGGCCGAGCGAGGAATAGAACACGCGTCCCTCGCCGTGACGACGCTTCCAGACGACCGGCATCACGACGCCTTCGACCCAGGGCGCGCGCCCCCCAGAAAACCGGGTCGTCGCAAGCACTTCGTTGGAAGGGTCGACGTGCATGTAGTACTGTTCGGAGCGATAATCGAAACTCAAAATCCCTTGCATGATAGGATCGTCGGGTTTGGTGATTTCGACCCGATAGTCGGTTACGCCGCCGGGATATGCGACCCACTGACCGCCGCACATGAACTGATACTCGACGCTGTCGCGGAAGGCGTCGCACATGCCGCCATGAAAGCCGGCGAGCCCGACGCCGCCGCGAACGGCTGCGGTGAGAGTCTCGACCTCTTCCTTCTCGATCTTCGACATCGTGACGATCGGCACGATCAGGCTCATGTCCGCGATCGACGGATCGGCGAAGGCTTCAGTCGTATCTTCGATGTAGACCTTGAACCCGTGCTTCTCGAGCAAGCCGGCGACGAGATGCGCACTCTCTTCCGGTTCGTGGCCGCTCCAGCCCCCCCATACGATGAGCGCCTCGCGCATCATTCTCTCCCATCCATAAACCGGCGCCTCAGTTGCGCTCGCCGGTCGCAAGCGGCGGCGGCGCCGGTCGACGCCGACGCACAACTTTACATACTATCCTGCGAAATGTGCGGCGCTTTCCGCGCCGGCGCCGGTCCCGTCGTCCCCCATGGCGCGCCATACAGATCGCGCAGCGTCATTGCCGCGGCGCCGCGCACCCAAAGGCCGTCGTCCCACTCGCGCATCACGATGTCCGCGACGTTCGCGAGGCTCGGGGGCAGCAGCGTCGCGACTAATCGACGTAGCGGCTCGGCGAAATGCTGACAACTCCCCATCGCGCGTCCCGAGATGAAGACTTTAGGCGGAGCGAACACGGTGATCAGATTGGCGATCGCGAATCCCAGCGCCTCGCCCGCCGCGCCAAGGAGGGCGACGCTACGCGCGTCGCCGGCGTCGGCGCGCTGGAGAAGTTGGCTCATCGCGCGTTTTTGCGTCAGGGCGACGTCGTCTTCGCCGTTGCGCAACAGCGGCTCGGCTTCCGCGAGCACCGCGGCTTCGGAGGCGAGATCCGTGAGCCGCCCGCCGCGGCGGCCGGGCGGGCGCACCATCATGTCGCCAAGATCGGGTCCGAGGCCGTCGGCGCCGCGGAACAATTCGCCGTCGTGAAGAATGCCGAGACCGAGACTGCGCTCGACGCTGATGAAGAGAAAATTGTTGAGGTCGCGCGCTTGCCCGAACCAATGCTCGGCGAGCGCGACGAGATTGACGTCGCTGTCAATCGTAACCGGCACGCCGAGCCGCTCGGTCAGGTTCGGACCGAAGGCGACGTCGCGTTCGCCGAAGATCGGACTTTGCCGACACACGCCTGTCGCGCGCCCGATGACGCCGGGCAGACCGACGCAGAGACCAGAAATCTGGTCCATCTCGAGTTCGGCGTCGCTGACGCAGCGACGCACCCCGTCCTCGACCAGATCCGCGATGACGGTCGAGGTCTGTCGGTCGATCCTGATCGGCAACGCCAACGCGTGCAGCACATCGGCGCAGAAGTTCGTAATTGCGATCGTGATCTGATCGGGCGCGAGCTTGACGCCAACGACGCGCGCGGCGTCGGGATTGAGTTCCAGCATGACGCGGGGGCGCCCTCGGCCGACGTCGCGCACGGCGCCAAGTTGAAGCGGCACGATCAGCTTGTCGTCGAGCAACGCCGCGGTGATCGCCGACATCGTCGTCGGGCTTAGCTCGGTCAGTTGAGACAGCTCGGTGCGGCTCACCGGCCCGAACCGGCGGATCGCGTCCATTACGTGGAAACGATTGATCGCTCGCATCAATTCTGGGTCAGCGGTCTTCATGAACTCGCCGAGCGTCGGAGCAAACGGAATTTATCCTGAACGTGGATTAATTTCACCCAGGGTCGCCGTTGTCAACCGACGCGCGCGGCGCGCGCTTCGGAAAACGATAGGCCCATCTTGACAGCGTCGCAAACTCGCGACAGATTTAATTCGCGTACCGAAATAAAGGTGCGCCGCCGTCTTCAGAGGGGAGGAAATCCATGTCGCTAGGAAGGCTCACGGTTGCTCCCGGCTTCCTCATGGATTTCCAAGTTGGGCTCGGCGGGAACCCTGCCCTGGCCGTTCTCCGCGTCGAAAATGGGACTGGGAGGCGCGCCAGCCAGCCCGTCCAGGCGAACGCTGGCGGCGCAAGGCGGGCGCGATGACGTCCAGCGTCAAGCTCGCGGACGCCGCCGCCGGCGGGCCGGTTCTCGAAGCCGTCGGGTTGTCGCGCTCCTTCGGCCCGGTCGAGGTGCTGAGCGACATTTCGGTCGCCTTCCGCGCCGGCGAGGCGCACGCCATCGTCGGCGAGAACGGCGCCGGCAAGTCGACGCTGATGAAGATCCTCAGCGGCCACCTGACGCCGACCCGCGGCGCCATGCGCCTCGACGGCGCGCCGATGACGCTGCGCGGCCCGGTCGACGCCGAGCGGCGCGGCATCGTGCTGGTGCATCAGGAGATCATGCTCG
>CAZKHF010000118.1:0-9063 GCA_964552445.1 uncultured Bradyrhizobium sp. | reverse complement strand
CGAAGAAGCGCGGCGGCGCGCCGACCGTCGCCTCGCGCTTCCTCCAGCGCATGGGGGCGGTCGCCGGCGAGCCGGCGATGGCGCAAGCGCAGGCGCGCGGCGACCGCTATCTCGCCTGGGCGCGCGCGCTCGATCAGCCTGCGCGCTTCCGCCCGGCGCCGCGCCCCGCGCCGACGCCGCCCGCCGCGCTGCGGCCGCGCCGTCTCAGCGTCACCCGCATCGAGACGCTGCGCCGCGACCCCTATGCGGTGTTCGCCGAGCAGATCCTGCGTCTGCGGCCGCTCGAGCCGATCGACGCGGTCGCCGGGCCGCGCGAGATCGGCGACCTGTGGCACGCCGCGCTGCAGGACTTCTCCGAGGCGCTGCCCGCCGGACCGCTTCCCGCCGACGCGCGCGACCGTCTGTTCGCGGCGGCGCAGGCGCGCTTCGCGCCGCTCCTCGCCGATCCGTCGTTTCGCGCCATGCATTGGCCGCGCATCGAACGCGGCCTCGACGTCTTCCTCGCCTTCGACGCCGGGCGGCGCGCGCGCGCCGAAACCATCCTGATCGAACGCCGCGGCGCGCTGGCGATCCCGCTTCGCGACGGCTCGCTCTTCACCCTGAGCGCCCGCGCCGACCGCATCGAGCTTCTCCGCGGCGGCGGCGCGGCGCTGATCGACTACAAGAGCGGCGCGCCGCCCGGGCTGCACGAGGTCGAGGTCGGCTTCGCGCCGCAACTGACCCTCGAAGCGACGATGCTGGCGCAGGGCGGCTTCGACGGCGCCCCGGCGGTCGCAGCGACGGAAGCGCTCTATTTCAAGCTCGGCGGCGCGAACGGCGGCGAGGAGAGGCCGCTGAAATTCGCCGACCTCGCCGCCGTGGCGGCGCGCCACTTCGCGCAGATGAAGATCCTGCTCGATCAGTTCGCCGACCCGGCGACGCCCTATCTCTCGCGCCTCTACCCCAAGTTCGCCAAGCGCGCCGGCGACTACGACCACCTCGCGCGGGTGAAGGAATGGTCGGCCACCGGCGGCCTCGCCGACGAAGCGGCGGAGGGCGAAGCGTGAGCGCGGGCGCGCCGCGGCGCGAGATTCCGGCGCCGGTGCGCGAAGCGCAGCGGCGCGCCACCAACCCCGCCGCCTCGGCCTGGGTGACGGCCAACGCCGGCTCCGGCAAGACCCATGTGCTCGTCTTGCGCGCGCTGCGGTTGCTGCTCGACGGCGCGCGCCCATCGGGGCTGCTCTGCCTCACCTTCACCAAGGCGGCGGCGGCCAACATGTCGGCGCGCGTGTTCAAGACCCTGGCGCGCTGGTCGACGCTCGAAGACGCGGAGCTCGGGCGCGAGATCGTCGACACGGGCGCCGCCGCGCCCGACGCGGCCAAGCTCGGCTTCGCCCGCCGCCTGTTCGCGCGCGCCATCGAGACGCCGGGCGGCCTGAAGATCCAGACCATCCACGCCTTCTGCGAGCGCCTGCTGCACCTCTTCCCGTTCGAGGCCAATGTCGCGGCGGGCTTTCGCGTCGCCGAAGAGCGCGAAGCGGCGCTGCTCGTCGCCGAGGCGCGCGCGCGCGCCTTCGACAGGACCGATCGCGCCGCGGCGATCGCCCTGGTCGCGCGCGACGCCGGCCCCGACGGCTTCGACGACCTGATCGCCGAAGCGCTGAGGCGGAGAAGCGAAATCGCCGCGCTCGGCGACCCCGCGACCTACGAAGCGGCGCTCAGGCGCGCGCTCGGGCTCGGCCGCGCCGACACGATCGCCGCGATCGAGCGCGAGATCGTGCGCGCGCGGCCCTATTGGCGCGAATGGGCGGCGAAGCTCGGCGAAGGCGGCGCCAACGACCAGGCGTTCGCCGATCGGCTCGCTCGCGCCGCGGCGGCGAGCGAGCCGAGCGCCTGCGTCGCCCTCTATCTCGAGGCGTTCTTCACCGAAAAGGGCGAAGGCCCGCCGCGCGGCGGCGAGAAGCGCGGGCTGATCGCCAAGCCGCTCGCCAAGCGCTTGCCCGAATTGCCGACGCTGCTCGGCGACGAGCAAGAGCGGCTCGTCGCCTTGCGCGACCGGCTGCGCGACGCCAAGGCGGTGGCGCGCAGCGTCGCGCTGGTCGAGATCGCCGCAGACGTTCTCGCCGAATACGCCGGCCTCAAGGGCGCGCGCGGCCTGCTCGACTTCGACGACCTGATCGAGCGCGCGCGCGCGCTGCTCGAGCGCGCCGACGCGGCGTGGGTGCTCTACAAGCTCGACGCCGGCGTCGACCACATCCTGGTCGACGAGGCGCAGGACACGTCCGCGCCGCAATGGGCGATCCTCACCGCGCTCTGCGACGAGTTTCTCGCCGGCGCCGGCGCCCGCGCGATGGCGCGCACCTTCTTCGCCGTCGGCGACGACAAGCAGTCGATCTTTTCCTTCCAGGGCGCGGCGCCGAAGATGTTCGCCTCCGTGCGCCGCGAATTGGCGCGGCGCCATCGCGACGCCGACCTCGACTTCGACTCGGTGCGGCTGGCGCTGTCGTTCCGTTCGTCGCCGCGCCTGCTCGACGGCGTCGACCGGGTGTTCGCGGCCGAGAACGCCTGGCGCGGCCTCACCGCCGACGCGGAGAAGCCGCCGCCGCACGGCGCGTTCTACGCCGAGCTGCCGGGCGTGATCGAGCTGTGGCCGCCGATCCAGGCGACCAAGGCCGCCGAGCCGGAGGACTGGCGCGCGCCGCTCGACCTCGCCGGCCCGGCCGATCCCGCCGCGACGCTGGCGCGGCGCGTCGCCGCGGTCATCGCCGGCTGGCTCGCGCCCAATTCGCCCGAACGGCTGATCGACCCCGCGACGCTCGCGCCGCGGCGCGTCGCCGCGGGCGACGTGATGATCCTGGTGCGCTCGCGCGGCGCCTTGTTCGAGGCGACGATCCGCGCGCTGAAGGAGAGCGGCGTCCCCACCGCCGGCGCCGACCGCCTGCTGCTCAGCGACTCGATCGCGGCGATGGACCTCGTCGCCGCCGGCCGCACGGCGCTGTCGCCCGACGACGACCTCACGCTCGCCGCGGCGCTGAAGTCGCCGCTCATCGGCGTCGACGACGCGGCGCTGACCGCGCTCGCCGCCGAGCGGAAGGGGTCGTTGAGCGAGGCGCTGGAGAGCGCGGGAGAGCCGTTCGCCGAGGCGCGCCGCCGCGTCGCGCTGTGGCGGCGGCGCGCGGCGAACCTCCCCCCTTACGGCTTCTACGCGCGCCTGCTCGGCGAGGACGGCGGACGGCGCGCGCTGATCGAGCGGCTCGGCCCCGAAGCGGCCGACGCGATCGACGAATTCATGGCGCTGGCGCTCGCCCACGAGCGGCGAAACGCGCCGTCGCTGCCGGCCTTCCTCGCCGAGATCGACGCCGCCGACGCGCCGGTCAAGCGCGACATGGAGAGCGAGAGCGACAGCGTGCGGGTGATGACCGTCCACGCCGCCAAGGGGCTCGAGGCGCCGATCGTCTTCCTGCCCGACTCCTGCGGCGCGCCGCACGCGCGCCACGACCCGAAGCTGCTCGCGCTCGACGAGGCCGATCCGCCGCTCATCGTCTGGGCGGCGAAGAAAGGCGACGACAGCGCGCCGCTCGCCGCCGCGCGTCAGCGCGCGCGCGAGGCCGCCGCCGGCGAGCACCGGCGCCTGCTCTACGTGGCGATGACCCGCGCCGCCCAGCGCCTGATCGTCGCCGGCTGCGAGGGCGCGCGCGGACGCCCGGCCGACAATTGGTACGACCTCGTCCGCTCCGGCCTCGGCGAGGCGCTGAAGGAAGCGCCGGCGCCGTGGGGCGGCGGCGAGACGATCCTGCGCTTCGGCGACGGGGCGGGCGGCGAGGCGGCGGCCGAGCCGACGCGCCCCGCCCGACCGGCCGAAGCGCCGGCGTGGCTTTTTGCCGCAGCCCCCCGCGAGACCGCCGGCGCGCCGCTCAGCCCGTCGCTCGCCGTGCGCTCGCCCGGCGCGAGCGCCGAGGGTCGGGCGCGCCGACAGGCGGGGCTGGTCGCTCACGCGCTGATGCAGCGTCTGCCGGAGATCGCCGCCGAGCGGCGCCGCGAGGCGGCGGAGCGGTTCCTCGCGCGACAAGGCGGCGCGCTCGACGCCGAGGCGCGCGCGCGGCTCCTCGACAGCGCGCTCGCGGTTCTCGCGCTGCCCGAGCTCGCGCCGCTGTTCGCGCCGGGCTCGCGCGCGGAAGTCGCGGTGGCCGGCGCTTTGCCGCGGATTCACGCTTCCCCGCTCGCGTTCTTCGGCCGCGTCGATCGCCTCGCGGTCGCCGGCGACGCGGTTTACGTCGCCGACTTCAAGAGCGGCGTCCCGCCGTCGGGCGCGGCGAGCCCGCGCGCTTACCTCGCCCAGCTCGCGCTCTATCGCGCGGCGCTGGAGGCGCTCTATCCCGATCGTCCGACCCGCGCGTTTCTCGTCTGGCTGGGAGCGGCGGCGGCGGTCGAGATCGCGCCGGCCACGCTCGACGCGGCGCTGGCGGAGCTCGCCGGGGGCGCCGCTGCGACATTTTAGTGATCCGCTAACGCCTTGATAAGGCCGTTTTTTGTCGACACCGTAGTCGACATGGAGACGAGCGTGAGACGATCGGCTCGCCGCCGCGCAGGCCGGCTGGCCGATACGAACCGACGTCGCATGGCTTCAAGGAGGGTTCGGCGCGCGCTGAGGCGAGCGCTGGGGGGGTTGTTCGCTATTTGCGCGTTCGCCGCCGTCGCTCCCGCCTTCGCCGGCGACGCCCCGCCGGGCATGGTCCCTTACGATCACCCCGTGTTTCATAACGGCCATCGCGTGCTGTGGCATGGCGCTTGGCGAGACAAGGACACGGACGCGGATAGCGCGGAAGGCGAACACAGCAAACCGCTCGATCTGGCGGCGCGCCCTTCGCCCAAGCCCGCCGCTTCGACGACCGCCAAGCAGGCGGCACCGCAACCCGGCGACTTTGCGATCCTGTTCGATTCCGACGATCCTCGCGCGGCGCGGCTAGCGGGCGAGTTCGTCGCCGCGCTGCAGGCCAAGGGCGTCGCCGGCCGCGCCGTCGCGGGGCGCACTGCGCCGACCGCGCTGGCGGCGGCGGTGAACAACGATTCCGCCGACCTGGCGCTGGTTTCGATCGACGCGCTGATCGCCGACGACAAGACGAGCGCAGACTGGCGCGAGCGCGCGCCGCTGATCGCGCGCCTCGGCGTCGAGCCGATCGCGATCATCGCGCCGCGCGGCGTCGCCGACCTTCGTTCGCTTGACGGCCGCGCCGTCGGCTTCGGCGTCGCCGACGGCGCCGGCGCGGCGACCGCGGCGACCCTGTTCGCGCGCCTGCGCCTCGCGCCGAAGCCCGCCTTCGCGCCGCTCGCCGCTTCGCTCGCGAACCTCGCCGCCGGCAAGCTCGCCGCGGTGGTCGCGCTCGGGGGCGAATCCTCGACGACGCTTTCCGAGTTCGGCAAGGACGGACGCTTCCACCTGATCTCGGTTCCGTGGTCGCCGGCCCTCGGCGCGGTCTACGCGCCGGCCCGGCTGACGGCGAAGGACCTGCCCAATCTGATCGGCGCCGACGAGAAGGTCGACACGCTCGCCGCGGCGCTGGCGCTGATCGCGCTCGACGCCCCGCCTTCGTCGCCGCGCGCTGGACGATCGGCGACGCTCGCCAAATCGTTCTTCGAAGGATTCGGCGCCCTGCTCGCGCCCGACCGCGACGCCGCCTGGCGCGAGGTCAACCTCGCCGCCGACGCGCCCTGGCCCCGACTGCAAGCGGCCCAGGAATGGATCGACGCCAAGGCGGCGCCCGCCGACGATTCGCTCGCGGCGTTCCGCGCCGCCGCCAAGAGCGCCGCGTCGAGCGACGGCGGCCCCTCCGCCGCCGATTCCGACCGTCTGTTCGACAGCCTGATGCGATGGCGCGACGGGAACCAGTGACGGGAGGCGACCGATGCGCAACCTGCTGAAAGTCGTGGCCAGCGTTGTCGCGGGCCTCCTCGTCGGCGCCCTTGCGGTCGCCTACTGGCCGCGCATGAAGCCGCCGCCGAACGCGCGGTCGGCGGTGGAGCAGCCGCAATTTGTCGTCTCGCCGGCGGCGGCCGCCACGCCGACGGCGATTTCGACCGACGTCGCGCGCGCGGCCCCGCCGGCGGAGAAGGCGGCGACCGACAAGCTCGCAGTCGCCTTGCGCGCCGGGCCGCAATCGGCGCCGACCGACGCCGCGCCCGCGTTGCGCGCCTTCGCGCTGACGCCAACCGGCGCGGTTCGCGCGGTCGGCGACGAACAGACGGCGCGGATGCGCGCGCAGGGGCTGATTGCGCTCGCCGAGGGCGACATCGCCGCGGCGCGGGCGTTCCTCGCGCGCGCCGCCGCGGCCGGCGACGCGCGCGCGCTTCTGGTGCTCGGCGACACTTACGATCCGGCGACCCTCGCGCGCCTCGGCGCGATCGGCCTCAAGGGCGACGCGGCGCAGGCGCGCGCCTACTACGCGCGCGCGTTGACCGCCGGCGTCGCCGCCGCGCGCCAGCGCCTCGCCGCGCTGGAATCGCCGCCGGATTGATTTCCGCGCGCCTTTGCAAGCGATCGGGTCAGGCGCCGCTCTCGCTTCTCCGCCATCGGGCGTCTAAAGAACGCCGGTTGTCGCGAACGGGCTATGGGCGCGGCCGCCGGCCACAATCTTTCGCTTTGCGCGTCGACGCCGCTCGCGACCGGCCCCTTCGTCCGGCGTCATCCGCCCTTCAGGCTTCGCGGGCCGCCTTCTTCAGCAAGCAGCGAAAAGAGCCGCCGGCGCTCAGCGGCCGACGCGGGACAGCACGTCGCGCAGCGGCTCGCCGGTCCAAGCGACGTTGACGAAATCCTCGTGACGCACGTCGCCTGAATCGACGAAGGCGACCGTTCCCGGCCCGAGCGAGCCCGGCAGGCCCTTCTGGACGTCGACGCCGTCGCGCTCGAGGCGCGCGCGCAGCGCGAGGTTGCGGTCGCGCGTCGAGGTCGAATAGGCGCTGACGAAGAACGCGCCGTAGCGCGCGCTCTCGATCCATTCGGCGAACTTGTCGGCTTCGCCGTAGAGCGCGTCGAGCAGCACCACGCCGCGGACCCGATCGCCCGCGCCGCCCGCGACCAGCGAATAGGCGGCGGGCATGTAGCCGCCGCTGTAGGCGACGACGATCACGGGCATGCGGCGGAAGGCGCCGCGCGAAGTTCCATAGAGCTCGGCGAGCTTTTCGTCGGCCTCGTCGAGGAACTGGGCGAAGGCGCCGGGGCGCCAGAAATTGCCGGCGCTCGAATCGTTGGCGTCGACGGCGAGCTGCGGCGCCACCAGCACGCCGTTGAGGCCCGATTCGGCGAGCTGGCGCACCGTCTGCTGGCGGTCGACCACGTCGCGCGCAAGGATCGTCTGGTTGCCGTGGAAGTAGACGACCAGCGCGCCGGCGCTCCCCGGATCGAAGTTTGGGCCGGCGGCGAGCAGCACATGGCGGTCGCTGTAGGCCGAGTCCTCCCACAATAGGCCTCCGCGCGGCGAGGCGTGGCCGAGCCGACCCTCGGCGTTGACGTCCAGGAAAGGCTTCGCGCGCTCCTTGGTGTCCGCGTCGGCGGGGATCATGCCGCGATAGGGAAAGGCGGAGTTGTTGAACTCGGCGTAGACCAGCGCGCCGCCGGACTGCGTGGACTGCGAAGGCGCCCCTGTCGCCAATCTATCCCCCGGAACGCTTTGGCAGCCGGCCAACGCCAAGGCCAGGACGATTGCGGCCGCAGAGGGAATCGCACGACTCGGCCGAACGCGCATCGTCGGACCTCCGTTTCGTCAAGTCCGCCCGCTCACGCGAGGCGTTTCGCCTCCGCGCCGGATATTACGCCGAAGAAAGCGGGCAGCGCCAGAAGGTAGGCGACGCCGGCGATCGCGATCACCGAGCCGAGGCCGAAATTGGTCGCGATCACCGGCGCGGCGGCGGCGCCGACCACCGAGAAGCAGCCGTTGACGCCCCAGGCCCAGATGAACAGGTGCTCCTTGCCGAGCCGGCCGAGCGTCGTCATCGCCGTCGGCATCGGGAATCCCATCAGGAACGCCGGCGGCGCGATGAAGACGAAGCACAGCGCCAGGCGCGCGAGGTAGGGCAGCGCGCCGATCGCGTCGAGCGCGCCGTCAATGAACAGCGCGTAGCCGATCAGCAGCCCGCCGACGACGATGAACAGCGCCGGCATGACGACGCGCTTGATCGGCAGGATCCGCTCCGAGACCAGCGCGCCCAGACCGGAGAACACCAGCATGCCGGTGATGAGGATCGACGCCGAGACGGTCGGGTTGCCGAGCGCCATGACGAAATGGGCGATCAGCCCGACCTCGACCATGATGTAGCCCGCGCCGAGGCAGGCGAAGTAGACGACGGTGAGCGCCTTGCCCGGCGTCTTGGAGAAGATCGAGCGCCAGCCCCAGACGACCGGAATCGCCAACAGCGTCGCCGCAGCGACGCAGGCGACGCCGAGCGTCGCCCAGATCAGGAGGTAGCCCCACTCGTCCTGCAGCGGCTCGAGCCGATCGGGATCGGACAGCACCTGCAACAGGTCCTTCGTCTTCACGTAGGCGGCGAAATAGGGCTTGTCGTTGGTCAGCCGGTGCGCGTTGAAGACGTAGCGCTCGGCGACCTCCCGCCAGCCGCCGGCGACCAGCGCATGCCAGGCGAGCCGGCCCATCACTGTCGAGGGCAGCACGCCGGCGTCGGTCCCGGCGCCCGACGGCGCGACGGCGTCCGGGCCGGTCGCGTCGTCGGGCGGCGCGGTCGCATCGACGTCCGTGTTGGCCGGCCCGCCGGGCGGCCCGCCCGTCGGAGCGGCGAAGAACTGCGCGGCGTAGCCGGTGAGCGTGCGGTCGGTCTCAGAGCCGTCGTAGAAGAAGCCGGGAGAATAGATCTCGTCGAACGACATCGCGTGGGTGTGCTTGCGCAAGGCGTCGATCTCGTCGGCGGCGAAGCCGCCGCGCTTGTAGAGCACCGTGGCGGTCGAAAGATAGGACGAGGCGACGAAGAATTCGTCCGCCATCTTGTCGCCGTCGAGCGCGCGCGCGGCGGCGGCCATGGTCGCGTAGAGCTTCAGCACCGACTTCGGCGGCTCTTCCTTGTTCCAGATGGTGACCG
>CAZKHF010000117.1:0-9142 GCA_964552445.1 uncultured Bradyrhizobium sp. | reverse complement strand
GGGTGGTGTGCGGCCACATCCATCACGCGGCGATCCGCGAGATCGACGGCGTCACTTACGTCAACACCGGCGACTTCGTCGAATCCTGCACCTTCGTCGTCGAGCACGACGACGGGCGCTTCGAGATCGTGCGCTGGTCGACGCCCTACGCCCAGCGCAGGCGCGATCGCAGCACGCCGACCAAGCGCGGCGCCAAGGAGCCGGTCGAGGCGGAGGCGGAAGCGGCCTGATGCGCATCTTGATTGCGACCGACGCCTGGCGGCCGCAAGTCAACGGCGTCGTCCATACGCTCGAGCGGATGTCGGCCGCGGCGCGGGAGTGGAGCGTCGAGTTCGTCTTCCTGACGCCGCAAGGCTTCTCGTCGGTGCCGACGCCGACCTATCCCGAGATTCGTCTCGCCCTCGCTTGGCCGTGGGAGGTCGCGCGACGCATCGACGCGGCGAGCCCCGACCACATCCACATCGCCACCGAAGGACCGATCGGCTGGGCGACGCGGCGCTACTGCCGCAAGCGCGGCCGGCTGTTCACCACCAGCTACCACACCCGTTTTCCCGAGTACGTGGCCGCCCGCACCCGCCTGCCCGAGGATGTCACCTACGCCGCGCTACGCGCCTTCCACGCGCCCGCCGCGGCGACGCTGGCGCCGACCGCCTCGATCAAGAACGAGCTGACGCGGCGTGGCTTCGGCCGGGTCAAGGTGTGGACCCGCGGCGTCGACCACGAGCTCTATCGGCCGCGGCCGCGCGACGCGCTCGATCTGCCGCGGCCGATCTTTCTCTACGTCGGCCGCATCGCCGTGGAGAAGAACCTCGAGGCGCTGCTCGACCTCGATCTGCCCGGCTCGCTGGTCATCGTCGGCGACGGTCCGGCGCGCGCCTGGCTCGAGCGGCGCTATCCGCGGGCGCGCTTCCTCGGCCCGCTGTTCGGCGAGGCGCTGGCGCGCGTCTACGCTAGCGCCGACGTCTTCGCCTTCCCCTCTAAGACCGACACGTTCGGCATCGTCATGGTCGAGGCGCTGGCGTGCGGCCTGCCGGTCGCCGCCTTCCCGGTCGCCGGGCCGCTCGACGTGATCGGCGACAGCGGCGCCGGCGCGCTCGACCGCGACCTGCGCGCCGCCTGCCTCGCCGCCCTCGCCATTCCCCGCCAGCGCGCCCACGAACATTCGCTGCGCTTCACTTGGCGCGAATGCGCGCGCCAGTTCCTCCAGCACATCGAAGCCTGTCGTAGAAGGGCCGGCTTGGCCGGCCACGCCGCTTAGGGCCGCCCGACTGGCGGGAAGAGAGCGCGCGCGCATCGTCTCACTCTCGCCACATCCAGGGTCGATTGGAGCGCCGCGCGTCGCGTTCGACGGCCATGCGGGACCTCGGCGGCGCGCTCAGGGACAACGGGGCGATGGCCGGGCCGCGCGGCGCTGCATCATGTCTTTTCGGCCTCTGCCTCGCCGGCCTGCTCGGCCTCGCCCTCGCCGGCTGCGAGACCGACATGGTGGGGGCGTTCGCCGGCGGCCCGACCATCGGCGCGCCGAAGCCGCGTCCGGTGCAGCTTTTCGTCGTCTCCACCCGGCAGGGCGAGAGCGGCGCGGCGGAGCAGGCCTTTTCCGCCCAAGGCCCGGGCTACGCGCTCGAGATCGTCACCATGCCGCCCGGCCACCGGCCGGGGACGATCGAGACGCCGATGTGGGGCGCTCCCAATCCGATGAACCACATCGCCGTCTCCGACCAGCGCCCGCTCGATCCCGACGAGTTCCGCGCCGAGCTCGCCTCCCACGTCTCCGGCCGCGTCGGCGTCAGCCGCGACGTGCTGGTTTACGTCCACGGCTTCAACACCAGCTTCGAGGAGGCGCGCGACCGCGCCGCCCAGATCGTCGCCGACAGCCGCTTCGGCGGCGTGGCGGTTCTGTTCACTTGGCCGAGCAAGCACGAGCTGTTCGGCTACGTCTCCGACAAGGACAGCGCCATGGCCTCGCGCGACGCGTTGCAGGGGCTGTTGCAGGACGTCGCCGCCACGCCCGGCGTCGGCAAGATCCACGTGCTCGCCCATTCGATGGGCGGCTGGCTGGCGATGGAGGCGCTGCGCCAGGCGTCGATCGCCGGAAGCCGCGACCTCTCCGGCCATCTCGGCGAGGTGATGCTCGCCTCGCCCGACATCGACATGGACGTGTTCGCGGCGCAGATGTCGCATCTGCGGCCCGCGAACGTGACGGTTTTCGCCACCGCCAACGACCGCGCGCTGTCGCTCTCCAGCGCCATCGCCGAGTCGCGCCAGCGCGTCGGCGCGATCAATCCGTCGAACCCCGAGGACCGGCGGAAGCTGGAGAGCCTCGGCGCGCGAGTGTACGATCTCACCAAATTCTCCGACGGCTTCATCGACCACGGCGCCTATGCGGACGCGCCCGAGGTGCTGCGCGCCATCGGCGGGCAGATGGCGGCGCCGCGCGCCCAGGACTCGTCGCAGATGTCGATCATCGACGCCAGCGGCTACGCCGATCCAAACGCGGCCCCGCCCGCCGCGGCGTCGACCCCAGAGGCGACGCCGGCGTCGGCCCCGCAGGCGCCGACCGCTTCGCCGACGCCCGCGGCGGCGGCCCCCGCCGCGCCGCTACCGACGTCCTCCGCGGTCGTCGCTGCGCCGCTCCCGGCGGCGGCGCCGACGCCGAGCCCGACGCCGACGCCCGCTCCTCAAGCGACCGTGAAGTGACGGCGCGGCGCCGGTCGATCTCGCCGCCCGAGCGAATTCACGGGTTCGCGGTATCTTCAAGGAACGTCGGTAAACGCGCATATGGGCGACGGGGGCGGCGAATGTGGAACGGGTTCTCCGCGGGTTTCCGCTTCGCGCGCCAGGCGCGTCGCGCTGGCGTCCCGCCCTTGCGGCCCAACCCCGCGGCGTCCCATATTTGACCCCTGACCAACGGAACCCCGCCATGCCAAGCAAACTCGACCAACTGCACGCCATGACCATGGTAGTCGCCGACAGCGGCGACATGGATTCGATCAAGGCCTTTCATCCCGACGAATCGACCACCAATCCGACCCTCATCCTCAAGGCGGCGCAATTGCCCGCCTACGCCCATCTGGTCGACGAGGCGATTCATTGGGGCCGCAAGACGGGCGCCCCGCCGAACGTGGTCGCCGACCGCCTGCTCATCAACTTCGGCGCCGAGCTCACCCGCATCGTGCCCGGCCACGTCTCGACCGAGGTCGACGCGACGCTGTCCTTCGACGTCGCCGGCACGATCGAGAAGGCCCGCGCGATCATCGCCGCCTACGCGGAGCGCGGCGTCGGCCGCGAACGCATCCTGATCAAGGTCGCCTCGACCTGGGAGGGCGCGCAAGCGGTCAAGGCGCTGCAGCGCGAGGGCATCGACTGCAACATGACGCTGTTGTTCTCGCTCGCCCAGGCGGCGGCCGCCGCCGACGCGCGCGCGTTCCTCGTCTCGCCGTTCGTCGGCCGCATCCTCGACTGGCACGTCAAGGCGGGCGGCGGCCCCTACGCCGCCGAAACCGACCCCGGCGTGCTGTCGGTGCGCGCGATCTACGCCTATTACAAGACCTACGGCATCCCGACGGTGGTGATGGGCGCTTCCTTCCGCAACGTCGGCGAGATCGAGGCGCTCGCCGGCTGCGACCGCCTGACCATCTCGCCCCACCTGCTCGATGAGCTCGCCCACGATCAGGGCGAGCTGCCGCGCCGGCTGACGCCCGACGCGCCCGGCCCGGCGTCCGCCCGCCTCGACCTCGACGAGAAGCGTTTCCGCTGGCTGCTCAACGAGGACCCGATGGCGACCGAGAAGCTCGCCGAAGGCATCCGCCTGTTCGCGCGCGACCTCGCGACGCTACGCGAGCTGGTGGGCAAGCGGCTGACGCTGGCGGCTTGAAGCCCGCGCCCTATCCGAGCCAGCTATAGCCGCCGTGCTCGAAAATCAGCGCCCGACCCTGCCAGATGGCGGCGTGCTCCGCCTTGGCAGGGTCCAGGCCGGCGAGGATGTGACAGAAGGCGCGCGCGACGCCGCCGTGCGAGACGATCAGGCAATCGGCGGCGCGCGCCTCGAGCCACGGCCTGACCCGCTCGACCAGCATGCCGTAGCTTTCGCCGCCGGGCGGGACGAAACGCCATTTGTCCTTCTCGCGCGCCCGCGCGCCGGCGGGGTCGTGGGCTGCGGTCTCGGCCCAAGTCAGCCCCTCCCACTCGCCGAAGCTCAGCTCCATCAAGATCGGCGACAATTGGTAGCGCTGCGGCGCCAGCCCCATCGCGGCGCGCGCGAGCTCCATGGTTTCGCGCGTCCGCGTGAGCGGAGAAGCGTAGAACTCGCCCGCCGCGTCGAGCCGCGCCATCTCGTCGGCGAGCGCGCGGCCGAGCGTTCGGCCGACCGCTTTCGCCTGCTCGCGCCCTTTGCCGTTGAGCGGAATGTCGCGCTGGCCCTGCAGACGATTCTCTGCGTTGTAGTTCGTCTCGCCGTGGCGCACGAAAACGATGCGATAGGAATTCAGCGCCACCGACGACAGGTCTCCAGCTGGTTGAGGAAGCGGCGCCGCTGCGTCCCACGCGGCGCGCCGCGCGTCAAGCCGGCGGCGGCCGCAGGCCCCATTTTTCCGCCAGCTCCAGGCATTCGGCCACAGTCCCCACGCCCGCGGTGGTCGACACCTCGCGCATCGACGCCGCCGCGCAGGCGTGGCCGAGCCGCACGCACGCTTCCAGACCCCAGCCCTCGTGCCAGCCGTACAGCGTCCCGGCGGCGAAAGCGTCGCCGGCGCCATTGACGCCGGCGATGCGGTCGGACGGAATCGCCACCGAGCCGAGCGCGGCGCGGCCGCCGTCGCGCGTCAACGCGATCGCGCCCTCGGGGAAATGCGCGACCACCAGCCGCATCGGCCCGAGATCGAGCGCCGCGCGCAGCGCCGCCTCGACCTTCGCGCCGACCGCGCGGCCAGACAGGCCCGCCTCGCGCGTCTCGACGCCGGCGAAGCCGCCGATCTCGTAGTCGTTGACGATCATCAGGTCGAGGTGCGGCGCGCAGGAGCGGCCGAAGGCCCGCAGTTCGTCGAACGGCGCCGAAGCCATTTCGAGGTTGGTCGTCAGCCCGGCGGCGCGCGCCTTCTTCAAGGTCGCCGCCCAGCCGGTCGATTCGCCGCCCCACGGCCCGTCCATCTTGGCGTGCACGCCCGGCAGGCCGAGATGCAACAGGCGCGCCGACGAGTCGGCGAAGTCGAAGTCGTCCGGCGTCAGCGCGTCGGAGGCGCCGGGGAAAAAGAAGTGGGTGCGCCGCCCGCTGTCGAGCGAATTGAAGCAATCGGTGAACGGCGTCGCTACGCCGCTGCGCGCCACCAGCTTTTGGCGCTCGACCCCGAAGGCGTCGCACTCGCTCCATAAGAAACGGCCGCCGTCGTCGTCGCCGACCACGCCCATCGTCGACACCGGCATCGCCGGGTCGAGCCGTTTGAGGTCGATCGCCATGTTGCAGCCGGAGCCGCCGCCGCGCCGGTCGAGCGAAAGGTAGCGGTTCAGCGTGTCTTCGGCAGGCCAGCGCGCGATCGTCTTGTTGAGATCGACGCACCAAGTGCCCGCCGTGACGACGCCGCGACGCCCATTCATCCCATTCTCACCGCGCTTTCAGCGGCGCCTCGGTGATCTCGTTGTCGGCGGCGAGGTCGCGATCGGAGGCGATCTTCGCCTTGCGCAGCGCGTCATGGTAGGCGGTCACCGCCTCGGCCGGCCCAACCCCCCCGTCGACCACCGCGCGCATCAGGCGCGCCATGTCGAGCGGCGACTCGGCGAGAAGGATCTTGCGGCCGAACAGCGCGACGCGCGCGCCGTACTTTTCCGCCTGATGCAAAAGCTCGAAGCAATCGCGCGTCGTGCCGGCGCCGCCGCCGAGTACGCCGACCACCAGGTTGGGATCGAAGGCGGCGAGCTCCTCAAGCGCGCGCGGACCGTTGTAGACGATCTTGAGGAAGCGCGGCCGCTCCGCCTCGGTGAGGCCCGCCAGGCAGCGCACGATCGCGTCGTTGACGAAATGCGGCATGTCGGCGTCGGACAGGTTCGCCGCCGCATTGGGATTGAACACCTCAAGGAAGTAGGAGAAGTTGCGCTCCGCCGCCTCGGCGCGGAACTCCGCAAAGTCCCAAAGCGATTCGATATCGGCGTCGAGATCGTTGTTGAAGGTGATCGAATAGAGCCCGAGGTCGGTGAGATCGCGCAGCCGCGCCAGCGAAGCGGTGCGGAACGGGCGGGAGGGCTGCTTGTGGTAGGTCGCGCCGCGAAGCCGCCAGACGTCGGTGGCGTCGTTGGCGCGGATCGCCGGCTTGACGCCGACGCCGAGGTAGGCGTTGCGCCGCGTCAGGATCTCGAGATTGGAGACCGAGGTCAGCATGACGTCGATGACGTCCTGCTTGATCACCGCCTCGACCACATCAAGAAACTCCGCGCGGGTGCGCAGCCGCTTCTTCAACGTTCCGTCGCGCTCGCGCGCCAGTCCGAAGCCGTGGAGGCCCGGTCCCATTTCCGAGTCCAGCGCGGCGGCGATGATGAAATCGGCGCGTCGGTACTGGCCGGCCCGGATGCGGCCGAGCTTCTCGTCCAAACGAAACATGAGCCTTTTCCTCCACGGCGAGCAAAATGTGCACCCTTATAGCGCCGCGGCGCGGCTTGGCAATTGCGCCGCCGCAAATGCAACGGCGCCTGGCGGCGGGGACCGCGGCTGGCGCGACAGCGTCGTTCGCGATATGGCTTTCGCCTCCAGCTTTGTCCGTCCAGGGGTCGGCCATGCTCGTTCTCGCGCTCGGCATCGTCCTGATGCTGGGCGTCCACGTCTTCGCCAGTCTGCGCGGGCCGCGCGGACGACTGGTCGAGCGGCTGGGGCGGGAGCCCTACCGCGCCGCCCATGCGTTGATCGCGCTGCTCGGCCTGGCGCTGATCGTCTGGGGATTTGGGCGCTATCGCGCCGAGGCCTGGAATGTGCTGTGGGCGCCGCCCGTATGGGCCGGCTACGTCACCGCGGCGCTGATGTGGCTCGCCCTCGTGTCGCTCGCCTGCATGAACCCCGCGCCGGGCAAGATCCGCGGCTGGCTGCGCCATCCGCTGCTCGCCTCGGCGACGCTGTGGTCGCTCGCCCATCTCCTCTCCAACGGCGACGCCGGCGGGACGCTGCTGTTCGGCGCGTTCTTCGTCTGGTCGATCTACGCCCGAATCGCCCTCGTCCGCCGCGGCGACGTCGGCGCCGCGCCGAGCGCCGCCTTCACCCGCGCCGACGCGACGTCGCTCGCAGCCGGCACGATCGCCTTGGTCGCGCTCTCCCTCCTCCACCCGTTCTTCGCCGGCGTCCCCGTCGCCGGCTGACGACGCCTAAGCCCTGGCCGTGATCATTCGGCGCTTTGCCCTTGTGGAGCGGTTCGGCTAAGTTCCGCGCCCTTCCCTTTCGGAGCCCGCCATGCCCGACGCTTCCCGCCTGCGCATCCTTTTCAGCCGCAGCGTCGAAGGCCGGCAAACCGGCCACGTCTGCCGGGCGCTGTGATGCGCATGGGCCGCGCCTTCTGGGCTCTTGTCGCCGCGACGATCGCGGCCGGCGCGATCTTCGCCTGGCAGCCGGGGCTCGATCTCGCCGCCGCACATTATTTCTACGATCAGGGCGGGTTCATCGGCCGCGGCGGGACGGCGCAGTTCGCGCGCGATTTCTTCCGCATCGCGCCGTTCGTCGTCCTCGCCGGATTCATTCTCGCCTATTTGCGCGCGCGCTGGGGCGAGCAGACGGCGCGCTGGCTTGACGGCCGATCGCCCAGGCTCGGCGCGCCGGCGGCCGCCGTCGGCGGCGCGCTCGCACGCGCGATCCGCTGGTTCGCCGCGCGCGCGCCCTGGGCGCCCGGCGGCCGCAGCTTGGCGTTCCTGATCGTCACGCTCACCGTCGGCTCAGGGCTGATCGTCAACGTCGGCCTCAAGGACCACGCCCATCGGCCGCGCCCCATCCATGTCGTCGAATTCGGCGGCAAGGACGCGTTCCGCCCGTGGAACCGTTTCGACGGCGCCTGCCGCAAGAACTGCTCCTTCGTCTCCGGCGAAGCGGCCTCGGGCTTCTGGATGGTCGCGCCGGCCCTTCTCGCGCCGCCGCCGTGGCGCGCGCCGGCGGTCGCCGGCGCCCTTGTCTTCGGCGCCGCGGCCGGGCTGCTGCGCATGGCCTTTGGCGGGCATTTCCTCTCCGACGTGCTGTTCGGCGGGTCGATCTCGCTGTTGGTGGTCCTGGCCGCCTACCGTCTCTTCTGGCCGCGCGGCCGACCGGGCGGGGTTGCGCGCGCCCCCTGGCCGTCTATAAGGGCCGCGGACGCGGCCTGGGCGCGCGCTCGGGCGCTGCTCGCGCCGGGGTGGTCGAGCCTGTCCCTCTCGGCGGCGCGGCTGGCCTCGTCCGAGTGGTGGAGCCGGCGGCGGTCTCAGGCGGCGTCGGCGTGGACAGGTCTGTCTCTCTCGGCGGCGCGGCTCAAGTCCGAGGCCGCGGCGAGGTTGGCTGCGTCCCGGTCGTTGGCGCGGCTCAAATCCGAGGCCGCGGCGCAGCTCGACCCGTCCCGGCTGCGGACACGGCTCTGGCGCGCGCGGCTCGCGCTCGGCGTCGGGGTGTTGAAACTGGCGCGATTGCTTTTGGGCGAAGTTCCTATGTCCGATTTGAAAACTCCGGTGAAACGCGTAGTGCTCGCCTATTCGGGCGGCCTCGACACCTCGATCATCCTCAAATGGCTGCAGACGGCGTACGGCTGCGAGGTCGTCACCTTCACCGCCGACCTCGGCCAGGGCGAAGAGCTCGAGCCGGCGCGGCGCAAGGCGGAGTTGCTCGGCATCAAGCCCGAGCACATCTTCATCGAGGACCTGCGCGAAGAGTTCGTGCGCGACTACGTCTTCCCGATGTTCCGCGCCAACGCCCAATACGAGGGGCAATATCTGCTCGGCACCTCGATCGCGCGGCCGCTGATCGCCAAGAGGCTGGTCGAGATCGCCCGCCAGGTCGGCGCCGACGCGATCGCCCACGGCGCGACCGGCAAGGGCAACGACCAGGTGCGCTTCGAGCTCTCGGCCTATGCGCTCGAGCCCGACATCAAGATCATCGCGCCGTGGCGCGAATGGGACTTCCCCTCGCGCACGGCGCTGATCGCCTTCGCCGAGAAGC
>CAZKHF010000116.1:0-9150 GCA_964552445.1 uncultured Bradyrhizobium sp. | reverse complement strand
AGGGCGGCGTGAAAGCACGAACCGTGCCGGACACCCGTGGGACAAGCCCGGCCATCCACGCCGACCCACTGCCGCTGGCCAGCACAAGAACGCTCCGCGTTTTCAGCCCGTTACGGAATTACGGCGACGCCTTACGAAATACGCTTAATCCTTGCCGCCTCTGCAAGTGGCCTTGTCGGCCCCCCGCCGACACACCGCGCCGTCGACCTCATGGAAGCGTCTTTTTCCGAAGCCGAGAGGCTGTCAAGGGGCGAAGCCCGCCTGCGGCGGCGCGCCGAAAGGCGCGCCCTTGACAGCCTCTCGGCTTCGGAAGACTTGGTCTCCATGAGGTCGACGGCGCTCTCTGCTGAAGCGCGTCGCGGTGGAAGCGGAATACGGAATACGGTGGGGAATACGGTGACGCGCACTTCTTTCCCTTTGGAATAGGGAATACGGGGAATACGGTGGGGGAATACGGAGGAATACGGTGGGAATACGGTGACGCGCGCCTCTTTCCCTTTTTGCTCGGAATACGGTGACGCGCGCCTCTTTCCCTTTTTGCTCGACGCCAGATTATGGCAAGCGGACGCCATGCTCGACCTCCATGAAACTTCGCCAGCGCGCTCGTAGTTGGTCGGGCCGGCAGCCATACGGCTCGTCGGGAAATTCAGCGGCGACGATGCGATCCGTCCTGAAGTGACGGAAATCCTGACGAAGCTCGCACCATGCAGCGATGAGGCGCACGGTCTCGGCGTAACCGATCATCGTTGGCCAGATCGTGCGCTCGGTCTCGCGCGACTGCTCGTCGCGGTAGCGGATTCTGATCTTCCGCCCGCGGCGGATCCATAAGCGCGCGAGGGCGATGTCGAGACCATCGGCCGCCACGCCTCGGCTTGTCGGCGCGCCGATGCTCGGCGCGGCGATGAACGGGCGCAAACGTTCGGGCACGGCTGCGGCGATTTTGGCGATCAGGTCGCGCGCCGCGCCGGCCAGCACGGCGTCGCCCCTGTCGGCCACCCATTGCGCGCCGAGCACCGCCGCTTCCAGCTCATCGGGCGTGAGCATCAACGGCGGCATGTCGAAGTCGCGGTCGAGAACGTAGCCGATCCCCGCCTCGCCGCGGATTGGCACCCGCTGCCCAATGAGATCGGCGACATCGCGGTAAACTGAGCGCTGCGACACCTCCAGCTCCACGGCCAACCGGCTGGCGGTCACCGGTTGGGTCGAACGCCGGAGGACCTGGATGATCTGAAACAGTCGGTCGGCGCGGCGCATGGCTGTCTCCCTGCTGACAGTATGCTGAAAGCCTGCTGACACCATGCTGTCAGCAGGCTCCGGATACAACAGCCCTACGCCGCGTCGCGGCCTGAGCCGCCATAGGAGGACATCTTGGATTTCGTCTCGATCCGCATCATCACTGCCGACGTCAAGCGGCTCGCGCGCTTTTACGAACAGATCACCGGCGTCTCGGTGACGATGTACGCCGAGGATTTCGGGGAGCTGAAAACGCCGGCGGGCGCCCTGGCGATCGCCGGGACGCGCACGTTGAAGCTGTTCGGCGGCGACGTGGCCCGTCCCGCCGACAACCACACCGCCATCATCGAGTTTCGGGTCGGCGACGTGGACGCCGAGTATCGAAAGCTGGCGGACGTGATTGGCGACTCCCTGGTCCAGGCGCCGACGACGATGCCCTGGGGCAACCGCTCGCTATTGTTCCGCGATCCGGACGGCAATCTGGTCAACTTCTTTACGCCGGTCAGCGCGGAGGCGATCAAGAAGTTCGACAAGTGACGACGCGAGCCGTCGGCGCGCCGGATGGCCGTCATGAACCACTTCGCCGCCGAACGCGGCCCGCGCGTCGCGGTCCAAGCGGCGATGGCGCGGTTGTCCGATTGGCCGGGCTGGCGGCCGCGCCTTCCCTATCGCGCCGTCGGCGACTGGATCGCCGCCCAGCCCGACGCCGAGCTCATCGAGCGCCGCGTCCTCGCGCCGCTCAGCCTGTTCACGCTCCTCAGCGTGCGCAAGGCGCGCTGAGCGGCGACCCGCCGTCGTCGCTCGCCAAGCCCCGCGCCCCGGAGAGGCGGGACGAGAGAGATCCGCGCCGCAATCTGAACGCGGGCGCGCCCCGGCGGACAAGATCCTACGCACGGCGCCCGGATAACCGGTCCGCTCTGGCGAAGGGTTTCAGACGCCGGCTTCTTGCGCGACGGCGATGCCGGACGTGGGGTCGGCGTCCGAAAGCCTTCACCTTTTCCGACCCTCAAGAGTCAGGGACAGGAACGGGCGCTGCGAACGAACGCCTGGCGTTGGCGACCGACCAGCAGCGCCTTGACAGACGCCATGCCGCGCGTTGACGAGTCGTTTTCCCAGCTTCCCGAGATGACCGGCTTCCCGCACCGACTAGAGCGCCCTCAACCGGTTCCCGCACGAAGCTCGGCGTATCTGGGCCACGCGCCTCTGGCGGCGCAGCCAGAAGAATCGAAACGAAGGCTGGGACTGGTTCTTGGCTCTGG
Organism: uncultured Bradyrhizobium sp.; assembly: GCA_964552445.1. Classification (GTDB taxonomy): domain Bacteria; phylum Pseudomonadota; class Alphaproteobacteria; order Rhizobiales; family Beijerinckiaceae; genus Roseiarcus. Next base: position 6,658 of record CAZKHF010000116.1, on the reverse strand, counting down.
AATCGCGCTTGCCCTTGCCGCCCCCTCGAGTCGTCCGCTCATGGGCGTAGATGCGAACCGATGCGGGCAACTCTCGGGAAGAGCCGCGCGGGAAAGCCGCACGCCCGGATCTGCGAGGGCGGAGCTGAATGGCCGGGCTACTCGACCGGGACCTAGCTTTTGAACCGCAGCGTCCGTTCTGCGAATTTCAACAGAGAGCGGGACATCCCCAAAGAGGATATCGAATAGGAAACCAAATCGCCCGGATATCGTGCAAATCGCTCCTTGGGCGAGGAGGCGCGCATCAGGTAGGGGTTATCCGAACCAGGATGGTCAATCGCGTCGAGCAGCAACTTGGCCCTGCGCTGGCAATCGACAGCCCAGTCCTCCTGGCAGGTAGCCCAAGCCGAAGCAGCGCGAACGAGGAAACGGACCGCATAGAACTCAAGTTCATGACGGAACGCCGGTAGGGCTAGGCTTTGGTCGATCACAAGCCGGAATGCCTGTAGCACATCGACGCTTTCTGGGTTGACTCTAAGGCCAGAGACGCTGCCCTCTCGTTTGACATAGTAGTATAGTGGGCGCATAAGCATTGCGGTGCGCGGGGATTGAGCCATCAACAAAGGAACAAACACCTCGTCCTCGTGATAAATGGCAGGAAATCCAAGATGTCGACTCTGTAGGAAGTCACGTCGGTAAAGCTTGTCCCAAACCATGGGGGTCATGCTGAGAAGGGCTTGCTGAGGGGACATTCCTTCTTGGTAAGTGTGTTGATGGAGATCCTGTCGTTCCGGATAGACCCACCAGGATCCAAAACAAACGAGGTCTGCCTCCCTCTCGCAGGCAAGGGCACAGGGGACTCCACAATAGTCCGGGTCCACATAATCGTCAGAATCGACAAAGGCGACGAATTCCCCTTGAGCGATTTCAAGTCCTCGATTTCTAGTGGGGCCCAATCCGCAATGCGGGGCTTGAAAGGATCGAGAAAAGCGGTGATCGCGTCGGGCAAAGTCCTCGATGATAGACCAGGAATCGTCGTCCGATCCATCGTCGACTGCAATCACTTCGAAGTCGTGGAAGGTCATTGAAGCCAGAGAATCGAGGCAGCGGTCTAGGAATGCCGATGAGTTGTAAACGGGCGTGACAATAGAAACTCTCGGCATGTTGAGTGTCCGACTCATAACGATTGCGTTTGATTTCAAGGCCTTGTGATTCACCAAGTCTGGATCGAATCACTCAGCTTATTTCTCAGTCACGCGCTTCGAGCGTCTTACGAATCACGTAATAGCACGGAGAGACTAAAGACCGGCTGCGGCCATCTGCTTCGTGTTCATTCCTTTCTCACCGGTGAAAAGGGGAGACCTCCCAGGGCTTCCGGTACGGATGGAATACTCTCCGCCCCCACGGCTTGAGCAGCTCCCAGCGGATGGTGCGTTCCCTGATGGGCAGCTTTTCGCAATTGAAGAACTTCATCGCCTTGGGGTCCATGATCTCCCGGTAGATGCGAGGAAGGCCCACGACTTCGAAGCCCAGAGCCTGGGCATAGAGGGGGATTCTGAGTTCCTCGTGCACCAGCTCGGGAATCTCCTCCTGGGAGTAGCGTTCGAGGAAAGCCTTGGAGAAGGCGTTCGCGGGCCCCTGGCACGCAAAGTAAGGGCCCTGCCAGCCATAGCGGTTGCGGACATGCTCCTGGAGTCGCCGCCATTGCGTGGCGTAGGGCTCCACCGAAGTCCAGTACCAGTCGTGCTGGATGCGTTCCACAGGCGTCAGGCCCGTCAAGGCGACTCCGTTCCGGCCCTTTTCTCCGTAGATCCGGTCTAGGCTCGCCAGGGGCAGCAGGTCCCACTCCATGAGATGGAGCATGTCGAAAGGCGTGCGCCGACCTTCGTGGCGGTACCACATCAAAAGCGAAAGGTCTGCGTGTCGCCACTTCCATAGGGGCGATTCGACCGGAATGTCCCAGATGTATTCGAGGCGAGAGGCCAGCGCCTGTTGGGCTTCCTGGAGCCTCGAGCGGTGGCCGCCCCAGAGGCCGATGATCCCGGCGCCGGGATTGAAGCGATGCAAGAGGTCGAGGCGGTTGGCGCAGATGTCCAGCGAATCGTGGAATCGAAATAGGATGATCCGCTTCACGAAAGGCCCCGGAGAAAGATTTGACGGCGAGAACGGTGAGGTGATTGATTCTCGACCGTAGCGCGGCGGTTCTTTCGGCGCCAGCGGCTCCTGATCGACGCGCTTGGCGTCGAGAGCGTCGCTGCGACCGACGACCTCGTCGACGAAGCTCCGCTACGCCGGGAGATCGTCGAGATCGCGCGAGGCGCGCAGCGACAGGACGTCGGCGAGCGCCCGCTTGGGATGGCCGCGCGAGCTCTCGATCGAGGGAACTGTCCCGCATTTCGTGTGTGGTTCGGGGGCGATGGGAGCGAAGGAGCTTACCCCTGGCCCGACGCAAGCAACCGAAGATTGCCGACGCCGTGCTTGACCAGCTTTTGGCTGGGGCCGGCCCGAAGACCTCATTCGAGCCTAGACGGCGGCGCCTCGCGTCAAGCCGACTTCACCTCGCCGCCGATCCGCCCAGCGGCCCAACCCGGCAGAGACTCCACTTATCGACGCGGAGATTCTGTTCAGACAAGCGGGACCAGCTCAATCGCTGTTTCTAAACGTTTCGATGGCGTTGCTGTAAGCGACCAGAGTTCGTTGTAAAATTCTACTTAAATCGAATTTTTGACGTACCGACTCAAGCGCTTTTTGGGACAGTTCCTGTCTCCAATGCTTCTTCCTCAGCAATTCAATGAGGCCATCGGCGAGCGCCGCCGCATCGTCAGGCGGCGTCAATAAACCTGTTTGTCTATCTTTGATGATTTCCGCGAGACCGCCCACCCTGCTCGCCAACACCGGACACCCGCAAGCCATCGCCTCAAAGGCGACCGTGGCGCCGGGTTCATAAAGTGAAGGTACAACACAGATGGTTGAATGTTGATAATACCGAATAAGCTCCTTGGTTGATAACGAACCTAGATAAACAATATTTTCATTTTCCCGACCGCAACTTTCGATCAAATGCTCTGACCATGTTTTTTGTGTGCTATATTGACGATCTACTCCCGCAAAATAAAATCTTGTCCTGGGACTTTGTTTCAAAACCATGGGAATGGCTTGCGCAAGCGTTTCGATTCCCTTGAGCTTCTCGAGCCGTCCCGCAAAAAGAATGGAGCGATCGTCCCGAGAAGCTTCCGTCGGGCGAAAAATGTTCAAATCAACCGCAATCGGAATGATCTGAATCTCCTTCTCTTTGATCTCCCATGCCTGTCGGACAAAATCGGCATAGGCTTCCGATACTCCCGTAACAAGATCCGCGTTCAGAATGTGTTTTCTCTGAATATGCCAGCTAATATAATTTCTCGGCCATTTCTTTAATAGTTTACTCTCGAATTCTCCTTTAAAACCCGGATAACCATGCAGTCTTACGCAAACAGGGACTTGCCGTATAGGCAAATAGGCCCAGGCGTCCATTCCCCAGTCGGTTGCTTCTATGATGTCAATTGCGCAATCCTTAACTAGGGTTGGCAAAATCCTCCTTATGGAACGCCCATAACGCCATACGGATACAGGGAAAACGGGTTCCAATTTGCGAAAGTATCCAAATACGTCGTATTGTAATTCAAACTGATGTACAGATATTCTATTATCAAATGCTTCAAAGTCCCATCGGCCTTTTCCAGTTAAAGAAATGATATGTACATTGTGCCCCAGTTCGGCCATAGCCATCGACATGTGATAGACATAGCTCTCTGTTCCTGCGCGGGCGCTGAAGGAATGAATCAAATAGCCGATATTCATTTCCGGCAGTCCGTGTGCAATCGGTAAACCTGTCTCCGCGCGCCTCGCCCATGATGGTCCCGTCGTAACTTGTGTTGGAATTGGCTGACGCGTCTTCAGGCGACATGAGGCTATCCGATCAAGCGGCGAGGTCAATGATCGGATCGTCGGAATTATGGCGACGCCTTACGAAACGCACTTAATCCGCAATTACCGTTACACCCTAGTAACTTCGCCTAATCCGCGCAGCCTCCGCGAGCGGTCCTGTCGGTCCTCGCCGACACGCCGCGCCGTCGAAGCGCGACGCACGCCGCCGCCGCCCACCGAGGCGGAAGAAAATCGCCTCGCAAGCCATTGAAAGCAAACCATCGCCGGAAAACGGCGCCGCCCTCGGTCGGTTCGGCCTTCGCCTTCGCCGCCACGCGCTGCGCCGCTCCGCGCCCCGCGCGCCGCGAAGCGAAACACACGGCGCCGGCGTCAGCGTCGGCGCCGGCGAACGGCCGCTCCCACCCCGCGCGGACCTATCTGTCGGCCGCCGCGGCGCCGGCTGGTTGGCGCGGTTGTGGGCCGCCCGGGTTCAACGATTTCTCCGCGACGCCGCCGCGCGCATCTCCCGCCGTCACGATCGCCGGATTGCCTCGCTTCGCTCGCGATGACGGCGCGGCTCCGGCGCGATCGCGGCGCGCCTCAGCTCACCCTGACCGGCATGATCTCGACGGTGAGGCGCACCTCGTCGCCGAGGCCGTAGGCGAAATAGGCCGGCTGGGAGACGTCGCGCAAAAGCGAGAACAGGCGGAAGCGCAGGCGCCGGAAGAGGTTCATGCGGCGGGTCGGCAGCAGGTTCTCGTGGGCGGCGTGGACCACCCATTGCTTCGGGTCGGCCGGCAGGTCGATCTCGTGGTGGCGCGCCATGTCGGCGAGGAACCGTTCGATGTTGGGCTCCTCCATGAAGCCGAAGCTTAGCTCGACGCCGATCACCCCTCCCCCCTTCTCGTCGCGGTCGAACACGGTGACATGGCAACGGTTGTCGCGGATGTAGGGCGTCTTGGGGTGGGTCACCTTGACGAACACCAGGTTGCGCGGCAGGGCGCCGCCGTGCTCCCACAGCAACGCCGCCAAGGCGGGCGTGCGATCGGCGAGCGCGCGCAGCTTCCACGGCGCCAGCAGCAGCGCGTTGCGCTCGAGGCGGTAGGGCGCGTCGCGATGCCGCGCGATCAGCTCGCCCATGGTCATGGTCGACTTTTGCGAATAGGCGGCGGTGGTCGCCTTGCGGCCCCAGCGCCAGGTCGCCATGACGGCGAACGCCGCCGCGCCGACCGAGATCGGCACGAATCCGCCTTCGAGGAACTTGAGCGAGCTGGCGACGAGGAAGGCGGCGTTGAGCGCCGAGAACGGCCCCCACACCAGATAGGCGCGCGTCGCGCTCCACCGCCAGCAACGGCGCGCCACCGAGAACATCGCCAGCGAGGTGATCAGCATCACCCCGGCGACGGCGAGGCCGTAGGCGGCGGCGAGCGCCGAGGCCGAGCCGAAGGCGACCACCAGCGCGACGCAGCCGAGATAGAGCGTCCAGTTGACGAACGGGATGTAGATCTGGCCGGCGTGAACGAGATCGGTGTGCTGCACGACGATGCGCGGGAACAGGCCGAGGCCGATCGCCTGCGACACCAGCGAGAAGGCGCCGGAAATCAGCGCCTGCGAGGCGATGACGGTCGCCGCGGCGGCGAGCGCCACCAGCGGATAGATCAGCGCCGTCGGCGCCATCGAGTAAAAGAGGTTGCCGCCGACCACCGGCGCGCCGCTCAGCATGTAGGCGCCCTGGCCGAGATAGTTGGCGAGCAGCGCCGGGAAGACGACGGCGAACCAGCTCACCCGGATCGGCCGCGCGCCAAAATGACCGAGGTCGGCGTACATCGCCTCGCCGCCGGTGACGACCAGCATCATCGCCCCGAGGATCAGCAGCGCCTGGCGGAAGCCGGCATGGGCGAGGAAAGTCAGGCCATATAAGGGATTGAACGCCGCGAGGATCTGCGGCGCCCGCGCGATCTGGACCACGCCGAGGGCGGCGATGACGACGAACCACACGATCAGGATCGGCCCGAACACGACGCCGATGCGCGAGGCGCCCTTGAACTGGATGGCGAACAGCCCGGTGAGCAGCGCCAGGGTGATCGGGATGACGTAGGGCGAAAGCGCCGGCGTGGCGACGCCGAGGCCCTCGACCGCGGAGAGCACGCTGATCGCCGGCGTGATCATGCCGTCGCCGAACAGCAGCCCCGCCCCCAGCATCAGCGCCCACAGGAGCGCCACCGTCCCCTGTCGCTTGAAGCCGTGCAGCAGGCCGTAGAGGGCGAACACGCCCCCCTCGCCCTCGTTCTCCGCCCGGAGGACAAGCAGCGCGTACTTGATCGCCACGATCAGCGTGATGGTCCAGATCGCCAGCGAGATCGAGCCGAGCGCGTTGGCGCCGGTCGGCGCCACGTTGGCCGGGCCGGAGAAGATTTGGTCGACCGCGTAGAGCGGCGAGGTGCCGATGTCGCCGTAGACGACGCCGAGCGCGCCGATCGACAGCGCGGCGAGCCCGCCGCGCGGCCGATGGGCGGCGCGTTCTTCGCCGAGCGGCGGCGCGCTCGCGGCGGCGTAGCCGGCCGACGCGTCAATCTCGGTCATGCTCTCGCCCCTCTGGCCGGCGTCGGTTCTTCCCGGCCTTTCGCGCGATTTGGCTCGCGCGCAGCGGATTTCGCGACGGCCGCCGAAGCCTGTTCCGGCGCGCGCGCCGCGTCTCTCGAGCGCCCTCGGCCTGCATAGACCGGCGGCCTTGACGCGGCGATGACGCGGCTCGCGGCGAAGCGCCGCGGCG